>NZ_AHMP02000003.1:3040000-3340000 GCF_000243735.2 Leptospira kmetyi serovar Malaysia str. Bejo-Iso9 | reverse complement strand
CGACGTCGTCTTCGGAGGAATTTATCTTCTCTTCCTATTAACGCTCGGAAAAAAATTCTTTTCTTTGTTTTTAAAAAAGGAAGAAGAAAACAACGTTCCGATCGAAGACGTCGAAGCCGCCCCCGAAGAACAAAAACCGATTTGGAAAAGAATCATTCTTCCCAACGGAATCGGATTGTTGTTGGCGACCTTGGGTTTCGGAGTTTCGGTCGCGTTCACGTTTTTGATTTTCTCTTCGTTGTATGCGCCTTCCATTCTTCTCGGAATCACGACTTGGGGAATCGGAATCTCTTTCAACTCCAAGGTAAGAGAACTCAAAACCTACGAATTCGGAAGTTATCTCATCTTGGTTTTTTCGGTCGCGATCGGATTTCTTGCGGATCTGGAAGAATTGAAAAAGGATTTCGGAACCGTATCGTTGATCTTACTATCGATTCTTTTCGGGGCGATTGGAATTCATCTGATCTTGGGAATTTTATTTAGAATCCCCGTCGATACTTGGATCATCACATCGGTCTCGAGCATCTACGGACCCGCGTTCGTTCCTCCGGTCGTACAAGCGATTCGAAACAGAAGCGTTTTGGTGGTCGGAATTCTGACCGGATTGATCGGTTACGCGCTCGGAAATTATTTAGGAATCGGAATCCATTCTTTCCTGGTTTCGATCGGAAGTTAGAAATCGTATTTAGAAGTAAAGATTTAAGATTTCGTTTCGCAGGTCGGATCGAAAGTCAAAAGCAGATTCTTAAAAAAAGAATTCAATACTTCGCGACCACGAATCTGAAGATTTCTTTTTTCCGGAGATATATCGGCTTGAATTTGTAAACCGTCGAACACTGCGAGAATGGTTCTTGCGATCAAAATCGCGGACATGGAACTCACGATGCTTCCCGCGTCCTGACCTTCTTGAATCGTCTTTGCAAAAATCGTTTCCAGAGAATCGTAAAAAGCGACGATCTCATTCTCCATACTTCCGCCGCTCGAAGTCGCTTCCGCAAACAAACGCGGAGAACAATTTCCCTCGATCGTCAGACGTTTTGCAAGACGTTCGAGATATTCCTTCATTCTTAGATGAGGAGGAAGAGAAAGTACTTCCGGATCTTGAAAACCGAATCGATCCAGATTCAAAAATTCTCGGATGAGAGTATCTCGGATTTCTTCCTTGCTTTCAAAGTGAAAGTAGATTCCGCCCTTGGTCAAACCCGCCGTTTCGGCGATGTCCTGAACCGAAGTCTTTTCAAAACCCTTCGAAAAAAAACAACGCATCGCCGCGGATAAAATCGATTCTCTGCGAACGTCTTCGGGTAATTTTTTCCATCCGAGGGTTTTGGACATGGCGAAATTCTCCCTTTCATTCTGAAAGTCGTCCTCTTGCGGTCAAACGAATTCATCCTCGAAACGAAAAATAAATACCAACTGGTAGGAATTATAGTTTGACAAGATTCCTTGAATAAATACCGATGGGTAGGAAAGGAATTTCCAAACGGAGAATGTACATGTCAAAATCCGCATCCCCTCTTTCCCAATCGCTCAAACTGCCAAACGGACAAGTTCTATTAAATCGGATCGCGAAAGCGTCCATGGAAGAAAGTCTCGCCGACGATCGTTTTCTGCCCGGAAAGGATATGATCGGTTTATACCGACGCTGGGGCCAAGGCGGCGCGGGTTTGCTTTTGACCGGAAACGCGATGGTCGATCCGAACGCGGTGACCGGACCGGGAAACGTGATCGTTCGAGATCAGGGAAATTTGGATTCGTTCAAACGTTGGGCCGAGGCCGGAAAATCGGGCGGTTCTAAAATGTGGATGCAGATCAATCATCCCGGAAGACAGGTTTTCAGCTTCGTTTCGGAAACTCCGGTGGCTCCTTCCGCCGTTAAGGTTCATATTCCAGGAAGAATGTTCGAAAAGGTTTTCGGAACTCCGCGCGCTCTCACCGAAGACGAAATCAAAAAGATCATAGATCGTTTTATACAAGCCGCGGTCGTCGCGGAAAAAGCGGGCTTCGACGGAGTGGAAGTTCACGCAGCTCACGGCTATCTGTTAAGTCAATTTCTTTCACCTTTGACGAATCTTCGTAAAGACCAATGGGGCGGTTCTTTGGAAAACAGAGCGAGAATTCTTCTCGAGATCGTAAACGGAATCGGAGCCCGCACAAAAAAAGAATTCGGCTTGGGCGTTAAGTTGAACTCCGCGGATTTTCAAGGCGGAGGTTTCGCGGAAGAAGACGCGATCCAAGTGATTCGAATGTTAAATAAATCTAAATTAGATCTTCTTGAAATATCGGGAGGCAACTACGAATCTCCCGCAATGCAAGGCGGAGAATCGAACGGAACCAAAAAAAGGGAAGCCTACTTTTTAGATTTTGCAAAAAAAGCCAGAGCCGTCGCGGAAATGCCTTTGATGTCTACGGGCGGATTCCGTTCCAAAAACGTAATGGAAGACGCGATCTCTTCCGGCGCGATCGACGTGGTGGGAATCGCGACGCCTTTCGCATTCGAACCGGATTGCGCGTCCAAAATCATTTCCGGAAATCTGGATACGTTGGAAGTGAATATTCCGAGCCTTTCCAATCCCGCTTTCAACGCGCTTTCCAAAATGTCCGCGATCCGTTCCCAGTTTAAAAGAATCGGAAACGGAAAAGAACCGAGAATTCCGAGATCCTTAGTCGGAAACCTGATTCTGGATCAGATCCGAGGAAGAAGAAACGCGAAGAAATACAAAAAGTTTCTGACAAAATCCGAAATTACGAACTAAAACCAAACACTTACTCTCTGGAGAATGGTGATTCGATGTTTTTCACTTCGTTCACCGTTCTTTTTTTTGTCCTTCGCCTGCTGCGCGTCTCGACTTTTTCTAGAATATAATATTTTTAGAATATTCTCACTTCTCAATAACTTGAATCAATCGATCGGGATAATCAGTAATAATTCCGTCCACTCCCGCTTCGATCAATCGTTTCATTTCTTCCGGATCGTTTACGGTCCAGGGAATCACCGAAATTTTTTTAGAATGAACTTCCTGCACGAATTCTTTCGTTACGTATAAGAAATACGGAGAAATGATATCCGCTTTGACTTCCAAGGTTTTTTCGAGCGCGTTTTGACGGGTTCCGTTTCCGAATCCGAGTTTCATCATCGCACCTTGAAAATAAGTTAAGGAAAAAAGTGCGCTCGTTTTGATCTTCGAATTTTTTTCCTTAACGATCGGCAAGGCGGGAACGTAAAACGATTGAATCGTAGTTCTCTCTACGACCTTCGCTTTTTCTACGGCTTGCACCAATAGAGTTACGTGATCTCTCACTTTTTCCGCGGGAAGGTTCGCCTTATCGTCGTTTGGAAACTTCGTTTCAATGTTGAATTTCAACTTAGGTTGTTTCGGATTTCTCTTTTCCAAATCGGCGACGAGCGTAAAAAATTCTTCGATCGTGATCAGCTCCGTGCCTGGAACGGGAACCTGTTCGGGATACTTCGGATTTTTTTTCGTTCCACAATCGAGTTGTTTCAATTCCGCCAAGGTAAGTTCATACAAAGAAGTGGATAAGATCTCGGTTCCGTCTTTCTTTTGACAGATCGTAGGATTGGTTTCCGAATCGTGATGAATTACGATTTTATGATCTTTTGTCAAAACCGTATCCAACTCCAAGGTGGTCATCCTATATCGAACAGCTTCTTCAAAAGCGGGCCAAGTATTTTCGGGTTTTAAACCTCTCGCTCCTCTATGACCCTGCAAATCCAAACTTCCGTCCAATGGCTTGTTTACGATCGGAGCGCTGGAACAGGAATGAACCGCGATACAAAAAACGAATAAGAACGAAGTCTCTAAAAGGAATCTAACTTTGAATTTTGAACTCATCTTAACGCAGAATTCTTTTTGCTTTCGAAGAATGGAAAAGCTTTTTTTACAAATTCCTTCGACATTACTTGACAAACAAAAGAACGAATGCTTTTTTTTAATGTAGATTTCGAGTTCTCTTCGGAATCTTTCTTCAAACGGTTTTGCGTTTCGCAAACCGCCCGCCTCGATCGAAGCGATTCTTTCGCAAGATCGACCTCAGTTTCAAATCCCAAAAGGTAAAACTAACATTCAAGAACCCGTTTGAATCGATCGATCGGATCGTTACAATTCGGTTTCACCAAACAACAATTTTACGAACACGGAGAATTCTATGTACACAAGATTGTGGATCGTCGCAACGGTTTGTATCTTTCTGATAAACCCGAAAAGTGTTATGAGTCAAAACCAACCCGCCTTCCCGGATTACGGAAATCCGATCCGTTTGGATCTGGCAAAGAAGATCGTTCTCAAAGCGCAAGCAGAAGCGAAAAAGAACGGATGGAAGATGGTCATCTCCGTCGTCGATTCCGGCGGAAACCTAATTCTTCTGGAAAGAATGGACGGAGCTCAGTTCGGTTCCATCGACATCTCTCAAGGAAAAGCGAAATGCGCGAACAACTTCCGAAGACCGACTAAGGCGATGGAAGATTCCGTTGCGGCAGGTGGAATGGGTCTTAGAATCCTCGGACTTCCAGGCGTTTATCCTCTGGAAGGCGGAGAATTGATTTTAATCGATGGAAAGATCGCGGGAGCGATCGGAGTTTCCGGGGGCACTTCGGTTCAGGACGGACAGGTCGCGCGAAACGGTTTGGAAGCTCTGAAAGAATAATTTAAACCGACTTCGCTTAATAAAATCCGGGATCGTTTCGATTCCGGATTTTGTGTTCTCGGAATTTACGATTAAAGATGTCGTATCTCGGCGGGTTGTTGTCTCCAGTTGTTGTGAAGACCGTCTGCGTACCAAAGTGGGGCGGCAACCAAGTCCGAGATTTCTAAATCGTTCAAGGTCGCCAAACTTACGCTCACGAAACTTCCGCCGATCTCCTCGATATAACCTTCCGTAAACGTCCTGACTCCGCAGTTCTTACAGAATTTGTGGGTCGCGCTTTTGGTTCCGAATTGATAACTTCCCAATTCCTCTTTTCCGGCGATCAACCGAAAGGCTTCCGGTTTTACGGTCGCGCTCCAATTTCTTACTTTGGAACAAAAGGAACAGTTGCATTTTCCCGTTCCTTGAGAAAGATCCAAATCGACTTCGTAACTCACCTTACCGCAATGACAACTTCCCGTATATTTTTTCAAAGACATATTCAACTTCCTGAATGATATGAATTTTGTTTCCAAAAATCGGATCGTATAAATCCTATCGGATTCGAACTTGAAAGAATCTTCGATCAAATCGAATTCGTTGATTTAAGTTTATCACGGGAAAGTTGCCAAAATATGTCATATATTTTTAGGATTGATTCTTTTCCGTTTAAACCGCATTCTAATTTTATAAAAGTTAGAATGAAACGGATTTCCTCCGAAAAGGAAAGAGAAAACAAATTGCAATGAAGATCAAAACGGACAAACCGAGAGGAGTATTAAAAAATTCGAATACTCAAATTCATTCGGAACACGCGCGTTATCTTCCGAGCGAACGTCTTCAATCCTTGATCGAACATCACTGGACGGTTCGATGGGATTTGAGAGGAAAGGAACCGTATCTTGCGCAAACGCTTCCGCATCCGAGCGTTCACATCGTTTTTGAAAAAGGACGATCCAGAATCCAAGGAATCATAGAAGGAAAATTTTCGCATCTTCTCGAAGACGAAGGTTTCGTCTGGGGAATCAAATTTAAACCGGGAGCGTTTTATCCGTTTTTTCAAAAACCGATCCGCACTTTTACGAATCAATCGATACCGATCGAATCCGTTTTTTCCGTGGACGTTTCCAAACTCGAAGGTTCCATTCTCGCGGCGAAAAACGACGATCAAAGAATCGAAATCGCCGAGTCCGTTCTTTTTCAAAAACTTCCGGAGATCGAAGAGAACGTTTTTTGGATTCAAGAAGTCGTTCAACTGATTCTCGAAAAAAAGGAGATTCTCCGTGCGGAAGACGTCGCCCAAAAAGTCGGAGTCAATCTCAGAACATTACAGCGTCTGTTCAATCGGTATGTGGGAGTCAGTCCGAAATGGGTGATTCAAAGGTATAGATTGCACGAGGCCGCGGAACGTTTGGAAAACGGGGAGAATGTGGACGGAAGCAGACTCGCGCTTGACTTGGGTTATTTCGATCAGGCGCATTTTATCAAGGACTTCAAGTCCATGATCGGAATTTCTCCAGAAAAATATTCAAAAAATCTAAAGTTTTAAAATTCCAAACTTATAAAACCCGAAACACTGAACAAAAGAGAAGCGGAATCGTTTTCGTTTTGGGAAGAAACGCAGGCGTAAGCCCTTCGTCTCAATTCCATATTTGGAAAAATAAATTTTATCGCTTTTGCAAAACAGACGCCTCACAGTTTCCGCACAATTAAGGCGTAAAAAACGCGTTCTTTGCAAAGAATCGAACAAATCCAGAAATTCGCTTTAATACGATCCTTGTTAATCCGAATTTGATTCCTGGAAATTTCCGTTTGAAAACGGCCTTATTTTATCTTTGGGATTTCCTTTTTAGAATTCTATGGTATCGTTTTTCTCTGCGATCCGTTTTAAATCGGTGAAGGTATGCTCTCGACTCGTTTCTGATCCGTCACCTAAATAACAAACGACAGGATTGAAAGTGGTAAACTATGATTCATCATTATATCGATACTGCGACATTCTCCAAAAAAGAAACGGCGTCTTCGTCCTTCGAAACTTTTTTTAAATTTTTAACCTCTCCGATCGTATTCTTAAAAACTTTTTTTCGAAACCTATTCTTATCCAAAGGTTGGTTGGCTCTTTCCGATTCGGAAGAACAAAGAAAAGTGGAACTCTTATTGGATCATCTCTTTCAAGTTTTCGAGGAACTCTCCGAAGGCAAATCCCTCTCCGATATTCTCGCGACTCTTGCGTTGGCGATCGAAAAATACAGACCGAACATTCACGCGAGTATTCTTCTTTTGGACAAGGACGGGGTAACGTTAAGACATAGAGCCGCGCCGAGTCTTCCGAAAGAGTATTGCGCCTTAGTGGACGGAGAAAAGATAGGACCGAAGTCGGGCTCTTGCGGTACCGCGGCTTACACGAAACAACTTACGATCGTAGAAGACATTCAAACCGATCCGCTCTGGGAAAAGTATTCGGAGATCGCAAATCGATTTCATCTCAGAGCGTGTTGGTCTCATCCGATTCTTTCTCCGAGCGACCAAGTGTTGGGAACGTTCGCTCTTTATTATTACGAACCGAAAAAACCTTCCGATTTGGATCTTAGATTGATTCATTCTTTGGCGCATATCGCCGGCATCGCCATCGAAAGAAAAAGAATCGAAGATTTAAAAACGGAAAGCGAAGCGCGTTATCGTTCCCTCGTCGAACAGGCGTCGGATACGATCTTTCTTACCGATAAGGAAGGAAGATACATCGAGATCAATCCGAGCGGCTGTGCGTTGTTAGGTTATACCAAAGAAGAATTTTTAAAACTTCATCTTTGGGACGTGATCGATCCGGACGACCTGAAAAAACAACCTCTTCGTGTGAACGATTTAAAAGCGGGAAAACCCGTTCTAACGGAAAGAAAACTCGTTCGCAAAGACGGAAGCATCGTGCCCGTGGAAATCAACGCAAGATATTTGGAAAACGGTTTTCTACAGGGAATCGTCAGAAATATTTCCGAAAGAAAAATCACGGAAGAGATCGTTCGACAAGCTCAGAAGATGGAAAGCCTAGGTTTGCTCGCGGGAGGAATCGCCCACGACTTCAACAACTTATTGACTATGATTCTCGGAAGCGCGGAGGTTATGGAACTCAGAATCGATAAGAATTCCGATCTGAACAAACACGTAACCAGAATCATAGAAGCGGCCAAACGAGGCGGATCGATCACGAAACAACTTCTTCTTTTTTCTCGTCCAGGCTCGTCCGAACTCAAGCCGGTTTCCATTTCGCATATCATCAAGGAAGTTACGGACATTCTCGCGTTTTCTCTTCCGAAAAACATCACGATCGAAACGAAAATCGATCTCGCAAACGGAATCATTCTCGGGGACAGCGGCCATCTTCATCAGGTGATTCTTAACTTGGCTTTAAACGCAAGAGACGCGATGCCCGACGGCGGAAAGATTACGATTCAAGAAACTACGGTTTCGGGCGACGAGGTAAGAAAAAAATTCTTATCTGGAACTGCTAATCAATACGTTTGTATTCACGTAATCGATACGGGTAAGGGAATGGATTCCGCGACTAAAGACAAAATTTTCGAACCCTTCTTTACGACCAAAGAAAGAGGAAAAGGAACGGGCTTGGGACTTTCGATCGTGGACACGATCACAAAAAATCATTTCGGTTTTATCGACGTGGAATCCTTTCCGAATCGAGGAACGAAATTTCACTTATACTTTCCCGCGATCGCGGCCGGCGAATTGATCGATTCCGAAACGATCAAAAGACAAACCAAGATCGACGCGAATATTCTGATCGTGGACGACGAGATTATGGTTCTCGACGTTCTCAAAGATATTTTGGAATTGTCCGGATGTCGCGTGTTCTCCGCGAACAACGGTAAACACGCTTTGGAAATTTATCAAGACCCGAAAAACAAAATCGATTTGGTAATTTCGGATTTGGGAATGCCGGATATGAGCGGCGACGTTCTTTTTACGAAACTGAAGAATTTCGATCCTTCCGTAAAGGTGATCATCACCTCGGGTCATATCGAAAGGGAAAAGAAAGAAAAGATGCTCGAGGAAGGCGTAAAAAACGTTTTAGATAAACCTTATAAAATCGAAGCAGTTCAGACGATCGTTCAAGAAATCATAAAAACATTATAAACGAGAATTAACTCATATGTTCGTTCAAAAGTTAAAAATACGAACGAATGGAGAGATATACGATGCTCTTCCGAAATATTCTTTCCGAAAAAACACCGTATCTAATTCAATTTTTTCCCATTAATACTTATGCTTTTCAAGGCAGCTCAACGTACACTGTGATTGCAATAAATTACAATTAATAGCGGCCAGCTCCAATTCGTTGCCTGTAAACCCGATGTTCGTCATACCTTTGACGATAGCAAGTCCGGTTAAACAATTTTCCGCGCGATGTTTGCAACCGTTGTCATCCAAACACTTTTCGCGAGGAGAAAGATCGTTGCAGGAGTGAAGCAAGCTTCCCAAAAGAATACTTAATAAGATGAGCAAGATTTTATTCATGCCTTGAATCTTAGGAAATCAAAAATTCAGTCAATAAATTACAAAATCATTCCCTGTTCACCTTATAATTGAATCAAAGACACATTATGGAATAAGAACATTTAAAAAACAGAATATTCCCCGAGCTTGAGAATAAAATATTCATTTTAAAATCAGCAATACCTTGTTTATAGTTAATTTGATACAAAACCATTGTTTTGATTTTTATTATAGAGCGAACGATAATTCTTCCCCGAAAAAAAAAGCGGAAAAGCCCCGCATTCTCCGATGAAAAGAAATCGAAAGGGCAAGAAAACGCCCCCAAACGCCCTTTGAACCGAAATTTTTACCCAAAAATCCATTTGTCCCGGTACGGAAGTAGTAAAAATTGGTACCCGGAAAGCCTTATGTCCCAAGATAAAAAAACGCCGCTCTACGAAACCCATCGCGCCCTGGGCGCCAAAATGATTCCGTTCGGGGGTTGGGACATGCCCGTCCAATATTCCGGCATTATCGCGGAACACAACGCCACTCGGGAAGCGGCCGGTCTTTTCGACGTTTCTCACATGGGTGAAATTTTCGTAACGGGAGAACCGAAATCCATTCTCGACTTTTTGGAATCCGTTACCTGCAACTCCGTTTCTTCCCTTTCCGATTTTCAAGTTCAATACAACGCGGTCTTGAACGAACAAGGCGGACTTGTGGACGATGTAACGATCTACAAATTCTCCCCCGAAAAATATATGATCTGTTCCAACGCTTCGAACTACGAAGCCGTGAACGCGCACTTGCTCAAACATCTTCCTTCTTCGGGCGTAAAAGTCGACGATCAAAGTTTACGTTGGCATCAAATCGCATTACAAGGTCCTAAAGCGAACGAAATCTTTTCCAAATTCTTGAACAGAGAATTGGACTCCGTTAAATACTATCACTTTGCATTATTGAATCATCAAGGAGAGGAGATCATCGTTTCTAGAACCGGTTACACCGGCGAAGACGGTTTCGAAATTTATTCTTCCATCCCTCTCGGTTTAAAACTTTGGAACGAACTTTTGGAATTCGGAAAACCGTACGGACTTCTTCCCTGCGGACTTGGCGCGAGAGACACATTGAGAATCGAAGCGAAGTATCCTCTGTACGGACACGAACTCAACGATCTTTGGACTCCGATCGAATCGGGAATCGGTTGGATCGTTAAGGAAAAGGAGAATTCTTACTTTTCGTCCGAGAAAATTCTTTCTCAGAAAAAAAACGGACCGAGTTCCAAAATCGTCGCGTTCGCATTAACGGAAGCGGGAGTTCCAAGGGAGAATTTTCGCGTGTTGGATTCCAACGGAAACGAAATCGGTAAAACGACGTCGGGCACATTCTCACCTTCTTTAAAAAAGGGAATCGGTTTAGCTTTGATCCGTGCGGAAAAAATCAAGGACGGCGAACCGATTCAGATTGAAATTCGCGAACAACCCAAACAAGCTATCATAACGACAAAGCCTTTTATCCCAGGCAGTATCAGAAAAAATTAAATTAGGAAAAACGGATCATGGCAGAAACACAGGCACCGGCAGGTTATCTATTTTCGGAAAAACACGAATGGGTGAAAGTGGAAGGAGATACCGCTCTCATCGGAATTTCGGACTACGCTCAATCCGCGTTAGGCGACATCGTATTCGTGGATCTTCCGAAAGCGGGAAAGAATATCAAACAATTCGAAACCTTCGGAACCATCGAGTCCGTTAAGGCGGCCGAGGATTTATACGCTCCGATCGGCGGAGAAGTGATCGAATCCAATCCTGCTCTTTCCAAAAATCCGGGCGACGTAAACGCGAAACCTTTCGATTCCTGGATGGTTAAGGTGAAAGGTTTTTCCCCGTCCGAACTCGAAAAACTTCTCAGCCCCGAAAAATACAAGGCTCTCGTCGCGGGACTCGAATAACAGCAAAGTCTAATATATAGAATTTAGAAGCAGGTGAACATGAACTCCACTCTCCAGAACCAAACCAAATCCAATCTTGAAAAGGTCGGCTTAGATCCGTTGGATACCTTTCCAAGAAGGCATATAGGACCGGATCCGAATCAAACCGGCGAAATGCTGAAAGAATTGGGACTTTCTTCTCTGGAAGAATTGATCGACAAGGCGGTTCCCGCCGGTATTCGACTGAAGAAATCCTTGGATCTTCCTAAGGCTTCCACGGAACACAAGATTCTTCAGGATCTAAAACTTATCGCTTCTCAAAATCAGGTTTTTCGTTCTTATATCGGCGCGGGTTATAACGCTTGTATCGTTCCCGGCGTGATTCAAAGAAACATTCTGGAAAATCCGGGTTGGTATACGGCTTATACTCCGTATCAAGCGGAGATTTCCCAAGGACGTTTGGAAGCTCTTTTGAATTTCCAAACGATGATCATCGATCTTACCGGTCTTGAAATTTCAAACGCTTCCCTTCTCGACGAAGGAACCGCGGCGGCCGAAGCGATGTTTCTCGCCTATTCCGTTCGTAAGAATGAAACCGCTAAAAAATTCTTCGTGTCGGAACTTTGTCATCCTCAAACCGTGGACGTCGTCGTAACGAGAGCCAATCCTCTCGGAATCGAAGTTGTGATCGGAAATCACGAATCCCTCGAACTCAACGAGGATTTTTTCGGAGTTCTTCTTCAATATCCCGCAACCGACGGAAAGGTAATCGATTATACTTCCTTTATTCAAAGAGCGCATAACGTGGGCGCGGTCTCCACAGTTGCTGCAGATTTATTGGCTCTTACGATTCTCAAATCTCCGGGAGAAATGGGCGCGGACATCGCGGTCGGTTCGTCTCAAAGATTCGGACTTCCTCTGGGATTCGGCGGACCGCACGCGGGTTATTTCGCGACCAAGGACGAATTCAAACGCAGTATGCCCGGTCGTCTGATCGGAGTTTCCAAAGATTCACAGGGAAATCCAGGACTCAGACTTTCCTTACAAACCAGAGAACAACATATCCGAAGAGACAAGGCTACGAGCAATATTTGCACCGCTCAGGTTTTACTCGCGGTGATTTCTTCCATGTATGCGGTCTATCACGGACCGGAAGGTTTAAAAGACATCGCGACTCGAATTCATAAGTTTACCGCGATTCTTGCGGACGCGTTGAAGTCGGCGGGTTTTACGATCACCAACGATTCTTACTTCGATACGATTACGATTCAGGCCGGAGCGAAAGCGAAGGGAATTCTCGACAAGGCCCGCGCCAGAAAGATCAATTTACGGGAATACAAAGACGGAAGAATCGGAATCGCGTTAGACGAAACCGTGAACGTCGAAGACCTCAAGGATTTGTTCGAAATTTTCGAAGCGAAGAATGTGGATGTCGAAAAACTTTTTTCGGGTTCCGGAAAGGTTTCCGATTCCTTAAAACGAAATACTTCGTATCTAACACATCCCGTTTTTCAATCGCATCATACCGAAACGAAAATGCTACGTTATATCCGTAAATTGGAATCCAGAGATCTTTCGTTGACGACGTCGATGATTCCTCTCGGTTCCTGCACGATGAAACTCAATGCGACTACAGAAATGTATCCGGTAACTTGGCCGGAGTTCGGGGCGATTCATCCGTTTGCACCCGCCGATCAAACCAAAGGTTATAAAATCATCTTCGAACAACTCGAAAAATGGCTTTGTGAAGTCACGGGGTTCGCGGGAGTTTCTCTTCAACCGAACGCGGGTTCTCAAGGAGAATACGCCGGTCTGTTGGCGATCCGAAGATATCACGAAAGCAGAAAAGAAGCTCATAGAAACGTTTGTCTGATTCCTATCTCCGCGCACGGAACCAATCCCGCAAGCGCGGCGATGGCGGGTTTTAAAGTCGTCGTAGTTTCCTGCGATCCAAACGGAAACGTGGACCTCGAAGATCTCAAAACCAAAGCGGAAGAACACAAGGACGATCTCGCGGCTTTGATGATCACTTATCCTTCCACACACGGCGTGTTCGAAGAATCCGTAAAAGAAATCTGTCAGATCGTTCACGCACACGGCGGACAGGTTTATATGGACGGAGCGAACATGAACGCTCAAGTCGGATTAACAAGTCCGGGTGAAATCGGTGCGGACGTTTGTCACCTCAATCTACATAAGACTTTTTGCATACCTCACGGAGGTGGCGGTCCCGGCGTCGGACCGATCGGCGTTGCGAAACATCTCGTTCCATTCTTACCCGGCCACGTGCTTGTGGACAACACGACCGGAAACGAACACGGCGCGGTTTCTGCGGCTCCTTGGGGAAGCGCGAGCATCGTGTTGATCTCTTGGACTTACGTCGCGCTTATGGGTTCGGAAGGACTTACGAACGCGACTCGTATATCCATCCTAAACGCGAACTACATCGCAAAACGTTTGGAAAAAGCGTATCCCGTTCTTTACAAAGGAAAGAACGGTTTTGTCGCTCACGAATGTATTCTCGACGTAAGACCTTTCAAAAAAACCGCAGGGATCGAAGTGGAAGACGTTGCGAAACGATTGATCGATTACGGATTTCACGCGCCGACGATGTCCTTTCCCGTTCCCGGAACCTTAATGATCGAACCGACCGAATCCGAATCCTTGGAAGAATTGGATCGTTTCTGCGAAGCGATGCTTTTGATTCATCAGGAGATTTTGGATGTTCAAAACGGAACCTTGGACAAAACGGATAACCCGCTGAAGAATTCTCCGCACACAGCTGCGATGGTAACTTCGGATCGTTGGGATCACTTATATCCGAGAGAACGCGCGGCTTACCCCGCTTCTTGGCTGAAGGATCACAAATTCTGGCCTTACGTGGGAAGAGTGGATAACGTGTACGGGGATAGAAACCTGGTTTGTTCCTGTCTTCCGATCGAAAGTTATCAGTGATTTGTTAAACGAATTCCGTTTTTCGAATGAAGAACGGAGAGGAAGAATAAAAAGCCGAGGAATCAACCTCGGCTTTTGTTTTTTTAAGCGATATAAGAACAGCAATAATCGCTGATCGTTTTTACGTTCATTTGAAATCTCGATTTTGCAGGAACCTCGAAGGATTGTCCGCCCTTGATTTCTTTCCAAGAATCCTGACCCGGAAGTTTCACAAGCATTTCTCCGTCGAGAATTTCCATGATTTCCTTTTCGTCGGTTCCGAAGTCGTATTCTCCGGGCATTAAAATCCCCAAAGTCTTTTTGCTTCCGTCTTGAAACAGAACGGTTCTGCTCGTTACTTTTCCGTCGTAGTAAACATTCGCTTTTTTAATTATAGTAACGTTCTCAAACTGCGCCATGCGGCCTCCATGATCTTTCTTATAAAGAATTTCGTTTTAAAACGAGTTTCGGCTTTTTAAAAAGCTCTTTCTACAAGGCTTCCAAAGGAAGTCGTAAAGGATACAACTTTTAAAAAGTAAGAATCTTGAATCCGGATGAAAAATCGAAATCTGCAAACCGGGGTTTTATCGCTTGACCGAGCCCCGAAAGGAAATAATTTATCGTTCTTATTTTTCGAAACGGAAGTATCCAACCTTCTACGAAAAGACGTATAACAAAAATGAGGTGGCCCGATTGTCGTCTTGGAATTTCGAATCTTCTCGCGCAAAAAAAATTTCTCGGAATCCGTATCGCTTTTCCGGAATTTCCGGATGTTTTCTGATCTTTCTATTGTTATTCGTGATCTTGTTTTCGATCGGCGCCGCGTTGTACGCGGCAGTTCGATTTTCCGAGGGAGAATATTTAACTCCCGGAATGATTTTATTTTTCTGTTTTTCATTTTTGTTTCTGTTGATTTCAACAATCCGAACATATCGAAAAACAAAGGATTCGATTCGGACGGAAGAATTGGATTCGGTCAATGAAATCTATTCCATCTCCGAGACTGCACAAGCGATCGTAAATCTAAACCTCGGAGATTTCGTAGGTTACAAAATCAAAAAAAGAATGATATCGCAGAGAGGAACCACGAGCTCTTCCTCTTATTCGGGAACAGGTTCCGGAGTTTATTGGGATTTGTTTCTTTTAAAATCGGACGGGGCCTTTTATATCCTGGAAACGTATTCAAACAAGGAAGAACTTAAGAAAAATCTAATTCTTTTCCGATCTATAGTTTCCCTTCCCGTATCGGATGATTCGAAAGAAGGTTTTGAAACATCTGAATCGAATTTTAAACCATCCTCCTCTACGACCTACGACGAAATCGTAAAACCGGATTCAAAATTTCTAAAGTTAAATCGAACCGAAAATGGAACGGAAGTCGAGTTGCTTAAACGCCAAACGACAAAGGAAAAAATCACGATCGCGTTGGTCGCGGGAATCTTTTACGGAATTTGGGCGATGATTTTCTTTCCGATCAAAGAAGCGGAACCGATCTTTCTTCTTTTTATGATTCCGTTTTCGATTTTGTTTTTAGGAATTTTCACCTTGAGTTTCGTCTTTGTGATGACTAAAAGTCTTAAGTTGACCGTAAATTCTTCTGGATTGAGAATCCGATACAAAACGAGACTTCCGATCCTATCGAACTTTTTATTTTCGGAAAGATTTTTTCCGATACACGTTATGCGTCATGTAAGAGTCAATCGATTTCCGGGAGAACAAAACATTCTCACGATCGCGTTGAAAGATTCGGAAAAAAATTCGAACGGAACCCTTGCGTTTCTTTTTAATCTTCAGACGATTTCTTTAAACCAATACGTTCTTCCCGGCGATCGGGAACTTTTGGGAATCTGGCATTTGATGCCTTGGCTTCCGGATTCTCCCGGATTTGCGGATTTAGTCGCGGCCGAAATTGCGATCGAAGAAATTCTCCGCTTAAACGAGGAAAAAATCGGATTCGAAAATTCGTGAATTCCGTTTAAAAATTTCATCCATTCTTTTAATTTAAGAATGACAAAGCGGACGTGTGCAAAACAATGTCCTCAAGATTCCCGGTGACTATAGAGAGAGGGCCACACCCGTTCCCATCCCGAACACGGAAGTTAAGCCTCTCATCGCTGATGGTACTGTGTGGTTCGCTGCATGGGAGAGTAGGACGTTGCCGGGTTTTTTTATGCCCTCACGATTCTTTCATTCTATTTTGCAACTTCCCTTGATTCTTCCGTTCTTATGAAAAGCCGAAGCGGCTCGACGATAAAACTTTAAACGAACTCTTTTCAATCCGACGAAGATTTTTGGTTTAACATTCTATCGGAAGAATAGAATTGCGCACACGCTTTGCGCGTATCAAGGACGGCCCGAGAATGAGCATACGATCACTGCAAAGAAAAGATCTTTGCAAACCCTTGGAATACGAACAGGATCTTTCGATTTCGTATCGAACCGCGCCGGATAAAAAACGTTCCTGGTTGGATTCGATCTTTCGAGAAACGGATATCGCATTTCATTACGGCTACTTCAAAGAAATTTTCAGAAGCAGAAGTTTGGCGCTTAAGGGACTTTATGACAACCCGGCTTGGTGCGAATCGTCCGCGAGAATTTTGGATTTGATCGAAAATTGCGGCGGCAAAATCCAAGTGGAAGGAATCGAAAAACTTCTCAGCGTGGAAGGCCCGGTCGTCGTCGCCGGAAATCACATGAGTACGTTGGAAACTTTCGTACTTCCGACCTTTGTGACACGATACAAACCGGTGACCTTTGTCGTTAAAGAAAGTTTAACGAGAGGCAATCTTTTCGGTCCGATCATGCGTTCCAGAAATCCGATTTCCGTCGGAAGAACCAATCCCAGAGAAGATTTAGTGGCGGTTTTGGAAGAAGGAAGCGCACTTTTGAAAAAAGGAATGTCGATCATCGTATTTCCTCAAAGCACAAGAACCACCGACTTCAATCCCGCTGAATTCAATTCCATTGCCGTCAAACTCGCGGCCCGCGCGAAGGTTCCCTTGATTCCCGTGGCGCTTCGCACCGATTTTTGGGAAAACGGAAGAATCGTCAAAGAACTCGGAAGAATTTTTAGAGATCGTAAGATCAATATCTCGTTCGGAGATCCTCTTTTTCCTACAGAAGATTCGAGAAAGAATCAAGAAGTCTTATTGAAGTTCGTCGTCGATCATTTGAAATCCTGGGGAACCGTCGTCCATGAATCCTAAGTCTCATCGTAACATCGAAAAAGGTCGGAACTACGGCCAAAAATTCCCTCTCGAACTTTCAAAATCGAAAAAACATTCCCGACTCAAAATAAAACTTACGATCGGATTCGTTTTCATTCTCGCGAGTTTTGTTTTACCGACCTGCCAAAGTTCACAAACGAAAAATCCTTTCTCCGATTTAAAAGTCACCGAGGTAGAAGCCGATCGTTTGTGGGAACAAAAATGCGCCGCTTGTCACGGAGTGGACGGAACTCCGAACGAATCTCTTCCGACAAAACCCCGCAAACTCAGAGGTTTCGGGTTAAAGATGGGATTCTTATTCGGCGGAGATAAAATGCGCGAAGGAATTTATAAAACGATCCGAGACGGAAAGAATCAAACCATGCCTTCTTTCAAGGAAGAATTATCGGAAGCGGAAATCTGCGCTTTGGTAAAAAGAATCGAAAGATTTTAATGAATGGGATCGTGGTAGTTCCTACATTTCACGGTTCTTCTACCGAGTTTGTGGTAGTTCCTACATTTAAAAAAAAATCTAAAACTTCTCAAAGATTCTTCGAAAGAGAAACCACTTCCTCGCGAGAATACGCATCCGGCTTTTTTAAAATTTGAATCAAAGCCTTGAACTGATTGGTTTCCAAATCCATCGGCTTTTTACGAAAATAATAACGAGAGGCCTGATTCAAACCGTTCATCCCCCGCCCCCAATACACGCTGTTGAGATAATATTCCAAGATCGTATTCTTACCAAATTCTTCCTCCAAAGCGGAAGCGATTTGAATCTCTTTCCATTTTCTCGAAAGCGATTTTTCTCGAGAAAGAAAAAGAGTCCGCGCCAACTGTTGCGTGATCGTGCTCGCACCGCGCATCTTTCGAAACAACAACGTCGACGAAACCACGGTGGAATGAATGTCCGAAATCGAATATCCGCTATGAGAATAGAATCTTCTGTCTTCCACTTGAACGGTATATAAAATCCATTCTTCCGGAATTTCCGAAAGACGAACCCATTCCAGCTCCAAGGGAACCGATTCTTTTTGATCCGGCAGATAGACCAATCGATCTTGTTGAACCAGGATTTTTCTTTCGGGGAAGAATTGTTCGTAAACCAGAACGGCCGCGAAAAAAATCGGAAGAACTCTTAGAAAAAAAATATAAAACAATTCCTTTTGTTTCATGATAAAAAAACGAAGACCTAAACTTCTTCCTTTTTTTCATACATTAGAAAAACTTCATTTTCTAATATTTCCGAAGAAACCAGATTCCAACGGCTTTGATCGAAATTCGGATATTCCTTTCTTCCACCCGTGATCGACGGAAGATCTTTTTGTCCGATTAAAAAAGGAACGATCGTAAGATGAATTCTCGAGATCAAATCCATTCTAAAAAAAGAATCGTTCAAGGACGGCCCGCCTTCCAGAAGAACTTCTTTATAACCCATTTCGAAAAGAATTTTCAGAACTTCCAAAGGACTTAAATCTTCTCCCGGAATCAAAACGATTTCCGCGACGGAACATAGATTGTCCCGAACCGAGGAATAATTCTCGTTCAGACAAAAAATCAAAGGAGGTTGTTTAGAAAAACGGAATACTTTTTTGTCTTCGGGAAGAGTTCCCGATCTGAGAAGAATCACGGGGCGAGGATCTTTTTCGTTTTCAACGTAACGCAGATGAATGACTGGATCGTCGTTGATGATGGAATTCTTTCCAAGAATCAAAACGTCCGCCTTGGAACGGATCTCGTCCATTTTCTTCTTATCGTTTCTGGAAGAAAGGCCGTACCATTTTCCATCCGGACGGCAAACCTTACCGTCCAGAGTCATCGCCATATTGATCGTAACGTTGGGAAGAGAAGTCATGTTCTCGGAACTTTCAGTTCACGAGCCAGAAGTTTACGAACCGAACCCATGCAGGTTCCGCAACCCGTGGAAGCGCCCGTGTTATCCATGAGCTTTTCCAAAGTATCGTTGCCGTTTCGGATCGACGTTAGGATCTCTTCTTCCGAAACCTGATTGCATACGCAGACTTTGCGCGGACGCATCAGCTGGCACAGGTCTACTTGATTGAAAAAGGAGGAATCCATATTCTTCTATTTAATTGGACAGTCAGAAAGCGATTTTCCAATCAGATTAAAGAGTCTGAAAATCTTCTGCAAGAGAAATTTTTTACGGTTTTCATTTGACATCCGGTTTCCGAAAAATAGCCTTTTTTGAAATTTCTGATCGAAAACAAAAAGGAAAGCCATGCAAGATATAAAAAGAGCCCCCTTTCGAGAGATCCTCGGCTGGTGCATGTTCGATTTTGCGAACTCGTCTTATACAACCGTCATTATCAGCGTCACATACGGAATCGTTTTCAGCCAATTGGTGGTTCCGGCCTCCTCCAACCAGGAAAATCCATACGAATACGGAAATCTTCTTTGGTCGATCGCGCTTGCAATCTCTTATCTTTTGGTCGTCGTAACGGGACCGATTTTCGGAGCGATCACCGATTATTCCGCGCGTAAGAAACAATTCCTTTTTTATAGTTATGTCTTTTGTATTATCTCAACCGGAGCCCTTTGGTTCGTGATCGCTCCGGGTCAGTATGTGCTCGCGTTTATTCTGATCATATTCTCTAATTTCTTTTTCGCTTCCGGGGAAAACTTCGCATCGAGTTTTCTTCCGTATTTAGGACCGAAAGAAGATTTGGGAAAAATCTCGGGCTACGCTTGGGGAATCGGATATTTCGGAGGAATCGTCGCGGTTGCGTTAGTCAACACGCTGGGTCCGAAAACTTTGGAGAACTTCGACAGTCTTCGTTTGGTCGGTCCTTATACCGCATTCTTCTTTTTGTTCGCCGGAATTCCGACCTTTCTTCTTTTGAGAGAATACACCGCGGGAAAAGAAAAACCCGAAGGACTTTCTTATCTCAAAATCGGAATCGAAAGAGTTACTTCGACGATGAAGGAAATTCACAAGTTCAGAGATATGGCCTTGTATCTCATTTCTTTGTTCTTTGCGATGGCCGCGCTCGGAATCGTGATCAGTTTCGCGTTTATCTACGGCGCGCAGGAAATCAAAACGGAAGAAAAACACGAAATCGCGATGTTCCTTTTGATCCAACTTTTCGCGGCGGTCGGAGCGATCTTCTTCGGTTTTATCCAGGATAAAATCGGCGCAAAGAAAACATTCAATATTACGCTTTTCTTATGGATCTTCTGTCTTCTTCTCATTTATTGGGTGAAGGATCTCACCGCGTTTTTAATCGGGATCGGAATTCCGACCACTCAACAATGGGTCTTTGTCGGAACTACGGTTTTCGCCGGAGCGGGGTTAGGCGCCACTCAATCCGCGAGCCGCGCGATCGTAGGACTTTTTGCGCCCGAATCCAAGTCCGGAGAATTCTTCGGTCTTTGGGGTTTATCCGGTAAGGTCGCGGCCGCGTTCGGTCTTGTCGCCGTCGGAGGATTGCAGATTCTTTTTGATCTAAGAAATTCCTTTCTTGTGGTTTGTGTTTTCTTTATCATTTCGCTTCTCATCAATTTCTTAGTGGATGAGGAACGCGGAATCAAAACGGCCATCGAATACAAAGAAAGCTGATTCTCACTTTTTAAAATCCGGGAACGAGTTGGACTTGCTTTTCCCGGATTTTTTGATACGTTTTACTCGAAGGTAAAAAGTAAGAATGGCTTTTGAAACCGAAGACGAGTTTGAATCGCACCAAAGTCAACGGAGACTTGCGTTGGCTACGATCGACGAATTGACTCAGACTAAATTGGATTTGTTGGACGCGGGAAAGGAAATTCCCCGGTTTATCAACCACGCCATTTCTTATCTCAATAAAAAATATCTGACCGAAGAAAAGGTCATCAGCGATTTCTTAATCAAGAAATGAACGTTTCGATTTTGAGTTTCGATCCGCGATTTGTGAAAACGATTCTAAACTTTTTTAGATTCTCGTTCGGAATCGGAAACTCTCAATTCTTCCTTTAAAACAAAACTCAACGAAACTCGAGCATCTTGGAAATCATTCTCTTTTGATCGAGTTCCATCGCGTGAAGTTTCAGACTTACCATCTTATCGACCTTTCTCATATATCTTTTGTATTGAAGAATGATCTGTCTTTGTTTGTTATAAGGCAACGGATTGGCCGCATCGTGCAATTTTGAGGTTACGCTCGCGGGAACGGGTTGAATCGGATTGTCCGGCCAAAGAAAATCGGTATCGTGACTGGAAAAGAATTCCAAAAGAATTTCGCTGTTGTTGTTCGGAGTTCTTTTGAACTGAAGAATGATCTTCTCCAAAGATTGTCCGTCCGTACCCGGATAAATATAAATTCTAGATTGATAAAGATACGTTTTCGGATAATCCGCAAAAGATTGACCGAGACCCAAGTCGAGTTCGAGGTATTGTTTGTTTTCCTTGTCTTGAAACAAAAACTTTGCGGCTTCGCGCGGTTCGTCCTCGATATAACGGAGCGCTTTTTTATACGTTTCGTTTCCAAGAAGATTATTGATTCTTAAAATATTTCCGGCAATCGAAGCGTGAAGATTGTCCACTTCTATATCCGTAAAACCGCCCTTACGCACGGCTTCAATCTGTTTCAATTCTTCCTTTTCTTCGAGAGTTAATACCTTGTTAGGTGCGGCTCCCAATCCCACTAAGGAAAGAATTGTCAGAAATGATAAAATACGGATGTTCATAGATTTACCCTTATTCAGATTATCGAAATTCTGATCCCCCGTTCTTGATTTTACAAACTAAAAAAATTCGGGATATTATGACTCGTTATTATAGATTCAACGGTTTTTTTGAAGAAGAGTTAAAAGCCTCCTCGATCGCGCCCGAACGATTGGATTTTAAGAACCGATCTCTGGAGAATCTATTCTTCCTTTTTCAATCGATTCGGGATCCGTCCTCTACGATGTTCTTAAGCGAAACTCCCGATCGGAGTTGGTTGGATTTTTGGAAATCCAGAGGAATTCGTTTTTGCGACTTTCGGATTTTGAAACGAAATGCGAAGAAGGTTTTGCAAGTTTCTCCTGCGCCCGTGGACAAAGTTCGCGTTTGGGAAGAATGGGGTTCGATTTCCGATTTGAGCGACGACGGTGAAATTCTTTATTCTTCGGAGAAAGCGGATCTTTCGAAACGATTGAATTCTAAAATTCTTTTGTCGCGTTGGAAGTCGGAATACGGGTTTCAGGATGTTCCGGGAAGAATTCTCGAGAAGGTTTCGTATTGGGCGGATTTGTCTTCGGAATGGTCGGAACTACGTCCGGAAAAGATCGTTCTCAAACCTTCTTTCAGTTTTTCGGGAAGACATAAAATTCTTAGGTTCTCTTCTGTGGACGTTGGAGATCCTACAAACTTTGATTTAGAAACGGATTCTTCTTGGTTCCCTTGCGTAGCCGAACCTTGGTTCGAAAGAACGTATGATTTTTCGTGCCTCTATGATTTTTCCGCCGGAGTTCCGACCTTTTTCGGAAGTACGATCCAAATCTGCGATGAAAAAGGAAAATACAACGGCGCGTATATTCCGACTGAAAAAGAATCGGATCTTCTCTCTTCTCATCTCGAACCCATTTCAAAAGAATTAGCGAAAACCTTTTCGCCCGAATACAAAGGACCCGTCGCGATCGACGGTTTTGAGTTCTATTCTCAAAATTCAAAAAAAATCCAAAGAATCAGCGAAGCAAACTTTCGTTGGTCCATGGGAAGAATTCTTCTCGAGTTTTCGAAATCCGAGATTCTCCCAAAAAGAAAAAAAGAATTTCGGGAGAATCTTTCGATTCTCCCCTTACCTTTAAAACGACCGATACCGGAATATACGCAAACGATATCGGATTGGGGCAGAACTCAAGGAGTGGAAATTCTTCCTTTGACGCCGGATCGTTACGCGTCGGGAAAATCGTATGGGGTTTCCTGGGTTCTTCTCGGCTTTTTGGAAAATTCTCGGGAAACGACTCGGGAAAGAATTCAAAAGTTTTATGACGAATGGAGGAAACGCATTCTCCATTGAAATGTACTTGAGGCTTTTTTAGACCTTGTCAGTATGTCCTACAGGTCGCGGTTTACCCGCCCGGAAAACCATCCGCATCTCTGCGGTCCACATTCAGGATATAAAATGGAACTGTTTTTAAACTACGCTCTTTATGTAATCGTCAGCATCGGGTTTCTGATCCCCTTTACCGGGTTTGTAGTCGGAGCCGGAGCGATCGTCAACGCGACTCTCGCGGGATTTGCGGTTAACTTCCTCTCTCAGATTTTAGAGGAAAACAAACTCAATGACTTTATTTCTCGAAACAAAGACAACAAACTCGGAAAAGCTCTTCAAGACGCGGTCTTAAAAGGCCAAGAAAAATTGAAAGGCGCACCCACTGCTCCTGCCGCTCACGCGGAAGAAAGCCACGGCGGACATCATATCATTTCCGTAAAAACGTATTCGCTCATTTTCGCTACTTTAATCTTCTTTACGTTCGTAACCGTTTGGGTTGCGGGGATCGACTTCGGAGCCATGAACGTAATCATCGCAATGGCGGTTGCAACCGCGAAAGCGTCTTTGGTTCTCGCTTACTTCATGCACCTTAAATACGATACGGTCATGAACCGAGTGATCTTCGGATCCGGTTTCTTTTTCCTTCTTCTTTTGTTCGGATTTTCCGCGGCGGATATCTTCACAAGATTCAAGGTATTGATCTCTTTCGCATTCTAAACAAATCGTAGTTATACGATGTTTTAAAAGCCGGTCTTCGACCGGCTTTTTTATTTTTAACGCGGACCTTTGTCGCTCTCATCCTCGCGGCCGCAAACAAACCTAAGATTCGTTCTTAAATACGGAATGTTTGTTCTTTTAAACCTTTAATTTCGATTTTCCCGAATTAAATTGACTCGCTTTTTTTATCGAAACGATTAATCTTTCCAATTCTTAGGAGCATTCATCGTATGAAGCAAAATCCGTTTCGCACATTTCGTATCGTATCCATCTTTATCGTTTTAGCGTTCGTTCTTCTCGCTTGTAAAAAGGAACACGCCTTAGATCCGAATGCGAAGATCGTTCAAATTTCTTCTCTCGGACTCGGACTCGACTATGAAGGTTGGACTTTTAACGATAACCCGAACTTGATCAATCAAGCGGAGCAAATCGCATCCGAGTCGGACAATTCGGGCGCGATCAAAAAGGCTTTAGAAGTGGCAGGAATCAATTTCTTTCTTTTCGAATATCCTCAAGGAAGTCCGGAAGCTTCCCAATTTAATACGAACGTAAATTATACGATGGAAGATCTTTCCAAACAGCCGAGAGAGATCAGCCTCGATGATTACGTTTCCGCGGTGACCGGTTTGTATCCGACCGTATTCCAAAAATATGAAATGATCAACCCGCCTAAAAAATCGAAAATCCACGGAATGGAATCCGTTCTTTTGGAAAGTAGATTCGAACAATCCATCGGCGGAAAAGGCGTGAAGATCCACAACTATCAAAGAGTATTTATCGTGGATAAAAAGGCTCACGTCTTTACGGGAACTTTTTTGGACAAGGACGCGCAAACCAAAGGACCGAAGGTTCTTGAAGTTTTAGGAAAGTTCGTTAAACTTTAAAACGGGAAAGAATTTTTTCTCGGAAGTCGGCGATGTCGCCGCGATCGAAGTTCGCGGCGCCGACACACGTTATGCGTCATTCTTTAAAAGGGATGCCCATTCCCTTGAGAATTGTTTTAGCTCGATTTTGAAATTCGATTTCCTCTTCGGGCGTAAATGGACCGAAAATTCCTTTTTTAAATCGATCTGCTAAGGCAATGTATTCCAAACAACCGGCCACGCTGAAAACGGGTTTGGCCTTACCTTCAAAAATTTTCAATTCTCCATTCTTCTGAATGACCATCGCGCCGGGTGGAATTTTTTTTCCTCCCCGGACCATACAACCGGCCATTACCATCGCGCCGTCTCCGATTTCCGCTTCGTCTAAAACGACCGTTCCGATTCCGATCAAACAACCGCGACCGATCTTACAACCGTGCAACATCGCGTTATGACCGACTAACGTGTATTCTCCGATCGTAATTCCTCGGCTCGAATCCGTATGAAGTGTGGAATTGTCCTGAATATTAACGCCCTCTCCCAAAACGATACGATTCATATCCGCACGAACCACGGCGCCCGGCCAAAGGGAAGAATATGCACCCATCTCCACGAGACCGATCGCGGTCGCTTGCGGATGAATGAATGCAGTTTCGTGAATATTCATAATTGATTATCTAAGAGCGAATCCGTTCTTTCCCGCCAAAGAAACGAGCTGATCGGAGATTTCCTTGATTCTTTCCTGAGTGAACGTCTTTTCGTAGTTCACCAATCGAAAACGATAACTCACGGATCTTTTTCCTTCGGGGACGTTTCCACCCGCAAACTGAGAATAAACCCAACCTTCCTGTAGCTCGGGAATATTTTCCTTTTTTACGAGATCGGTAAACGCGTTCGTATTTTCCTTTTCTCCGATCAAAATCGAAAGATCGATTTCCGCTTCGGGAAATTGAGAAGGAGGCACAAAACGGGAAACTTTTCGATTTGAATTCCAGAGTTCCACGAGCGATTCGAATTCGAAAGAACCGTAGACGGTCCGTTTCTTAAGTTCGAACACATCCAGAACCGCCGGATGAACATAACCTATGTTTCCGATCTTCTTAGAATTTACGATCAAGGACAAACTCGCACCCGGATGAAAGATCGTTTCGGGTTTCGCTTCCCAAGAATATTCAAAAATCTTAATGGAGTTTAAAAGCGATTCGATTTCCTTTCTTACTTTCAGAAAATCCTCTTCCAAAACCTTAAGGTCGGACTCAGAATTCTTCCGATCGAAGGAAACGGCAAAGGAAAGATATTTCTTTTCGTTTTCGGGCTCCGGAAGATTAAAATACGCGCGGCCGAATTCGAAAATCTTAATCTCCGAAAAACGATCCTGATTGGTGCGTACGTTTTTCAACAAAGAAGGCAAAAGAGAATTCCGAAGAACCGATTGTTCCTCCGGCATTTCGTTTTTGATCTTTACGGAAAGTTTCGGATCCCCGTCCAGTTCATTCTCCTTCAAGGATTGAAACGAATAATTGAAAACTTCGTGATAACCGAGACTTCCCGCGAAAAAGTTCTTACACTTTCTTTCCAATTCTCTGCTTAGATTTCGGATCGGAGTTTTGACTTCCGCAAGCAAGGGAGCCACTTGAATCGTATCGTAACCTCTGGTTCTTCCGATTTCTTCCACGAGATCTTCGGGAATCGTTACGTCGTAGTTGTGACGGAACTTAGGAACTAAAACTTCGAGATGATCGCCTTTCCAAGAGACGGTGAAGTGAAGCCTCTGAAGGATATCGGTGATATCTCCTTGAGACAACTGGACTCCCAACTTCGCATTAATAAAATGTATGTCGGTATGAATATGAACTTCTTTATGAGGCGCGTGTAAAAATCCTACCGGCTCGCCCGCTTTCAAAGAAGGACAACCGTTTTCTTTTAAAAGATTCAAAGCGCGACGAATGACCGGAAGAGTTGTGGTCGCTTCGAGTCCCTTTTCGTATCGAACCGAAGAATCGGAACGAATTCCCGTGGAACGAATGGACTTACGAACTCTTTCTCTTGCAAACACGGCGGATTCCATCACGAGTTCGGTCGTGGTATTCTGAACTGCGGATTCTTTTCCGCCCATTACACCGGCGATCGCAACGGGTTTTCCCTGATTGCGGATCAAAAGAATTTCTTCCTCCAGCGCGGGAGAAGTATCGTCCAAAAGAAGGAAACTTTCCCCCTTCTTCGCAAAGGAAACTTCGAGAGAAACTCCACCTTGACCTTCGAGAAATTTCTTATCAAAAAAATGAGTAGGCTGTCCCATTTCAAGCATCACATAATTGGAAACGTCGACGACGTTGTTGATGACTCGAATTCCGCATTTCTGCAAACGGGATTGAAATTTCCGCTTTGAAGGGAGAATGGAAATGTCCCGGATCGAAGAGGCATAGTAAGAATGTGCATTCTGATTTTCTAATACTTTCGGAAGTTCCACGGAAAGATCGAAATTCCAAAGCGAGTCGAACGGATTAAACTGGATCGGAAGTTTCAACTGGGAGGCAAGTTCTCGCGCAAAACCGAAATGATTCCAGAGATCGGGCCTATGTGTGATCGATTTATTATCAACATCGAATATTATATCATCGTAATATAACAACGCGCGGATCGTTTTTCCGATTTCGGCGCCCTCAAGTCCGTTTAAAATCCAGACCCCGTTGCTTTCTTCCGACAAGGAAAGTTCCTTTTCGGAGCAAAGCATTCCCGAACTTTTTACGCCCCTGAGTTCGGATTCGAGAATTTCCTTATCGCCGAGTTTCGCGCCGGGAATTGCAAGAGGAACCAAATCCCCCACTTTTACGTTGGTCGCGCCCGTTACGATTTGAGATTTGCCCGTCCCCGTGGAAACCTGCGCGATTTGAAGTTTATCCGCGGAAGGATGTTTTTCCAGAGATTCGATCTTAACGATTTTTACGAAATCCAACTCGGGACGAAACGGATCGGCGCCGTCAATCTCACAAACGGAGATCGCGATCTTCTTTAAAATCGCGTCCAGCCCCACCTCCTTCAAAGGTGTAAAATCGTTCATCCAGTCTAAGGAAAGTTTCACGTCGAGAACTCCGGTCCAATTACTAAGGTCCAGAAACCTCGATCAAAATCGGATGTCGAGCAGTAAAACGCCTCTCGGTTCAATCCGGAAGATATACTTGAAAGAGTTGAAAACGGTGTTGGATCGTTTTGCCGTTTCTCACCTTGCGGAGCTCACGATCAAAATCTTCCTTTACCTTTTGGATTTCGTTGCGGGTTCGGTTCATCGCCGATTTCTTTTCGGGTTTGCCTTCCCATTTAAAAGCGGCTTCCTGACGCATCAGTTTTTCCTCGAGTTGTCTCAAAGTGTTCTGATTGTTCGTTCTGATTTTAAATTCTTCCTTTTGAAAAAGATCGAGGGTTTGATCTCCGAGTTCTTTTTTTCTGGATTCCACGATTTCGTCCAAAGCGAGAAATGTTCGGATTAAATTCTCCTCCAAACGGGCGGGAAGTTCGACTTGCGAAGACGTCGAGGATTTTGAAACGGAATGAGATTCTCGGAGTTCTTCGGGAAGTTCTTCGATACGTTTTACGGTTCCGGTGCGCGGGTTCGTCTCGAAATAAAACAACTCCGTTCGATTGAGAGTGAACTGAAAGTCCACAAGAAAAACATAATATTCTTTATTGGAAACAGAATGAAACGAAGTGCTCCAGCCTTTTTGATTCTGGATCAGATACGAAACCGTTTTATCGATGAGAGGATGACCGAACGCCAAAAATTCCAAACTGTCGTTTTGAAGCGCGAGCTCCGAATCGAAGGTTCCGTATTTGCCCTTGTACTGGGGAGAATCGATTTCGTAAATCTGCGGCTTTGTTCGGATCAGTTTAAAACCCGCGTCTTCGGGAAAAATCCTGGTAAAACGAGAAACGAAATCCTCCAAGTGCGTATTGTTAAACGAACGCTCTTCGAGCGTATGACTGTAATAATCCTGAAGATTGAAGTCGATCAACTTCGGAGTTACCAGCGCGCCGAGTTTTTCAAAACCTTTCTTTGCGATTTTGATTCGATTGTCCATCTCCTCTTCCATTTCGATTTTGGATTTATTGCCCGTAACGAACTTCATAAAGGAAGAATTAAAATCCAACTCGTCTTCGATCGCGCCGAGAAGTTCGTCCGAAGACCCGATGGATTCTTCGAACAAACGGATCTTGTTGGTAAGAACTTCGAGAATTCTTTCCGCAACCGTATCCTTACTCGCAAAATTAAAGATAAAAACGTTATCCTTTTGACCGAACCTATGAATCCTTCCGATTCTTTGTTCGATCTTCAGCGGACTCCAAGGAAGATCGTAATTGAAAAGAACGTTCGCAAATTGAAGATTTCGTCCTTCGCCGCCCGCTTCGGTACAAATCAGAATTTCCGTTTTCGTTTTAAATTCCACGATCGCCCTTTCTTTGGCGTCCGCGCTCAAAGAACCGTGAAACAAAGTGACTTGAAAATCGGAAAGAACCCCGGCCAAAAAATCCTGGGTCGTTCTAAACTGAGTAAATATGATAAATTTTGAATGTCCTTCCTTTTGAAGTTTGAGAATCGTTTCCTTCAACTTGATGGACTTCTTGTCTTCTTTGATTTTTTTTCCGAGAAGAATCAATCGATTGAGCGACAAAAGTTCTCGTTTTAAACTCTGAAGATCGAGTTGAACCGATTCGTCCAAACCGGAAACGAATTCCTCCACGTCCTCGGTTTCGTCCAGATCCCATTCGTCCAAACTGGATTTCATTTGTTTAATATGATGGAAACGATTCTCCAAAAGAAACTTTCGTTTCGTAAGAGCGGATAAAAGCGCGAACACGGAAGAATCCAAAAGTTTCTGAAACACGATCATTACGAATCCGATCGCGCGGTTTTGGGTTCTCATCGCGAGATTATATTCTCTGCGAACGTAATTCGTGGTTTCTTCGTAAAACTCGCGTTCGACGGGAGAAAGTTCGATACGAACGGTTTTGGCGAATCGTTTCGTAAATCCGCCGACTTCGACCTTTCTTCTTCTTAAAAGAACCTTCGAAATCTTATCCTTGAGATCGGTTTTGTTCCCGAGAATATAATCGTTTACGAATGTATGATACGGACCCAAAATATTCGGATCGATCAAGTGCATGAGATAATAAAGTTCTTCGAGTTTTCCTCGGAACGGAGTCGCGGTCAAAAGAAGAAGACATTCGCATTTTTTGGAAATTTTTTCCGCGAACAAATACGCGCGCGTGATCTTATGATAATCCCTTCTGAGTCTGTGCGCCTCGTCGAAGATGACGATGTCCCATTTCGTTTTGAGAATTTCTTCCGCGTATTTCGGATTTTTAATAAAGTCTACGGACGTGATAACGTGCTGGAAGTTTCTCCAGTTCTTATCGCCTTCGGTGTGAAAATTCTTCCGTTTTACGATTTCAAAATCTTCGTTGAACTTATTCTTCAATTCCTGTTGCCACTGAACGAGCAAGGGAGAAGGCGCGACGATCAAAACCTTTTTGTAACCTCGGCGGAAAATCAGTTCCTTCATCACGAGCGCGGCTTCGATGGTTTTTCCCAAACCGACCTCGTCCGCCAAAATAAAACGAGGACGCAAACTGTTGACCACGATGTAAGTCGATTCGATCTGATGCGGAAGAAGTCTCGTTCTCGAGTTGGAAAGCGCCGAAAGTTTATCGAAAGCGTGCGTGAGTTTCAACTCGTAAGCGGTGAGGGAAAGTTCCATCAAACCGGCTTGTTCTCCCACGTTCCGCAAAGGAGAAGGATAACCCGGTAGAATTTTTAAATGCGGAGAATTTTCGGAAATCGTCTTCTTGGAAGAGGTGGCCGCAAACTCGATCGTAAACTTACCTTCGGCCGAGCTTACGATTTTTCCGATTCCCGATTCGGGAGAATTCGTCAGATAACAAAAATCTCCCCGAAAACCGGAGCGGGATTTGGACTCGAAATCGAGACTGAGTTGTACCGTATTTTCCAACTAAACGCCTCTCTGATCGCCCCAAATGTATTTATGCGTTTGTAAAGAAAGACGAAGGCCGCTTCCGAGAAACGACTTCATCCATTCCGCAAGAACTTCCGGGGACAATTCTCCTTGAACGGGAGAAGCCAAAAGATTTCCCGAAAGTTTATAAGTTTCGATTACTTCAATGCATCTTTCAAAATCGGTTCTGTCACGAATCACAAACTTAATCTCATCCAACACTTCGTTTCTTTGTTTATAGATTTCCAGATTCTTCAGATTCATTCTATCTTCCATACCCGAACCGGGAAGTTTATAATCCAACGTAAACACGAATCGATCCAAACCTTCGATCGATTCCGCTCCATTGGTTTCCACTCTCGGTCTCGGATATAAACCCGAAGAATTTCTAGTTCTGAAAATTTCGTTTCCTAAGGCGATACTAAAGTCTCGATTTTTTCCTTCGAGAGGTTCTCCACCCGTAAGAAGAATCTGCGTATTCACCGGACTCAGCTCTTGAATTTTATCCAAGACTTGATTCAGGTTCGATTCTTCCCCTGCGTTCGGAGACAAAGTATACGGAGTATCACACCATAACTTTCTTCCGACAGCCATTCCGCATCGAAGAGAACATCCCGCCATACGTACGAACACGGTCGGGATGCCCGTTGAAATTCCTTCTCCCGAAAGAGAAAGATAAATTTCATGTACGGAGGTTTTCAGATTGTCCATGGGTTCTTTCGAGTACAAGATTTTTCTTTAAACAAGCAAGGAGATCGTAAAAAAAATAAAAAGGTAAATTCCAGAATTTCCTACCTACCCTTTGCGGTCAACTCTCGGAGCTCCGAACGACTAGTTCTTTTGCTTGTCAATCCGGATGGAAAACGTTCCCTTTGTAATATAAAACAATTTGGGGCTCCCTTGATTCGTTATATACCGTCTTTTATTTTTGTTTATTTATTTTATCTTCCGTTTCGAATTTTGCCGTATCGTTTTTGTCTTTTATACGGAAGATTTCTCGTAATTCTTCTTTATCCACTCGCAAGAAGACATAGAAGAATCGCATATGAAAACATTTCGCACGCTTTTCCGGAATATACGGAAGCGCAGAAAAAAGAACTCGTTTGGAAAAGTATTCTTCATATCGGGAATCTTGTCGCAGGAACCTTATACGCTCCCCGTTTGAATCAAAAGTGGATGGATCGTTACCTTGTTTACGATCCCGAATCCTTGGCCATCGAAAAGAAAACGAACGAAGAAGGTGTCGGCGTAGTTTTGATTTCCGGTCACTTCGGCACTTGGGAAATTCTCGTTCAGTTTATGGGAATCCGCATGAAAGGCGGAGGGATTTATAAGAAAGTAAGAAACCCGTTCGTTGATAAACTGATTTATAAACTCAGAACAAAAAACGGAATCAAACTCGTTTCCACGGAAGAATCCAGCCAAGTAACCAAGATGTTAAAACAAGGTTATTGGGTCGGCTTCGGTTCCGATCAAAACGCAGGCAAGGTGGGAATTTTCGTAAACTTTTTCAACCGCCCTGCTTCGACGTATCAAGGTCCTGCTTTGATGGCCTATCTTACCGGAGCGAAGATGCTTTTGTATTCGGTTCTCTGCGGGGAGAATGGAAAGGTGATCGTTCGTGTAAAAGATTTGGGCTTTGTAGATAAGAAAGCGTTTCCGGATCGGGAAGCGGCCATCCGTCATTATACCGAGGTTTGGACAAGAGCCTTAGAAGAAGAAGTAAAGTTGTATCCCGAACAATACTTTTGGGTTCACAGAAGATGGAGAACCAAACCCGGAGATTTTCCGGGTCAGGTTTGAAACGATTTTAAGTAATCGTTTGTTTTTGTTACTCGAACCGCTTTATCTTTTTTTGACAGAAATCGATCGCAATCAAAGATGTTTTAACGTAACAAGAAAACGATCTCGATTATTTTTTCGGAAAGGTTTTCTTATACAGTTCTAAAGAATCCAATACGATTTTACGCGCCAGAGTCGCGTTTTGAAATTCTTCGATGACAACCGTTTTGTTTTCCAGTTTTTTATAATCCTCAAAGAAGTGTTTGAGTTCCAATGTGAAGTGCGGAGGAAGTTCGGAGATATCGTTGATATGATTGACCGACATATCGTTTGCCGCAACCGCGATGATCTTATCGTCTTCTTCGCCGGAATCCAACATTCTCATCACTCCGATCACCTTAGCTTTTACCAAACAAAGAGGTTCCAATTCCACTTGAGAAAGAACTAAAATATCGAGCGGATCGTGATCGCCGCAATAGGACTGGGGAATGAATCCGTAGTTTGCCGGATAATAAAAGGAAGAATATAAAACCCGATCGAGTTTTAAAATTCCGTATTCTTTATCGACTTCGTATTTCGCACGGCTTCCGCGTTTGATTTCGATTACGCCGTTTACGAATTCGGGGCTTTGTTCGCCCGGAGAAATATCATGCCAAGGGTGTACCATAACTGAAACCTATTTAACGAGCAGGCGGAAGGCAAGTGTAAAATACGATCGATTCAAAGGCCAATTTGACAGGAATGGCTCGGCGGATTTCTGTCGCTTTAGCAAAGTTGATACGTGGGAGATCCTACACCTAATTTTAAAAGGATAGTTCCCTATTTATGATTTAAAAATTTTATCAAATTTAATTATAAATCAGGAAAAACTTATCAATAAATTGTATCCGAAGGGTTATGTTAAAAGAGGCAAGCCCTATGCGTAAAACTATCCTTTTGATCTCGTTGTTTTTATTCTTTCGATGCTCTCAAGCAGATAAGATTCAATTTGATGCTTCCAAGGGCTTAGGAAGCGTGATTCAGATTGTGGCTACGGAAACGGTCAACGCTCCGGTAAACACGAATCAGCAAAGCGGCGGTTCCGGCGGAGGGAGCGGGAGTTCTTCTTTTAATTTCGGCGGGAATATTTCCGGGCTCGTAAGCGGAAGTATCACGCTTACGAACGGATCCTCGACCGTGACTTTGATTCCAACTTCGCCGGGAATTACGGGCGGCGCGGGAACATATCAATTCTCTTCTTCTTTGACAAGCAGTTCTTCTTATTCGGTTTCGATCACTTCTTTCCCCAATAATTTATCCTGTAATATCTTTAATTCTTCGGGAACGATTTCGTCAACCGTGGCCGACATCGACGTCTATTGTTATTCGGTTGTTTTGACTTCGAGTTTAACGGTTGTCGAAGGAACCACGAATTCTTCCAATAATCTTTCGATCGCCCTTTCTCACCCGCCTGGACCGAACCCTGCGTCCGGGGTTGCGGTCACGTATCCGAATTTTCCCACCAATCTAAGCGTGAATTCCGCGTTGCCGAGTACGATCACGACCACTGCGGTCAATCGTATCGTAAGCGCCACCAACGAAACGGGAACTCCCGATTTTGCAAATGAAAGCGAAGTGATCACCGCAAAAGTGGCCCAGTCGAGTGGAAGTGCGACTAACGTGTCAGTGACTTCCGATATTACGATCACGGACAACGACAAAAGAATGTATCTGGTTCATATCGCGAGCGGAACCGGAAGCGTCGGCGGGAAAACGGGTGCAGATACTCTTTGCACTTCTAATAAACCGGCTTATATCTCCGGTTCTGTGGGAGCGATGATCGGAACCTCGACGCGAAAACCGTTGCCGACTCCGAGTAGCGATTGGCCTTTGAAACCGCTTTATACTTATTATCGGGATAACACTACCACGATCATCGCGAACTCGAACAGCGGCGCGATTCTTCCTTTTTCCTGGAGCAATAAAGTAAATGCTGGGATTACCGGTTTTTCATGCCCGATTAGTAGCACCACTTGCGGTTATATTACGGGAATGGATAATACTTGGACCGTTCTGTTGAGTCAAAATTGTAGCAACTGGACGAGCGGACTTTCTTCCGTAGATGGAATGACCGGTTGGGCCGGAAGCATCGACTCGAACGCGCTCTCTTACTTTGCTTCCACCTGCGACGCGTTAGGTTCTTCCGCGAACATCATTTGTGTGGAACTTTGATCGATCTTAGTTCTTAGTTCTTAAACGAATATACTTTATCTTTAAGGTCGGACGTAGTTCCGACCTTTTTTCAAAAAGAATACCGAGATCGAAAAATTCTCCCTTAGGCTTTCGGTTTCCAACTCCAAGTAACGGCCAAAAGCGCAAGCGCGATCAAAGTGGAACCGATGATCAGATACAAGGATTGTTCCCATTGAAATCCGGGTTGTTTGCTGAGCCATCCCACCGATTTGGAAAGAGCCGTTCTTCCTAAATAACCGAAAAGTCCGATAAACCCGGCCGCAGTTCCGACCGCTTTCTTAGACGTGAAATCCAAACCGGCAACCCCTAACAACATCACAGGCGGATAAATAAAAAATCCGACGACTCCGAACAAGGTCAAATCCAACCAAAGATGACCGGGCGGCGTGAATAAAAGCGCAATCAATGCGGAAAGAATCGGGAGCATACATAAAAAGCTGACCATTCCCCTTTTTCCTCCGAGTTTATCCGATCCCCAACCGACAAGCAGAGTCGAACCGATTCCGGCGAATTCGTAGATGAGAGTACTGACCCCACCCTTTTCCAACGTCGCGCCTTTGGCAAATTTAAGATAGGTCGGCCCTATATCCGTCAGACTGTATCGAACGATATAAACGAAAAAATTGGCGAATGCAAAAGTCCATATATAATAATTCTTTAATACGGATCCAACGATGATTTCCCGAAAGGAAAGTTCCCTTTCCTGTTCCTGAGAGGAGATTCTAAGTTCCTTATCCGGATCTTCCTGATATTCTTCGATGGGAGGAAGTCCGACCGATTGAGGCGTGTCCAACAATCGAAAAACAAGATAAACGGCCGTAAGGATCGCGATCGAAGCGGGAATATAAAAAGCGTTTCTCCAACCCCACCAAGAAGCGCTGTACGCGGCGACAACTCCGACCAAACCGCCGCCGACGTTGTGAGCTATATTCCAAATTGCGAATTTAGATCCGCGTTCCGCAACGCCGAACCAATGTCCGAGAGAACGTCCGCAGGGCGGCCATCCCATTCCTTGAACGAGTCCGTTCAAAGCCCAAAGATAAAAATGAACGTCGTATTGACTGGATGCGCCGAAACAAAGATTACAGATCGCGGTTAAAATCAAACCTAAGGGCATAAAGTATTTCGGATTGCTTCGATCCGATAAAGCGCCCATCACAAACTTTCCGATTCCGTATGTGATCGCGGTCACCGCGAGAATATTCGTAATCTGTTCCTGACTATAATGAAGAGCCTCTCCCATTTCTTTGGAAACGACGGGAAAGTTATTCCGCACGAGATAAAACACAGCGTAACCGATAAAGGTCGCTTCTAAAATTCTCCATCGAAAACGAGGATAAAGACGATCGATCGTATCTTTGGGAAGTAAAGGTTTCGGTTTTGCGGGAAGGAATCGACTCAAAATTGAAATCATTAGGCCACAATCTTATGCATCCTGAGCCGCTTACAAGATCATTTTGGTCGGAATTCCGAACCGCCTCTCGTTAAATTTTTCGCGGGATGTCGGATTAAAAAAATGAAACGTTTTTGAGAGATCGAAGCGCGAAATAAAGTTCTGAACTTCTTTTCCTTTGAAAAAATTTGCAATCGACAACTAAGTACAAAGGGTTATAAAATAAAATGCGTTCGGAACTACCCTTGAAGGATAAAATACTTTCCCGAAATTGAAAAGATTAAATCGTCGAAAATTAAATACTCTTTTTCTCTGAAACAGGAAAGTATCATTTTATAACTTACGATATATGATTAAGAACCTGCCTATCTCAGCCCCGGCCCGGATTTCTTTTTTATACCTGTTGCTTGCTTCCGCTTGGATTTTTTTTTCCGATCAGTTTATTAGCTTATTATCTTTCGATCCTTTTATCTTAACTACCTTACAAACGTATAAGGGTTGGGCTTTCGTAATCACTACGACCGTTTTGTTATTCTTCATTCTCAATCGATATTTTTTACTTTTAAAAAAAGAATCGGAAGAACAAAAAATAGCCGAGACCGCGCTCATCGAATCCGAAAGAAGATTCAGAGTCACTCTTGAAAACATAAATCTCATCGGCTTGGGTTTGGACGCGGAGGCGACCATCACGTTCTGCAACGATTATCTTCTCAATTTAAGCGGATGGAAACGGGAAGAGATCATCGGCAAAAACTGGTTCGATTATTTTTTACTCGAACAGGAAAGGGATCAGGTCAAATCCATCTTCAAGGACGCGGTGATTTCCAAAACTCTTCCTCTTCACTATGAAAATTATCTGAAAACAAAAAGCGGTGAAAAGAGATTGGTTCAATGGGACAACACTCTTCTCCAAGATCCGGAAGGCAACGTGATCGGAACCATCAGCATCGGAACCGATATCACCGATCGTAAACGCGCCGAGTCGGATCGTCTCGAATTGGAAAGAAGACTTTTACACGCTCAGAAACTGGAAAGCCTCGGGGTTTTAGCGGGAGGAATCGCGCACGATTTCAACAACCTGCTCGGCGGAATTTTCGGTTATATCGATCTAGCCCGAGAAAAGTTGGACGAAGAAGATCCGATCGCGCCGTATCTCGATAAGGCGATTCAAGTTTTCAATCGAGCAAAGGATCTTACTCAACAACTTCTTACCTTTGCCAAAGGCGGAAAACCGATCCGTAAAACCGGCTCTTTGGCTCCTCTTTTAAACGATTGTGTTCTTTTTGCTTTGAGCGGTTCCAACGTTTCCTGTCATTTCGATATCGATCCGAATCTTTGTCTTTGCGATTTCGACGAAAATCAAATCCACCAAGTGATAGAAAATATCATCATCAATTCGATTCAATCCATGCCCTTGGGCGGAACGATTCAAGTCACGGCAAAGAACACATACTTGAGTAAGGACAACTCGAAACACTTAAAGGAAGGAGAATACGCTCTGATCTCCGTCAAGGACAGCGGGATCGGAATTCCGAAAGATTTAATTTCCAGAATCTTCGAACCTTTCTTTACCACAAAACAAAAAGGCACGGGCCTAGGGCTCGCGACCTCTTATTCCATCATTCAAAAACACGACGGAGGAATCGAAGTATTCTCCGAGCCGGGAGTGGGCAGCACGTTCAACATCTATCTTCCAATGTCCAAGAACAAGGTCGAAAACAATCAGACCAAAAACCCGTTGCGTCATCACGGACGCGGAAAAATTCTCATCATGGACGACGAAGAATTTATACTCGAAATTTTTTCGGATATGTTGGAAAGAATGGGTTACACGACCGCACACGCAAAAAACGGATCGGAAGCGATTCAACTTTTCAAACGAGCCAGAGACTCGGGTCAACCCTTCGACGTCTTGATTTTCGATCTTACGATTCCCGGCGGATTGGGCGGTGAAAAAACGATTTCCGAAATCAGAAAGATCGATTCCGATGTCATCGCGATCGCTTCGAGCGGCTATTCGGAAGATCCGATTATTTCTTCGCCGAAAGAATACGGGTTTCACGCAAGTTTAAGAAAACCGTTTCGCAAAAGCGATCTCTCCGAACTTTTAGAGAAAGTGATCGACGGAAGAAAAACTCTCAAACGCTGAATACGATTTATGATCGAACTGAATTCCGAACTCATTCAAAAGATGCGACTCAAGGAAGGCAACAGCCTGATCGTTCTCGACAACGAGAAAGAATATAAATTCTCTCCCATCGACGGCGTTCGTTTTACGAATCAAAGTTCGGAAGCGGACGGAATTCTTCTTTTTGCAAATTCGTCTTCTTCTTTAAAATCCGCGTTCTTAAAAATTCTCAAATCGATCGGAAGGGAAACCCTGCTTTGGATCGCTTATCCGAAAAAATCTTCGGGGATTAAAACGGATTTGGATCGGGATCACGGTTGGGATATCCTTTCCGAAAACGGATACGACGGAGTTTCTTTGATTTCTTTAAACGACACTTGGTCGGCGGCGCGTTTTAAAAAAGCGGACACGGTAAAAAAAGGCGGTTCAAAAGCCGAAAAACAAAAACGACCCGAACTTTCCAAATATATAAACTACGAAAAGAAAACGGTTCAACTTCCGGACGACGTCAAAAAATCCTTTTCTAAAAATAAGAATGCGAAAGAATCCTTCGAGGTCCTCGCTTGGTCGCACAAAAGAGAATATATCGAATCGATCTTGGAAGCGAAGTCTCCCGAAACGAGATCCAAGCGGATCCTAAAGATGGTCGAAACCTTGAGTTCCCCGAAAACTCCAGCCAAGAAAAAATCCGTAAAATGAGCGCTTCCGTAAGAACTTAAAAATACATTTAAAATTAAGAATATTCTGAATTTTTAAAATATTTACCAAGGATAAAAATCCAAAACCTGCTCTTCCGGAATTTCGTTTTGATCCGCGGGATGTAAGGCGATCCCATCGGAAAGAAGACCCGCTCGTATGTCCCCGCTTCCGTTAAACGACTTGGCCGCGATTCCGGTTTGTTCCTTTGTTTCCAAAAGAACCGGAAAATATTCCGGCAAAGAATTCTTCTTTTTACGCGTTCCAAAAAACGTATAACGTTGCGGTTTTGAAATTTCCATTCCGAGAAAAGAACGGAGATACGGATCCAAAAAGATTCTCGCGCAAACCTGAACGCTGAAAGGATTTCCTGGAAGACCAAAAACCGCGGTTTGTCCTTTTTTACCGAACCAAATCGGTTTGCCAGGTTTCAACTGAACCTTGTGAAATATTTCCTCAACTCCGAGTCGCTTTAACAAAGGAGGAACCAAGTCCATACTTCCCATGGAAACTCCGCCGGATAAAAGAAGAATATCCGATTGTAAACCTTGTCGCAAGGCATCCGCGATTTTTACTTCGTCGTCGGGAACCAATAACGCAGCTTCGGGTTGAATTTCATATTTTCTTAATATAGCGATCAGAGAATAAGAATTCGAATCCCGGATTTGATACGGATACGGCCTTGCGTCGACGGGAACGACCTCGTTTCCGGTCGAAATGATCGTAACCTTCGGCAATGAACTTACGGAAACACGATTCATTCCGAGGGATGCCAAAAGAGAAAGTTCGGACATTCCGATTTTTGTTCCCGCTTTGAGAACGGATTCTCCCTTTTTCAAATCTTCGCCTCGAGCCGCTATATTCAAAAAATGGAATACTTTGTTCGCGCTGAATCGAATTCGGACGGAATCTTCGTCCTTGGAAATTTCTTCGCTCTCCTCGATTTTAATCACCGCATCGAGTCCTTCGGGAACGACCGCTCCCGTCATGATCTTTACGATTTCTTCTCCGGGATCGAGAACGGATTCCGTTCCCGCGAAAATTTCCTTTTTGCACGTATAAACCTTGGATGAATCGTAGTCTTGACTGCGGATCGCATAACCGTCCATAGTCGATCGATGAAACGGCGGATAATCCCGATCCGCGGAAATATCTCTGCTCAAAATTCTTCCCAAACTTTCCTGGAGAGGAAGTATTTCCGTTTTCGCTTTGGAAACCTCGGAAAGAATTTTCGCAAGTGCCTCTTCGACGGAAATCAATGACCTTCTCCCCGCATCATTTTTTTTGCGTGAAAGATCGCGGGAAAGATCGCCTTTAAACTTTCTCTCGCGCCGTTGGAGCTTCCCGGAACGCAAACGATTAATGTTTTTTTAATTCTTCCCGCCAGAGAACGGGACAACATCGCATAAGGAGTTCTGTCCTGACCGAAAGAACGCATCGCTTCCGCAACTCCGGGAATCTCCTGATCCAAAAGTTCTTTTACCGTATCGGTCGTATTGTCGCGCGGCCCGAGCCCGGTCCCGCCCGTTGTGACGATCAAATCGATTCCCGATTCGACCCAGGAAAGAATTTTTTGACGAATCGTTCCGGGTTCGTCGGGAACGACCGAATAATCGGAAATTTCTACATTCGATTCTTTTAATATAGATTCTATCGTTTTGCCCGAACCGTCCTCTCTTTTTCCGGCAAAAGTCGAATCGGAACAAACGAGGATCGCGGCTTTGGAACCTTCCGCAAACTTGGAGAATTGAGTTTCGCTCTTTCCTCCTTTTTTTTCTAGAAGCCGTATGTCCGAAATTTCAAGTTGTTTGTCGATGGGTTTTAGAAGATCGTAGATGGTCAACGCGGCGACGCTCAAACCCGTGAGAACTTCCATTTCGATTCCGGTTTTACCGATGGACTTCGCGACTGCGTTGATCTTAACTCCGCGTTCTATGACTTCGAAAGTAAGATCGAAAAAATCTATGTTCACCGGATGACAGTGCGGAATCAGATCCGATGTTTTTTTGGAAGCAAGTAAGCCGCTCGCTTTTGCGATACCGAAAAGATCTCCTTTCGGTAAATTATTTTCGCGGATTCTTTTTACGGTTTCGGGAGTACAATATACAAACCCCTCAGCCGCCGCGGAACGAAGGCTGATTCTTTTTTCTGTGATGTCGATCATTCTTTTGTCCTAACGAACGTATAAGGACGATTGATGAGAGTTTTTAAAGAATCCATTTTTTGATAGTAGTCCACTTTATCTCCGATAATCAGAAGCGCTGAAGAACGAACCTCGTTGACTTCGACGACTTCGACGACTTGAACTATGTTTTCCAAATTTCCGGTGACCATTCTTTGATGAGCAAGAGTCGCGTTCTCTACGATTCCCACAAGACTTTCCGGATTTCCACTCTCTATCAGATCGTCCACAATCTCTTTCAGTGAATTCAAACCCATATATACTACTAGAGTTTTTCCTTCCCAGGAAAGATTTTTTAAACTATGGGAATTTTTTCCATTCTTTCCATAACCCGAAATGTAAAGAATCTCTATCGAATATTCCCGATATGTGAGAGAAAAACCGAGACTCGCGGCGGCTTCCGAGGCGGTCGTATTCCGGTCACGATCTCGCGTTCGAGTACGAAGTTCGCGATCGCCCGGTCCCACTCCGACCAAATAAACCTTTCCGTGTTTGGATTTATACGATCGACTCCGAAATTCCGATTTCTTTCGGAGTATTGAAATTGATAAACGAATTCGTAAAATCCGGATCGACAATCCAATGAGTTCGGCCGTTTTCCAAAGTCCGCAAAGGAGAATAAGCGGATTCTTGAATATTCCATTCTCTGAATATATCTTTTAAAAGTTCGGCTTTGTAGATCGCCGGGAAGGGTTCGGTTTTTCCGTCGATCTTCCAAGCATACGCCTGTTTTTCTGGAAATTGACGATAAACTTCGATTAGACGACTTAGAATCGAAGTTTCCAAAACCGGCATATCGCAGGCCAAAACCAGATAATCCGCGGTCGTATCCGAAAGATGCGCGGAAAGAATTCCTGAAATCGGTCCTCGGTTTTGATACAAATCCTCGACGAACTCGAAGGAAGAATCGATCGCCGAATAAAAAGGTCTTTGTTCCTTTCGAACGGAAATCAACGAACGTTCCACAAAAGGACTCAGAGTTTCCGTTCTGCGTTGAACCCAAGTTTTTCCGTCGGTTACTATAAGCCCCTTGTCGGTACCCATACGCGAAGAATATCCTCCGCAAAGTATCAATCCTATGGGCTTCTTGGAATTCATCCCTGAGTCTTCAAAGGCGTATAACGTTCATGTCCGGTCGCACCCGCGGCACAACCCGCACAATTCAAGGTCCACTCGGAGGTTCCGTCGCTGAAAAATTCTTTTTTCCAAATCGGAACCTCGTGTTTCACCCGATCGATGATGTATCGGTTCGATTCATACGCTTCCTTTCTATGGGAGGAAGTTGTGACGACACAAACGGAAGATTCTTCCGGATAAACGATTCCGGTTCTATGAACGCAGATCGCTTTTTTTAGATGAAAGATCGTTGTCGCTTCGCTTAATATTTGCGCGATCATCGGTTCGGCCATCGGCGCGTATGCTTCGTAAAAAAGATGAATGACTTTCTTTTTTTCGGCTCCGCCGCTGTCTCTCGGTTCTCCGCTAAATAGTACGATCGCTCCGCTCGAAGGATCGTGAGCTTGTGCGATTAAATAGGAAAGGTCTATGGCTTCTTCTTGAAGATACATCTTAACCTCCGCTCAAAGGAGGAAGGATCAAAACGATTTCTCCTTCTTCCACGATTCGATCCGCGCCGACCATTTTGTCTTGAACCGCCCAAAGCGATACGTCCAAGATTCCGCTTGTCGCAGGTTTTGATTTGCGCATTTCCTCAACGACGTCCAATACGCGGACGGGAGTTTCCAAATTGAGAATAAAGTCCGATTGGAAATGATCTTTTAAAATTCCGAATGTTTTTACGGTTACGTTCATCTTAACCTCCGATCGCCATCATCGTTAAATCGCTTCCTTTAAAACGAAGATCCTGTTTTTGTCGCAAAGCAAGAGTAAGAATCTGCTCCATGTCGATTCCCTGTTCCATCAACTTGGGAAGAGGAAATCCCGTGGAAGAACTCAAACATCCGTAGAGATTTCCCTTGCTATCCAAACGAAGCCTGTCGCAATCCCTGCAAAACGGAGCCGATTCGTTGGCGATGATTCCGAAAGAATTTCCGTCCTTCGTGTTCCAATAATTCGCAGTGGAAGATTCCTTACGAACCTGAGAAGTCAGACTTCCGTATTCGTTTTCGACTCGCTCTAAAATTTCCTTCTGAGTGAAGATCGGAACCGTATCCGAATTCTGAAGATAACCCATTCTCATCAGCTCCAAAAACCGAGGAACGATTCCCTTCTCCCAAGAATATTCAAGAATTGGAATAATCTGATCCTCGTTTTTTCCGCGAACGAGCGTGCAGTTGATTCTTACCTTTAAACCGGAGGAAATCGCGGCTTCGATTCCGCGTAACGTTTGTTTCAACGCGGAACGTCTGCTCATCGTTTTAAACGATTCCTGCGTCACTGCGTCCAAAGAAATATTGATCGAATCGAGTCCGGCCTCCTTGAGTTCTAAAACCTGTTTGGATAAAACAGAACCGTTGGTCGTGATCGATATTTCCGGGATGTTTAAATTCTTAAGTTCTTTAACGAGAATTTTTAAATCGGGATAAAGGGTCGGTTCGCCTCCCGTAAGACGAACCTTCTTAAGATCCAAGGTGGAATGAAGACCTTCGACCAATCGAACCCATTCTTCCGTTTTTAAAAGATCCATCCTTTTTAAACCGAACTCGGTCGATTCCCGATCCACGCAATAAGTGCAGGCGAAATTGCAACGATCCAGAAGGCTGATCCTAAGAGTTTTAAAACTCCTACCGAAACCGTCGCGTATCATAAACATACCTCGCGTTTTTCATTTCGCCACCTTGGAAGATTCTACGGCAACATAAACCAATCCGTCTTCGACCATCACGGGGAAGTACGGACGGAATAGGATTCTCGCAATAAAACCACGTCCCCGTATAAGGCGGCGATTGTCACAAGCATAGCACTCATCTTATTGTTGGAAATGAAAAATTGCGATTTGTTTATCCCCAATTTTAGCGTAGATTCCTCCATTCGGTGAGAATTCCGATACGAGGGGCGATTTCGATCCTCTACGGGCAAACCTGTAACGAAAAGCGCCTATAAAGAAAGACAAGAATACGGCGCGTACGCATTCGCACCGGTTATCGGTTATACGATAGTTCCGTTTCGTCCGAATTCAAAAGAACGAGTTTTTTACCTCAGGCTCAGTTCGATGACGGTTCATTTTAAAACGAACTCGAAAAAGAACTTTCAGAAAGTTGAATGTAGTTTGAGAAGACTGTATTCGGTTTTTTTATACTTGTATAAATGACTTCTTCTAAAATCGTAGTAAAAACAGACGTCTTATCAAACGAAGACGTACAATATCTCCTGATTCCAGCTCTTCCTCTCTTCGATCGGCTTTTTGATCTTCCGGATAGTTCATCTTGAAAATTCAAAGTATAGAGGTTCCCGGAATACGGGCGATTCATTGCTTTGAAAGGAACAAACATGAAAAAACTCAAGTTTAATGAACTAAACTTATCCACCGAGATCCAAAACGCGATCGCGGAAATGGGCTTTGAAGAAGCCTCTCCCATTCAATCGGAAGCGATTCCCGTCATCCTGAAAGGAAAAGACATCATCGGTCACGCGCAAACCGGAACGGGTAAAACCGCCGCGTTCGCCATTCCAACGATAGAACTTCTCGAAGTTGAAAGCAAACATCTACAAGCGCTGATCCTCTGTCCAACGCGCGAACTCGTGATTCAAGTCAGCGAACAATTCCGTAAACTGATGAAATACAAGGGAAACTTCGAAGTGGTTCCCGTTTACGGCGGACAGGAAATCGACAGACAATTAAGAGCGCTTCGTAAGAATCCTCAGATCGTAATCGCGACTCCGGGAAGAATGATGGACCACATGAGAAGAGGTTCCATCCGTCTCGAAGACATCAAGATCGTAATACTCGACGAAGCCGACGAAATGTTGGACATGGGTTTCAGAGAGGATATGGAATTCATTCTCAAAGACACACCGGCGGATCGTCAGACGATCATGTTCTCGGCGACGATGACCGACGACATTCTCACCTTGATGAAACGGTTTCAAAAAAATCCTCAAATCATCGACGTAACTCATCAAAAACTCAGCGCTCCTAAAATCGAACAGATCTATTACGAAATCCAGGAGAACGCGAAGGGAGAAGCTCTCGCGCGTTTGATCGAGTACAGAAACGTAAAACTCGCATTAGTTTTTTGTAATACGAAAGCCCAGGTCGACACGGTCGTGGAGCTTTTGAAATCGAGAGGATATTTCGCGGAAGCGCTTCACGGAGATCTCAATCAAAAACAAAGAGATAAGGTGATGAACGGATTTAGAAACGGAAGTATCGAAATCCTAGTGGCTACCGACGTTGCGGGAAGAGGAATCGACGTAAACAACGTGGAAGCGGTGTTCAACTACGATCTTCCGAGAGACGGAGAAGACTACGTTCACCGGATCGGAAGAACCGGAAGAGCCGGAAAAAAAGGAATCGCATTCTCCTTTATCGTCGGAAAACAAATTTACAACCTCAAAAAGATCGAACGTATCAACGGAATCAAAATCGAACTCGGAAAAATCCCAACGTTAGATGATCTCGAAGAAACTAAAATTCATTCTTATACCGAGAAAGTAAGATCCATCGTAGACGCGGGTCATATCGGAAACTACGTTAACCAAGTTGAAAAACTGATGGGTGACGATTATACCGCTCTTGATATCGCGGCGGCTTTGTTTAAGATGACGATTCTGAAAGACAGCGTCACCTTCGACGATTCCGTTAAGTTCGAATCCGATTTTAAATACGATGATAGAAATCCTTCCAAAAAGAAATCCGGGGGCGGTGGAAGATACAGAGATCGTAACTTCGGAAGATCCGGAGGCGGCGGCGGTTCAAGATCCAAGGCCAATTCGGGCGGCGGATCGGGTTCTCATTCGGGCGGCGGCGCTCGTTCGCACGGAGGATCTCAAGGCGGCTCGGGTTCCAAATTCTCCAAAGGGGATAAAAAAACCGGCGGAGCTTCTTCCTTCAAAAAAAAGAAGAAGTAAGAACGTTTTCTGCCGAAAATTGAAACAGGACCATCCCTTCGATAGGATCGGATGGTCGTGTTTTTATGATCTCCGATATCATTCCTCCTTTTAAACGAATCCTTCTTATCCTTCTCATTCTATCGTTGGGATCGATTTCGTCTTTGTTCGCACAAGAACAGGAAGACGCTTCCCTCAACTTAAGAATGGTTCCGTTTTGGAAAGGAGAAGTCGAAGCCGTTTATAGAGGAAAAGGAAAAGTAAAAATTCGAATCCGAAGAGGTTCTATTTTTTACGGAAAAGAAGAAGAGGCAATCAAAGCCATTCTCGAGAGAAAATCTCAGTACGCGGTTTTACAATCGAATCCCGAAAAGGAAATCGGTTCTTTTTCCATCCGACAAATCTCCGTCGCTTATCAATCCAACCCGAAAGGAAAAAAGGCTTCCGAAATCGAACTCTTCGGAACGTTTAGCGCGAACACCGGAGTTCCTGAAAGTCTTTTAACGGCGGGAACGTTTATCCAAGACTACAAACAGGAAGTCGCCTACGTCGAACCGGGCGCATTCTTCACCGAAGATAGAAGAAGAACCAGACCCGCAAAACAACTCAGACATCCTAGAGACGGAAAGGAAATGGTTCTCGTTTCGGGCGGATACGAACAAAACGGAGAATTGTTCTACGAGTCCATGGGATTTTTTCTGCACGGACAAGGAAACGAACCTTCCGAAGACAGCTACAATCCGTTCTACTTCAAGCCGGAACGGGGAAACCTTCAGGACATTTCCTCGTTTTACATAGACAAATACGAAGTTACAAATCAAGAATATTCTAAATTTCTAAAGGAGACGAACACTCCTCCGCCTCCACATTGGAAGCAGGGAGTTTTTCCCTCGGGTAAAGAACATCATCCCGTAAACGGTATCACTTATAGAGAAGCCGAGGCTTATGCGCGTTGGTCCGGGAAACGACTTCCCACGGAAATGGAATGGGAAAAGGCCGCGCGCGGAACCGGGATGACATGGATGATCAATCGGGACGAATCGTATTCTTTCTTTCCAAGTCCGTTGGAATATCCGTTCGGAAACGATTTCGATTCTTCTCTTTGCAACACGTTGGAAAGTAAAAAATCCGATACGATCTCCGTGTACGAACTCGCAAAAAAATCTTCCAGTCCTTACGGTGCGATCGGAATGTGCGGCAACGTCGCGGAATGGACGAGTTCGGATTATCTTCCGTATCGAGGACATTCTTTAAAACGAAACGCATTCGGAAAAATGCATAAAGTCATTCGAGGCGGTTCTTATTCTTCCACAAAAGAAGAATCGACCACTTACTTCAGGTCCTTCGGTGGAATTCCTAATTTAAAAACGGATCGAAGAGCGGGCATTCGTCTCGTTTGGGATTTGCCCGGAAAGTAAGAATTGTCGTTCTTACGACGATCTTGTCGTGAAAACGAAACGGCCCCCGCCCGAGTTTGGGTGGAGGTGGCGGGCTTTGTGGGAAAAATTCGGAAAAATTTCCATAGCACAAAACGAACTTTATTGCAAGATAAATTATTAGCTGTCGTTCTTCCGACAAACGATCAAGTCACTCTGGCCCTTCTCAAAAGTTGATCCAAAAGAGAAGGTGAGAATCTGCTGATCCAATACGCGAACATTTCCCGAAACTGAGACGGATAAACGTCCCTCTTCTTTGATTCGATCGCTTTCAAAATAATCGCGGCTACTTTTTCGACGGCCATTCCATTCTTAATTCCCTCGTCCATAATCCCGTATGCGGAACCGTCGCCCGACAAAGCCTTTACGGAAATATCGGTCTTCACATAACCGGGAGAAACTGTCATAACGTGCATTCCGCTTTCGTAGGTTTCCAATCGAACGCTGTCCATAAAGGCTTGAACCGCGTGTTTGCTCGCGGCGTAACCGGAACGATATTGAGTCGCGAACTTTCCCTGCAAGGATGAGACCGCGATAAAATGTCCTTGGTTTTGTCTGAGCTCCGATTCCAAAAGACGGAACAGATGAACCAAAGGATAAAAGTTTATGTTCATTAGACTTTCGTAAACTTTAAAGTCCGTCTCTTTTGCAAGGCCGCGCATACTGATTCCCGCGCTGTGAATCAGTCCGTCGATCCGTCTTACTTTTTTTCTAAATTCTTCCGTGATCTTTTTGATTTGGGAAGAATCCGAAACGTCTCCCGGAAGAGAAATCACCTTGTCCGGAAACGAAGCTTCGTTTTTTAATTCCTTCAACAATTCTTTTCTTCGAGCGACCGCGCCGACTACCGCGCCGTTTCGATTGAGTTCCAAAACGAGAGCCTTTCCGATCCCGGAACTGGCGCCGGTAACCAAAAACGATTTTTCCAAAAAGAAGGATGTGATCATAAAACCCGATCGAAGATATCAGAAAGACGCGAAAAAGCAAATGAAAATAGAGGGAAAAATCCTTTAGAGAATCCGAACCGATAAAAAGATGATCCTATCGAACGCAACAAAAGCGAGATGAGGTTGGAATGAGTAGCGCTCTACAGGAACTTAAGGAGAGAATCCGTTTTAGAAACACGGACTTTCAAAGAAATTACGAAAGCAGATACTATTGGTTTCCGGAAGAATCTCCTCCGTTTTGTGTCATCGAAGTGAATCAATACGATCCCTATCACGACATGACCTTGTATCTCGAAGTCGATCTTACGACGATGAAAATCGCGAAATCGGCGGTGGAAGAAAAAAGGGTTCCGTACGAAACTTGTCCCGCCGCGGTGAAAACATACGATTACTTGGTCGGAGAGGAAATGTCCTACGCGAAACTGATGAATCGTTTTCCGGCCGACAAAACGTTAGGCTGTCTTCATATCAACGAGCTGATCCAAAACGCAGCGATGAATTTTCATTCCGCATACGCGTTTTATCTCAAGGAAAGAAATTTCCCGGCGCAATACGACGAATATAAAATGTATGAAGGCGATCTTCCGGCCCGAGAAAGAAGGGAAATCGGAAGACATTGGTGGATGAAGGATCGAGGAGTGAAAAATTCCTGTTATTCTTTTTCGACACGTCACGAAAAACCGGACCTAAAAGAACAGGTGAAACATCTTGACAGCATCACCGCAATGATGGTAAAAGAATTCAAGAAATCGAGAAGGGAAGAATCGTAACACGCGATAACCCGACTTGAAATCGACTTCAAGCCCGCTTAGCTCAGGGGTAGAGCATTTCCCTCGTAATGAAAAGGTCGCCGGTTCAATTCCGGCAGCGGGCTTTCGCTAAATCTCTTGCCCTTTCGCTTTCGATATTCACTCTGTCCATCGTGTCTCATTTGATTCTCATTCCCGTATGTCTGATCGCGGGTTGGATACTCAAACGGGGGAGAATTTTTCCCGAAAACGCCGGATTATCTCTTGGGAGTTTTGTGATCTATGTTTCCTTACCTTCCTTGATTTTAGCGAATGTTCCAACGATGAGATTGGAAAGTTCTTTGATCTTTTTGGCGACGATGCCCTGGTTGATCTTCGGACTTTCGATCCTGTTCTTTGATTCGATCGGAAAATTCTTAGATTGGGATCGGGAAACAAGAATCGCCGTTACGCTTTGTTGCGGACTCGGGAACACGTCGTTTTTAGGACTTCCCGTTTTAAGAATGTTTTACGGAGAAGAAGTCACCAATTCCGTATTGATCATCGATCAGTTCGGCACCTTTCTTTGTTTGGCGATTCCCGGATTTATTTTAGCGTTGCGTTTCCTTTCCAAAAACGATCGGGAAAAAAGCGGAAGCCCTTTGAAATCCATTTTGAAAAAGCTCTTCACTTTCCCGCCGTTTCTTGCTTTACTTTTTTCGTTTTTCCTCAGACTTTTCACCATTCCGGAATCGATTCATTCCGTATTGAAAATCTTGGGAGAAACTCTGGTGCCGATCGCCCTATTTACCGTCGGATTTCAAATGGAACTTCCCGCCTTGGGTTCCCAAAACGAAAAGAACGAGAACTTCGTTCCACCTTTGATGATTGGCCTGATTTATAAGTTGCTTGTTGCTCCGATTTTGGTTTTTCTTGTGTATCGATTTTTCAACGTGAATCCGAGACATTTGAAAGTTGCGGTTTTGGAAGCGGGAATGGCTCCCATGATTACGGCTTCCATCGTTTCGATGCAGATGGGTTTTAGACCGGCGCTTTCCGCGGCGTTTCCCGGAGTAGGAATTCTTGTTTCGATTCCTACTTTGTTTATACTCTATTCTTTATTGGAGAATTTTTTCTGACTGATTTTTCAGACTCATTGATCGACCTCTTCTCCGCAGTCAAAACCGGAAAGACGGATGAAATCCAAAAACTTCTTTCTTCCATGGAAGGAGAACCCGTCCTCATAGATTGGCTGAAAGAATACCGGGACAACTACGGTTCCGGAGTTTTATCTTGGGCGGTTAAGAATTTGGATCGGGAATCGATCGAACTTCTTCTCGAAGCGGGAGCCGATCCCGACGAAACGAACGCGAGGGGAGAAACTCCTCTCTTAACTTCTTTGGATCAGGGAAACGAGGATTTGATTCGAATCTTTCTCGAAGCGGGAGCCGATTCCGGTAAAAAAGATTTTTCCGGGAACACTCCGCTTACAAAAGCGGTAAGCACCGGAAACTTGGAAATCGTGGAAATGGTTTTCGAAAACGAAAACGAAACCCCCGATCTGGAAGAAAGAAACGGAGAAGGATATACCCCGCTCCTTCTCGCGGTGGATCTCGGTCATCTTTCGATCGTGGAATATCTTCTGGAACAAGACGCGGATTTTTTAAAAAAGAATTCGGAAGGAAGAACCATTCTTCATTTAACTTCCCTTCACAACGATTACGAAATCCTGGATTTGTTTTTGGAAAAAGAAGAAACCAAAAGTATTCTTGAAAATCGGGACGCGGACGGAAACACCGCTTTATTGCTCGCGGCTTCGCACGACAGTGTGGAATGTTTGGAAAGACTTTTAAAGATCGGAGCGGACTTCTTAAAAGTAAACGCTTCGGGAAAAACCGGTCTCGAAGAAGCGGAAAGACAAAAGTATCATCATGTTTCTAAAATTCTAAAAAAAGTCCTGACCGAAAAACTTTTCGAAGCCGCCGAACACGGTGAAGACGATTTGTGCAAAACGATTCTTCGATTGGGAATTTCACCGAACGCGATCGACGCGGGAGGAAACACGCCCCTTCACGTCGCCGTGGTTCACGACCGGATTTCGACGGCTACGCTGTTGTTGAGTTTAAACGCTTCCCAGTTTCTAAAAAACTTGGAAGGAAAATCTCCATTAGATATCGCTAAAGAAGAAACAAAGGAAGAATTGATTCTTCTTTTGGAACCGGAACCCGAAAAGGAATGATATAGATTCCCGATTCGAAAAGGAATTTCGGATTAAACGAATCTCTTACTAAGAAGATCGAGCAATTCCTCCGGATCGTCGGATACGATCAAACCTTCCTTCGTTTCCGCGTCTAAAAAACCGTCGTCCACCATTCTCCCCAACTGTTTCAGCAAATAGTCGAAGTAACCGTTTACGTTGAGCAAGCCCAAAGGTTTTGAAATCAGTTTCAGCTGATTCCAAGTTGTGATCTCCACGAGTTCGTCCAAGGTTCCGATTCCTCCGGGCAACGCGATAAAGCCGGATGATTTTTCGTACATTCTAAACTTTCTTTCGTGCATGGAGGAAACGATCATGAGATCCTTAACCCGATCGTGTTTTACTTCTTTGATGGAAAGAAAATCGGGAATGATTCCGGAAACGGTTCCGCCCTTTTCCATCACCGCGTCCGCGATCGTTCCCATAATTCCGCAGGACGCTCCTCCGAATACTAAGTCGAAATTTTTTTCCACAAGCAAACGACCCAGATCCTGAGCCGTCTTCGTATAAACCGGATTGGTTCCCGAACGGGAACCGCAAAAAACACAAACTGCCGAATTGGTTGAATTCATAATCTCTCTTTTTAGTTCTATTCAATATGACTTTCAGGAACGTAAATTCTTTATAAAATCGTTCGTTCTATTTCTTTATTTTCATCGGAAAGAATTCTGTAACGTTTTTCTTTTTCTTAGCCCGGGAAAAAAATGTTTGAATTTAGGATTCTTTCGTCTTATCTATCTCTCACTCTTTAGAACCTATGAAAAAACGAATTCAAAAAACGATTCCCTTCCTTCTTACTATTTTTTTCCTTCTGTTTCAAATCGGCGCATCGAACGTGTTCGGCCAAGCAAAACCGATCGGGCCCGATCCGGACGTTTTGGAAAAAGAAGCCAACGAACTCGAGATCAAAGCGGGCAAGGCTCAGGATCCGGTCACGAGACAAAGGATGATTCTCGAAATTCAAAGAAAAAGAGCCGAGGCTTCGGAACTCAGAGATAAACTTCACGAACAGGAACTCGCCAAAACTCCGAAAGGAGCGACGTTCGAAATTTCGATTCTTTTCAACCAAGCGACTTGGGTTCCCGAATCTATAGCGAGAAGACAAAACGTTTCCATCAACGAAACGAACACCTTTCTTTATACGAGCGGGTTTTATCAAAACGTAAATTCGATCGCGAGGATCGGAGGATTCGACGCGCATCTCATCAACAACACGGGAAGTTTTTATTCCGATCCTCAGGGAAACACGAAGACCGCGTACCCGATTCGATTCTTATTCTTAACCGAATCCAAAAAGTTCGGAGTGGAAGGAACCTTTCTGGATTTTAGAATCAATCCTTCGTATTCTTCCCTGAACATAAATCCTTCTTCCGCAAACTTAAATCAGAGTTACAGCGTTTACGGACCGCAGCTCAGAAGAACGGATATTCAACTGAATCTTTTGTATTTTTTTGAAACCGGTTCGGGAACGAGAATCGGTCCTTCCGTCGGAGTCAGAAACTTGGACATCTATTCCAAAGAATACGGAAACTTACCGGGCGGTTTAGGTTTTGGAAACATGGAGGAAAAGGCCGGAGGTTTGGGTCCGCAGATCGGATTTAGAATCGTAAAAAAATTGAACAACTACTTTCAATTTCACGCGAACGCGGATTACTTTAAAACATTAGGAAAATATCATCTAAAGACCAACGCGACCACGTCTTACAACGGCGCTCAAAACTTTTTAGTCACCGAAACGGCCGGCTCCGCAGGAGAGAATCTCGTAAAACGAACCGGTTATCAAATCGACACGGGGGTTTCTTTTTCAAGAACGAGCTGGTTGAAGTTTACGTTCGGTTTTCAATATACGGAAATGAGATCGTCCGTGAGCGGTTACAACTACAACGCGAATCTTTTATTTCCCGATCTCGTAAGTACGACCGCTTTGAATACGATCACGAAACCGGTGGACTTAGCGACGACGAGACCCGCCTTACAAAAGGAAGTCATCGATACGTATTACGGATTTTATCTGGGAGTTACTTTAACGCTTTGAAAGAAAAGCGATCGGTTGCCTCGCGGGAACTCTTTCCAAGTTTCCGAGGCAACCGTTTTAGGAAGAATCTTACTTAACGGGAACGGGAGCTAATTTCATCCAACCCGCTTTTTCGATCAGAGAAAATCCGCCGAAAAGAACGGTGGTATAAAACAGATCGCCTAAGAGAGTATTCTGAAAGAAAGGAACCGCCATAATATAACACTGAACGAGTCCGTTTAAATCGTACGTATAATATCCCGCGAGCCATACGTAAAAGTTCGTAAGGATAAAAAATGCTACGGAACTTCCCAAAGACGTAAGAGCGATCTTTCCGACGGAAGAAGAAGTTCTCAACTGCCATCCAGCCACTACAACCAGAAGTGTCGTCGCGTAAACCGGCAACATTTGATCGTGGAACCCGAGAATCAAATCGCTGATAAACAAAGAGACGATCGGAAGAAACAGAGAAAGTTTCTTAGAAGCGAAATGGGCTCCCGCAAAAAGGGAAATCGCAAGGATGGGCGAAAAGTTAGCCGGGTGTGGAAAATAACGGCTTGCGACCGCGATTAGAATGAGTGAAAGAACGATAAAACTTTTTGAACGTACCATAAAGCGCCTAGAAAGTATTTTTTATTACTATACTTGAATTTTGCGGCTCCCGTCAATCCAATCCCAATCCAAAACCGACCGAAAAGGAGTGCAGAGTTGGCTCCCCGATAAAAAATTGGAACAAACCCCGTTCACTTTCGGAGAAAAACAATGCAGGCCAAATCGCTTACCGAAGAAATCGCCAAACTCCAAGAAGTAACTGCCGTTCTCCGGGGAGAAAACGGATGCCCCTGGGACAAGGAACAGGATCATCAAACGTTGGTCCCTTATTTAATCGAAGAATCCCAAGAAGTGATCGAAGCCGTGTTGAAAAAAGACGACGAGCTTCTTAAGGAAGAATTGGGCGATTTACTCTTCCAAGTCGTCTTTCACGCGAGAATTGCGGAAGAAAGAAACGCATTCGACTTAAGCGACATAGCCAAAGGCATTTCGGACAAGCTCATTTTCCGACATCCGCACGTATTCCGACCGGAAGAATTGACCCTTTCCTCTTCTCAAGAAGTCGTGGAAAATTGGGAAAAAATCAAGGACAAGGAAAAGAAGAAACCGACTTACTCGTCTATTTTTTCAAACGTTCCCGAGAATTTTTCGTCTTTGCTGAAAGCGGAAAAATACCAAAAGAAAGCCGCAAAGGTCGGATTCGATTGGAAGAACGTTGAAGACGTACAAGGAAAAGTTAGGGAAGAGATGGAAGAATTCTTAACCGAATTCGGTCGCGCAAAAGCGGACGGCTCCAATCAAGTGAGAATCGAGGAAGAATTCGGCGATTTACTTTTCAGCTTGGTGAACTTAGGAAGACATCTCGGAATTTCATCCGAATCCGCTCTCACAAGAACGAACGCAAAATTTAAAAAACGATTTCAGTACATCGAAGAAACCTTACAAGGCCGGGGCAAAACTCCGAACGATTCCGATTTGGAAGAAATGGATTCTCTTTGGAACGAGGCCAAAGGATTGGAAAAATGAACGGGCCGGGTTCGTTTCAAAAAAGAATCGAACAAACGGAAGGTTTGATTTCCTTTCTTTCCGAAACATTTCCGTTGGAACTTAAATCAAACGGGGAAGAATGGCCCCGCGAATATGAAATGATTCATTTGGAAAAAAGATACAAGGCAGTATTCTCCATTTTTGGCTCCTTTACTTTGATTCCTGCGGAAGCAAACAAGGTCGCGGGAACCTCTCCGATTTATTATCTCAGTTTGGATACGGATTCTTCCCAACAACTCGTTTGGACCAAACCGGACGGAGAAATCGCGAACGATCGTCCGCAAATTGTAGACGAATTAAAAAATCATATTCAAGTTTTTGAATCCGGAATTTCACAAATCAAACTCGGAGAGAAGCCGATTTGAAAGTACTCGTTTTGGATTCGGGCGCCACGGTAAGAAGAATCATTTCCTCCTTTTTTCCGGCGGAAGATTTCGAAATCGTGGAAGCGGGTTCCGCAAAGGACGGGCTCGATCTCGCGTTTCGGGAAAATTTCGATCTCATTACGATCGGAATGATTCTTCCCGACGCGGACGGCTTTACCGTTTGTAAAATCATTCGAAACAACCAACGCGACAACAAACACAGCGCATGCAAAAATTCTAAAATATATTTGATCACGTCCGGCGACATAGAAGCGAATCGCGCCAAATCTTTGGAATACGGCTTCGACGGGATTTTTCCGAAACCTTCCGGAATCGACGAGTTCAAATCGGTCATCAAAGAAATCATAGAACTCGCCTACGGCGCGGACATTACGAGTTCCAACGAAGCCCAGAAGTTCGGAAAAATTCTCATCATAGACGACTCCGAGCTGAACCTACTTTTACTCGGGAAAATTTTGAAAAAGAACGGCTATTCTTTCCAAGCCTTTACGGAAGGGAAAAAGGCTTTCGAATATCTTCGGGCTTCGACTGAGACGATCTCTTACATTCTTACCGATTGGATCATGCCGCATTTTTCGGGAGAAGAACTCGTGGAAGCGATTCGCAATGAGGATCGATTCGATAAAATTCCGATCGCGGTCATCACGGGATTGGAAGAAAACGCGGGATTGAACGTTTCCGTTCTTCAAAAGAACGTGCACGTTCTGCAAAAACCGTATTCCGAAAGAAAGATTCTCGAATACATTCGAAAAATTTAATTGAGTAAGGCGACGGATTTATCCGATCTCGATGGGAAATCGTTTTATTTCAGGTTCCGTTTTCGATCGTCGTTTCCATTCTTCGTTTTTCGTCCTTTTTAGTTCGACGCCGGAAATTGGATTTCTCGGATCACATCGGGATGGCAATCCGTTCTGAATTCTCCCGTAAAAGGTTTCAAACCTGAAAACCATTGTCCGTTTTCGTACTGCAAGTCGTTCCAATATAAGAACAACGTCGTATCGCCGAATTGATTGTTGAATTGAATTTGTTGGATTTCTCCGGTCGGAGAAGGCTCCTTAAAAAAAGTTTCTCCCGAAAAAGAGATCATCTGAATCTGATACGGCTCGGCCTTATAGGGAGTTCCTTCCTTTCTTTTATTGGAAGACTTTAACTTCCATCCGGTGATTTTGATTTTGGAAACTTCTTCTAACTTTAGAGATTTTGAATATGTTATATTACTTTTTTTGTGCTGAAACTTAAATTCAAGCGGCGGATTTTTCCAAAATCCTTCCACGTCGCGGCCGTCGCATAAAATCAATTTGACTTTCTTTTCTCCCTTCTCGTCGACTCCGGTTCCGGTTTGTTTTCCGGTTTCCCCTCTTGAATTGCGGGAATCTCCGACGGTCGGCTCGGTGGGTAATGTCGGTTCCTTAGGACCTTTTTGAGAATTGAGTGAAACAATGGAGAATAAAAAAAAGAAAACGAACCACCAAGGGGCCTTGGAAGAAAGAATCCGATTTTGAATCAAAGTCTTTGGGTTCATTGCGGTTTCGGTTTGAAGGTTGTTTAGAATTGGGGGCCGCGTGTGAGAGACCGAAAGGTCGCTCACACGCGGATTCTTCATATCGGAACGGTTAAAGTTTTTTCTGAATCGCTTCCATGAACTGAAAGGTATCCAGAGACTTTGCATTCGGATCGGTACAAAGAAGTGTCAAGTCCTTGGTCATCTGTCCGCCTTCGATCGTATCGATCACGGCCTTTTCCAGTTTTTGACCGAAAGCGACCACGTCCGGAGTTCCGTCCAATTCTCCTCTTTTAATCAAAGCTCCCGTCCAAGCAAAGATGGAAGCCACGGAGTTTGTGGAAGTGGTTTCACCTTGTTGGTATTTACGATAGTGTCTCGTTACCGTTCCGTGAGCGGCTTCGTATTCGAACTTTCCGTCCGGAGAAACGAGTACGGAAGTCATCAAACCTAAGGATCCGAATCCGGAAGCGACCATGTCACTCATCACGTCTCCGTCGTAGTTCATGAGAGCCCAAAGCATTCCGCCTTCGTTTTTCATGATCTGCGCGACCGCGTCGTCTATCAGATAATAGGAATATTCGATTCCCGCTTTTTTAAGATCTCCGGCCTTCGCTTTTGCAAGCTCGTCGAAAATCGCACGGAAACGCGCGTGATATTTTTTAGAAATGGTGTCTTTAGTCGCGAACCAAAGATCGATCTTTTCGGAGATCGCGTAATTGAAACAAGCCTGAGCAAAACTGAGAATGGATTTATCCAAGTTATGCTGACCCATGATCACACCCGCTCCGTCGAAGTCGTGGATCAATGCTCTTTGTTTTTCTTTTCCGTCTTTTCCGGTATAAACCAATTCCACTTTTCCGGCTTCGGGAATGTAAAGTTCGGTGTCTTTGTAAAGATCTCCGTAAGCGTGACGACCGACGGTAATCGGTTTTTTCCAAGAACGGACGGCGGGAGGAATGTTGTTTACGATGATCGGTTTACGGAAAACGGTTCCGTCCAGAATCGAACGAATGGTTCCGTTCGGAGATTTCCATTCTTGTTTGAGATTGTATTCCTTAACTCTGTCTTGGTTCGGAGTGATGGTAGCGCACTTAACGCCAACTCCGTATTTTTGAATCGCGTGAGCGGAATCGACCGTAACCTTATCGTCGGTCTTGTCCCGGTATTCTACGCCTAAATCATAATAGTCCAGTTCGATATCGAGATAAGGGTGAATGAATCGATCCTTGATTTCCTTCCAGATGATCCTGGTCATCTCATCCCCGTCAAGCTCCACAAGCGGGGTCTTTACCTTGATCTTTGCCATTGAATTCTCCTTTAAAATTTGCGATGATATAATAATAGAATATTATTCTGTTCTAAAGTCCTAACGGGTTATTGGGAAGGAAAATTCGGATTCTCCGTGATTTTCATAACGCCGTTTCTCAACCACGCGAGATTCTGCATTTCAAAATAATTGATGGCAACCGGAAGGGACACGATTCCGATCACCGAAAAATATCTGTATTTCAAGGAATCCTTCGAACTCAGACCCTGGATCGTTTTTTCCAAACGAACGAGAATTCTTTTCCAACGAAGAAAAAGAGGTTTTAACTCGGGATTACAATCCTCAAAAAAAAGTTCTTCGGCGCTTTGAGTGATGATTTCTTTAAGCCCGATCGGCAATGCGGGAGAACCGAATTGATCCCGAAAGCGGACGAGATCCTTTTCGATTTCTTCCTCGGATTGTCTCGCGATGGGAAGAATGGAACTGATTCCTACGGAAATAGGAAGAGAAACTCTGAGGAAAAAATCGCCCGCGACCATGGCTTGCAGAAAGGAACGAACCGATTCTCTCGGCGCTACCGAAAAATCGAGTTGCTTGGAACTAAAATTCTTAGTGGTCTGAATGATATATTGGGTGAGTTTGATTTTCTCTGTCCAAAATATAGCCAGTAGATCGGATTCCATAGTTCTGAATGATACTATTTTGATTTTCGCTATTTTAGCAAGATTTATTAAAAGGAACTCGCTTCAAAGCGGTAAGTCAAAATCCCTCAAAGAATATCCCTTCAGTTTAACATCAAATCGCCGTTTTCTTTAGGAAAATTCGTGACATATTCGTAAAATCGAAATCCGGCAAAAAAAAATTCAAATTTGAACCTCTTCGTTTCGACCTTTCGGAACCGCTTTCAGGGAGGATCAAAGATGAAAGACACAATCGATCTAAATCAAGGGGAATGGATGAAGCTGGTTTCAAAGAAGGAAGAATTCCGTCGCATCGTATCCACGTTAAACCGCTTCTACATTCCGAGAATTCCGTTTTCTAAGTTGAACGAAGGCCAAAGAATGAGGTTTCGTCTTGCGGAGAATCCAGTAAAAGACTTCGAAGTGTTTTTCAAAAAAAAACGAGAATGCGAGTTCCTCGTTTTCTTAAAGGTGGATGGTCGTTTCGAATCTTGGATTCATCTGGACGGAATTCAAGAAGAAAGGGATCGCTTTTTAAAAGAAGGAAAAACGGATCACGATATTTTTCAAATCATCTGCTTGTCCGATCTTTATGAAAACCATTGTGTTTTCGCAGAAGAGGAGGAAACGAAAACTCTGAAGGTCAAAGATTCTGCTTGATCATTTTTTTCCCGGGTTGAAGCATCTTTGAAATGTTCAGCCAAATCCGCTCGGAAAAAATTCGGTTTAGAATTCTGTCTCTTCCAACGTTTCGATTCTTTTTATCGTTGGTTTTTTGTTTTTCCTTTTATGGAAGCGGGGCTTTAAAGGCCGACGACGCGACGGTTCTCAAAAGAGCGGGTATTAAGGATTATTCTTTTCAACCTTATACGCAGGAAGGTTACTTTCAAGCCTGGAACTATTCTTATAAGGATGATAAAACTTTTATCTACGCGACTTTTTTGGTGAGCAACTTGGGGCCCGGAACCAAGAACTGCGGAATCAGTTTGGTGATTCATACTTTGGGAGAAGGAACTCAGTTTATCACCAAGGAATTCTCGGCAAAAGAATTAACCGCGGAAAAGGGAAAATTCGATCTCAAGATCGAAAACAATCGGATGTCCCTCAACCAAGAAGGAATCGAAATTCAACAAGATACGGAGAATATTAAGTTATTCTTATCCTTTAAATCGGATCTCAAACAGGGCGTTTCCCTTTCGGGCGGCAAACATACCGTCAAAGATCCCGGCGGTTTTGTTCAAGCGGATATGGCCTATTCTTTTCAATCGGCTTGGGGTTATTTGATTCAAGACGGAAAGAAAAAGGAACTGTTGGGAACGGGCGGCTTGGAACATCTTCTCACCAATTATGAAGTTTATAAGTACAGCCGAAGATGGGAGTTGTTTCGTTCCATCAACGGAAAGGAATTTCGTTTTTATACCGGCGGTTTTTTGGGGAACGATTCTTTTCCGGGCGGTTACTTTCGAACGGCGGCTTTGTTAAGTCCGGATGGAAAGACGGTCGTTTCCGGCAAGGTCACGAAGTTCGAAGTTTTGGACTCCGAAAAAGAACCCTTTTCGGGTTACGATCTTCCCGTTCGTGAAAAATTTTATTTTGAAGACGGTTGTTCCGCGGAGATCGTTCGCAAACAGTCCGTGGGAAGCATCAACGTGCTTTCGAATATTTCTTCGGTGCTTCGGTTTTTTATCCGTTTGTTTTTTGCCAAACCGTATCAAATTTATTCATTAGCGGATTTGAATGTTCAGTGTTCGGGTAAGAATTTACCCGCAGGTTCCACGGAAACTTTTAGCGGAATTCTTTCGTATTATCTGATCAATCCGTAAGACTTTAGTTTTTAGGAATCGAACCAGTCTCTGTAATCTAAAACGTAGAATGTGTCGGTCGGGTCGCATTCTAATCTGCGGACTATGTTGTTATTGAGTAGATCGAGGTGGAGGATATATCTGTAATTCTTGTGAAATGTGGGACCTCCTTCATTCATCGTATTCACGGTATAATCTCCGACTCCTACCTCATCCAACCAAAGAAGATAATTGAAAAGATAACAACGAGACACCCCATGCACGAGTGCGAGCATTCCTAAAAAAGCCCAACTCCCGGTGCTCAGTCGGACACTCACTCGACGCATCTTCTTCGCACCCGGACTCACCTGATACAATGTTTTCCGCGCATTCTTCCCTAACCGAGAGATCGCAGAAAGATATTTTCCGTACCTCCGCAAAAGAGCGGGAATTCTTTTCCCAAGAAGCCTTTGTTCCTCCGGACCATAACAAAGAAAAGTGGATTCAGGAATCAGAAGAGTAACCACTTCCGTTTTTCTCTCTTGAAGAATGGAACTAAGATTTTGATCCGAGTTTAAAAGAAGAATTCCCATATAAGGAACGGTTCTCAGACACGAAGGAAAAAATCGTTTTTAGAAAATTAAAATCGGAAAATTCAAAAAAGAAGCGCGTCGATCCTGTAGAGCTTTCAAAAAATCTAAAGTCCTCCGACATAACACAGAGCGGCAAAACGCAAACGCTACCGATCACTGACTACGCAGACAGACAAAAAACCCGCTGCTCCATAGCAATAGGCCCCGCCAGCTCGATCGCGACCGCCTTGCCCGACAAAAGACAAGGCCACAGCAACTACAACCGCCAAAATTCTCCCTTAAGCAGACTTAGCTTTTTTCCCTTTTCGGATCCCGATCAAAAGATTGAGATAATAAAGTCCGGTCAAAAAAAGCATCAACCAAGGAATCAAATTTCCATACTGAGTATAAAAAGTCGGGGGAGAATCGATCACATCGATCGTTTCAGAAAGCGCCTCTGCTTTCATCAAATCCGTTTTTTTATCTCCCACGAATCTTCCGAGATGATCGATGTTCGCGGAGATTCCGGAATTGGTGGAACGCACCATCCATCTTCGTAACTCGATGGTTCTCAATCGACCGAGTTCCATATGCTGATCGCTTTCGGTCGTGGTTCCATACCACTTGTCGTTCGTAAGATTTACTATAAACTCCGGATTTCCGGCCGTTCTAAATTCTCGGACAAACTCGGGAAGAATCACCTCGTAACAAATCAACGGAAGAAACTTACCGGATTCTTGAACTTCGGTTTTCGCGGGTTCGTAATAAGAACGGACGGCTTCGTGATTCAGATTCTCCGTATCAAGCCAACCTAAATGCAAACCTTTCGGCGCCTTTTCCTTATCCGCCGGAGAATAATAACGAATCAAATTATGAGTCAGGCCCGGTTCGAATCTTCCCGTTTGTTGACTGAGTTCGTAAAGAAAATCGAAAGGCATATATTCTCCGAACATCAAAAGAAATTTCTTTTGATACGCGTCCCTGCGATCTCCGTTCGGATCATACAATACGTTATTATTATAATATCTTAAATTACGAGCTCCGGGTTCTCCCTTATAACCGGCGTCGATCTCGTTAAAAAACACGTTCGCCTTATATCGATTCGCCAAAAGAAACATCAAAGAATCGAATCGATGCCAATAGAGCCTGCGCGCAACGGTCGTAACAGGAGTATTGTGCGCGGAAAAGAACGGAACACCCGCCTCGGGAAGAACGATCAGATCGGGCTTCTTTCCCATTTTCGCCACGCCTTCGTCCGTCAACTTCTCGATACGGGCCATAAGCGCTTCGATGGATTCTTTGACTTCTCTTCCGTCTCTAAAACTCAGAGGAGCGTCCGGTTGAATGATTAAAACGTTCAACGATTTGGAAGGTTTTACATTCTCCCATTTTTTATAAAGAATCGCTCCCGAAACGACGAAACTCAAGAGTAACAGCGCGGGCAACGCCACAAAACGAAGGTATTGTTTTCTCTTTTCCTTTGAGTTAATAATTTCTTTCCAATGCCATGGATTCGATTGAAACAAAGTATAAGAAACGACGAAGACTAAAAAGCTGATTCCGTAAACTCCGGTGATCTCGACATTCTGCGCGAGAAGAAGATTCCCGGCCGCGAGATTTCCCCAATACCAAGGAAACAACTGAGGACCGATCAACTCGGACAAAAGCCCGCAGAACCCCGCGACCCAAACCGAATGACGTCCGATCTTTCCCGATAAAAAGGAAAAACTCATCATAAAAATCGGAAACTTTAAACTGAATAAAAGTCCCGCAAAAAGAAGAATGAGAATCGCGACCACATACGGAAAATTCCCGAACGTAATCGACATATGAATGATCCAGTGAAACGAAATCGCATAAAAGACGACTCCGATGATAAGACCGTGGTAAAAAAGTTTTTTATACTTTCCGTGATATTTCAGACTCAACCAGAAAAGTCCGAAAGGCGCGATCCATACAAAATGACTGAGTGAAACGGGTGCGAACGCTAAGAAGGAAAAAAGGCCCGTCCAAAAATAACAAAAGATATTGAACCAGATTGTTTTCTGGAACTCTTGAAAACGATGATGTAAATTGTCCATGGATAAAACGTTCATCTCCTGATCGGAACGGGAAGTCAACAGAATTCAGCGGGAACGGTTGTTCCGATTACAATTCGATTGCCAGAAAGACCGGATCCTACAGCTTATCACTATGAGTTCTTCGTATTTTAAGATCATTGGAAAGACCCCTCTTCATGGAACCGTGGTTCCACAGGGAAATAAAAATGAGGCACTTCCGTTACTTGGCGCCGTTTGTATGGTTCCGGGAACCGTTCGTATCAGCAATATCCCGGTCATCTCCGACGTGTTGATGCTGATGGAAGTTCTGCGTCATCTGGGTATGGAGATTACGGAAGAAGAACCCGGAACTTATACGTTCAAACACGACGGCAACTTAAAAAATCAATTACCCGAGGAACTCTGTTCTCGCATTCGAGGAGCCGTAACTTTAGCGGGTCCGATTCTTGCGATGACGGGAAGAGTGTTTCTTCCGAAACCCGGCGGAGATAAAATCGGAAGAAGAAGATTGGATACGCATCTTCTCGCCTTACAAGCGTTAGGCGCAAGCATCGAGGTTTTTCCGGACGGATACGAAATCAAAGCGGATCGTCTTCGAGGCGCGGACATTTTGATGGACGAAGCCTCCGTTACCGGAACGGAGAATGCGGTGATGGCCGCTGTTTTCGCCGAAGGTACAACGATTCTTCGGCACGCCGCGAGCGAACCGCACGTACAAAGACTTTGTCATTTTTTAAATTCTTCGGGTGCGAAAATTTCCGGAATCGGCTCGAACATCCTTACCATCGAAGGCGTTTCATCCTTAAAGCCTTCGGAGAAAGAACACAAGATCGGATCGGATTATTTGGAAGTCGGTTCGTTTATCAGTTTAGCCGCCGTTACCGGCGGAGAAATCATGATCCGAGACGTTGAACTCGAAGACATTCGTATGATTCGAATGGTTTATTCTCGCCTCGGAATCGAAGTGCGACCGCACGAAAACGGAATCTTAGTTCCCTCCGATCAGAAAATGGAAATCATTCCCGATTATCACGGAGCGACTCCGAAGATAGACGATTCTCCCTGGCCGGGTTTTCCGGCGGATATGACCTCGGTCGCGCTCGTTACCGCGACCCAGTGCAAGGGAACCGTTTTGATTCACGAGAAAATGTTTGAGTCAAGACTCTTCTTCGTGGATAATATCATCGCCATGGGAGCTCAAATCATTCTTTGTGATCCGCACAGAGCCATCGTAATCGGTCATTCTAGATTGTACGGGCAAAAGGTCGCGAGCCCCGATATCCGCGCCGGTATGGCGATGATCATCGCGGCTCTTTGCGCGGAAGGAACGAGTTATATTCACAACATCGGTCAAATCGATCGAGGATTCGAAAACATAGACACTCGTCTGCGTGCGTTAGGCGCAAGAATCGAAAGAGTTAGGGAAGATTGAACCGAAAGGATTTTTTTAAAAAAGGTTTTGCGAAAATGTTCGACCTCGCTCAGGAAAGCGCGGCCAATCTCGCTTCCGGTTTTAAGGAAATCGTTTCCGAAGATTCTCCCTCTTCCGAACTTGCAAAGAACAAACGCGCTCAAACCGAAACAGAACCTGCTTCCCAAAAAACGAAGGCGAAAAAATCCTCGAAGGAAGTCGGATTCGTTCTTCCGCAACAAATCAAACCGAATCGAAAACGAAAGATTCGAAACGTTCAGTCCCCGCCCGGTGCGTTAGACGAAACTGCGTTTCTCGAAAAATGCACCGGCTGCGGAGATTGTATCTACGCCTGTCCTTACAGCGTTTTGTTTCCGGTCTTCGACGAAACCTCGGAAAAACATATCCCGAGAATGGACGTCAATCTCAACGCTTGTATGCTTTGTAAGGATTGGCCTTGTATCAACGCGTGTAAGGACGAGGCCCTTCTTCCCTTAACGGAAGCGCCTAAGTTCGGCCAAGCAAAGGGACTTTTCGAATTTTGTATCAATCATAAAACGGGAGAATCGACTTGCTCGAATTGCAAGGACAGTTGTCCCGTGGAAGGCGTTGTGAGTTTTAAAGGAAACAAACCTTCGTTTTCAAAAAGTTGTACGGGTTGCGGTCAATGTGTTTCCGCTTGTCCCACGTTTCCAAGAGCGATTCGAATTCAGTAACGATTTACGCCAAGAACGATAAGGCGTTACGCGCCTTTAGTAACAACGGATCTTTGTCGTATTCGAAATCAATAACCGAGATTCTTTCGGATTTTTTCGGGAATATCTTCGAAGTGTTTGTACTTATGTTTTTTTCCATCGGGAAAAATCACGTAATACACCCCGTTTAAAATCTCCATATAATACTTACCGGCTTTTTTTTCTCCGGTCGCACGATGATCCATCTCTTTGACCATTCTTTGATAACGGGAAGGAAGAGTTTGCCAAGAACCGTAGACTTCGATCTCGCCGCCGGTGTTTACGGTATAAATTCCGTTTTCGTGCATGATCTTGATTCCGTTGTAATCGAAAACTTCCAAGATGTTCGTCTTTTGATTTTTATTCTCCCTTGCGTCGGCTCCGCGATTGATCGAAGCGTTCGGATCGTCCTTTGGAAGAGAATACTTAACGACGGAATTGCCTTCGGTTTTTTCCTTTTTCCGTACGAGAAGAAGAAACAGATAAATCAAACCCGCAAAGAATAAACTGAGGATAAAAAACCATTCCGCGGGTTTCATTTTAATTTCTCAATATCGGAACTCGATCGCCTTACAAGTCGCAGGCGTTGAATCCGCGGAAGTCGAAGACCAAGACTGACAACTCACCGCGAGCACGGCGCTCACACAAAGATCGATGTCCTTTTTACGGGAACGTCCTGGAACAAAGGCGGTAACTCTTCTGTTCGTATTGCAGGTCACGTCCTTGGATTCGTATGCGAAAATCAATTTCGTATTGGCCTCTTCGAACGTGTAGAAATCCGCGTCCGTATTTTTCTGATAACAGCCTAAACAAAAAATCAATCCGAACAAAGCGAGTTTAGGAAACAGGTTGAGATCGAACCTGAAAGTCTTCATATTTACCATTCTTATCAAAGAGAGATTGGAATCAAATCCCAAAGAATTTTTCAGATTCCAAGTCCGTTCTTCTTACCCGTTTTCAAAGGAATTTTTTCGTTCACCGGAATTTGAACCGGACCGAAGATCGTCTCGTATTCGAAACTTCCACGAACCGAAAAGTTGAGTTCCTTTCCCGCAAGCCCGGCTTGTAAAATTCCCAACGCGATCTGAAGAAGGTTTCGATCCATCTTCTTTTCAAAAAGCGTTTCCACCTGAAGATCGACTATCTTTTTCTGGAGAGCGGGTAGAACGATTTTCTCGTTGGATAAAACCCGGGCCAGCTCCGATTCCTTTTCCGTTTGATCGGGGACGAAAAAAGAAAGATCGAACTTATGAAGAGTCACGTCGATCTCGTTCGGATTTTCGATTTCGACCTTCGCCAAAAAAATGATCTTCGGAACGGGAGGAAAAGAAATCAATTCCGCCCTTTGTGTTTCCAAAGACAAAACCTGAAACTTACATTTTTGAAGCGCCTTGTAGTTGTCCTTTAGGGCCGAACAAGAATGGAAAAGAATCAAAATTCCTAAAAGAAAAATCCATCCGATCAAAACTCTCGAAAACCGGAAAACGAACTGGTTCAAAATCTTATTTACCTTCCGCAAAAGGAGTTTGAATCAGAACTTTTCCTTTGGTCATGTTCGCTGCGTAATTGTCGATCGCTTCCACGGCTTTTTCCAAAGGAAATCTCGCGGCGATGTCGGTCTTCAATTCCTTCTTTGCAAGAGACCTGAGTTCTCTCGAAAGTTTCCAAATCTTATAAAAACTTTGTTGGGGCGCCCAAGTCGACAGCCAAAACCCTTCCACCTTCTTATCTTGGAATATCATAAGTCCTGCATGTAACGGGATTTCTTTTTCGGAAAGCGCTCCGTAAACGATCACTCTACTTCCGTAAGGCATCGCTCCTAAAACTCTTGCGGTCAATTCTCCCGCGACCGCGTCCAAACAAACCGTGGCCTTGAGTTCGTTGGAAAGAACCCTTAACTGTCTTTCGAAGTTGGAAGTTTCCGAATTGAGAATATGTTCCGCGCCGACCGCCTTCAACGCCGCTTCTTGTTCGGGCTTACGAACCACGTTGATCACTTTCATTCCTTTGCGAGCCGCGATTCCGACCACCATCTTTCCGAGCGCGCTCGCGGCAGCGGTTTGAACCAAAGCCTTTGCACCTACTTTCTGCGCTTGTTCGACCATCGCGATCGCGGTGATCGGATTTACGTAAAGACAAGCTCCTTGTTCCAAGGAAAGATCGTTTCCGATCGGAAGACAACTGAACGCGTCGGTGATCATATATTCGGCGTAAACACCGTCGCCTCTTCCGGGAGCGGTGCAGGCTACATTCTTCCCTTTTAAATAAGAACCGTAAAGTCCGCCGCCGGAAGCGACGACGTTTCCGCTTCCTTCAAAACCCGGAACGACTGGAAGTTTCTTTTTGATTCCGTAGAGCCCTCTCAAAAACATAAGATCGGACGGATTGATCGAAGCGGAATGCATCCGAATCAACACTTCTCCTTTTTTCAAAGGTCGAATCGTTTTTTCGACGATGATCGCCCGATTCTTATTTTCGCTGTATTCTCTGAGTTCTAACGCCTTGTATGTTTTTGGGAGGTTCATTGGTTTTCCTTAATGATTAAATGTTCGATCTTTTCAATTTGTTCCGATTGTATATAATATTTTAAGAATATATCGACGTCCTCTTCCGTTCTTAGGGAGAACCATCTTCCTTCCGGATAACTGACTTGAACGGGACCGAGTTCGCATCGATCCAGACAACCCGCTCTTTGAATTCTGATTTTTCCTTGGATCGGCAGGTCCTTCATCTTTTTTTTGAGAGAGGCAAGAAGTTGAATCGAACCCGATCGTCCGCAAGAAACCCTTTCCCCTTCCGCTCTTACGTTTTCGCAGACGAAAATATGTTTGGTATAAAAGTTCGACATCAACGAGAAACCTCGATTTTCATTTTCAGTAGAATCGGATGCCCGGTCGATTCTGCAACCCGTTTCCATGCGAAGAATCTTTCGAAAAACAACTTAAAAGAACCCGAGGACGGTCTAACGATCATTCTTAAGCTGAAAGACGTATGATAACCTGTCATTCTGAGCGGTTTTAAATCGAATTGCTTCGTTTGAGAACTTGGTAATCGAAAAACAAATATGAGCATTTTTTGGATTTTAAACGATTCCGTACTTTACACCAAGGTTTTTTCGAGAATTGTAGACTTAAACTTTATTAACGATCTTGGAGATTGGTTATAATGCAGAGAATTTTATTCTTATCAATCAGTATTCTCATCTTTTTATCCGTCTGTAAAAAAGCCCAACCTCAAATCACCGAAGCCGAAAAGGACGCCCTACAACGGATTCTTGTGGAAAACGAATCCATTCACGATTTCCTAATGAAGGAAGAAAATCGTATTCCCGACATAAACAAGTTAGTCGCTCGCGTGCAGGAACTTTCCTCTCTCAACGGAGGTTTGAAAGAATCCGCCGAAAAAATGGGAAATTCTTTGAAAGACAAGGAAACGAAGGACGTCGAAAAATTCTTTCTGGCCTATTCTTCCTTTTCCGAGAACCTCGCGGAAAGTCTCAAGCTGGCCGGTGGAACCGGGGTTTTTAACAAATTCTTTTGTCCTATGGTAAACAAAACTTGGGTGAGCCACGGGACCAAAATTCAAAACCCATACGCTCCCGAAATGAGAGATTGCGGAGACTTAGTTCCCTAAGGTTGCGTGGAAATTTTCCTGGAAAAAGAAATCAAGACACATTGTAAAATCGGAATTTCCTTCGGAGAACCGTGCCCGGCCAACTGCAGACAGAATTTGATCCCGAACGAATGGAGCCGGGAAATCAGAGAATCCTGCATCGCCGGCGAGAAGATGAACGCATTCGCGGAAGGAAAAGCAGGAATCAATGTGGGCGCATCCGCGTTCTTACAAGCCCATCCTTTGGTCTTGGAAGAATTTATTTCCAAGGGAGAAGTATACTTCGAGGTTCTCCGATATTTTCTCGCGATCATAGAACCCGCGAAGATCAAGGAAGTTATCGAGGCGTTCAGCAACAAACTTCTTTATAAAATCATAATTCACGAATATAATATCTTTCAGCAAACCGAAGACGAAAGAAGAAGGCTCAAAAAAACCGCCTCCTTTTTGGATTTAAAAACGAACGAATATTGGAATTCCTTAAGCCCGCAACGAATCTGCAGTTTTATCGCGTATTGTCTTCAAGAAGCGAAAGATCCGGAGTTCGCTTCTCAATTCTTAACCGTACTTCCCCCCGAAGCCGTTTCGGATTTAAAACATCTAGCGGGATTAAACATCGAGGAAGAAAAGGAACTTTACCTTTCTCTTAAAGACGGAATCTACGAATTGCCGATCCGAAGCCCAGGAATCTATCATCATATTCTAAAATTGTTCGAAGACGATCCGGAGATCTTTTTGATTCTTTCCACGATGGAAGATTTGGTTTCGAGAAAACAACAGATCATAGAATCTTCTCACGTAATTCTTGAAAAATACAGATCCGGAAAACTCAATCATCAATCCTTGTTCGCGGACTTATCCTTGCTGGAACCGGAAATCACGATGGAAATTCTGGGAATTTTCGAAGAGAAAGGAATTTTAGGAAGATCCGAAAAGAATCTCATCAAAGAACTTTTATCCAAACAAAGACATTCCAAAAACTGAATCTCATCGTTTACAATGAAGCGTACGATTTTTAGTTATCTATTCTCGCCCTTTTTAAAAAACGAAAAAGAAGTCCAATCCTTAAACGGAATCCGAGCGATCGCGATTCTCCTTGTGATCGTCTACCACGTGTGGCTCCCGTTCGGCGTCGCCGATTTTCCGCAAATTATTAAGAATGTAATCTCGAACTTCAACTCGGGTGTGGATCTGTTTTTTGTGCTCAGCGGCTTCTTGATATATTCAGGAATTCTAAAATACTCCGATCGTCCGGAGCATTTCGATAAGAAACGATTCTTTTTCGCGCGTTCCTTGAGAATTTTCCCGGCGTATTACTTTTGTCTTTCGATTCTGTATTTATATTTTCAAGGACAATTCGATCGATTGTCTCTGATCGAAAATCCGAACGAATTCCAACTCGCGGAACTCAAATCTGTTTCCGAAGTTTTACGAAGCAGTTACGCGGATTTTCTCTATATTTCCAATTATACGAAACAAAGGCTTTCGTTGGTCGGATGGTCCTTGTCGATCGAAGAACAGTTTTATCTGATTCTTCCCTTTTTTACGACTTTGTTTCTTTTTCGATTCAACGCCAAACGGAGAATTTTGATCCTTTCGGCCTTGTATGCAATTCCTCTAATATTTAGAATTTTTTATGTTGTTAGAGATGCGGATCTCGGAGTTTTGATTTATTCTCATACGAGAATGGACAGCCTTGTGATCGGGATGATCCTCGCGGAAATCAAAGTTTTATCGTCTCTGCGCGGTTTTCAATCCGTCCCCGCCCCGATCAACGCCGTTCGCAATCACAACGTCGATCTCGATGCACCGAATCCGCAAACAACCTCGAGTTTAATCGATCCAAAACTTATAGATACTTTTCTTTTGTTTTTTGGAATCGCGGCGTTGACGATCGGACACATGTTTCCTCTCGAACACTGGTTTCGGAAAACGTTCGGTTACAATTTCTTCAACGTGGGGTATGCGATCTGGATCTATTTTTCTTTAAACGATCAAGGAAGAATCGCCCGTGTTTTAAGTTCTGCGATCTTTAGACCGATCGCAAGACTCAGTTATACGATGTATCTTTGGAATATTCTAATCGCAGGCATCGCGGTTTCCAAAGTTTTTTCCGGAGTTTCCCAACCGCACGCGGAACATTTCTTATTCGCGATTTTGACCGCGATCGTTTATTGTTTTTTATTCTCTTGGCTTTTGTATTTGATCGTAGAAAAACCGTTCTTGATCTTAAAGGAAAGAATTCTCTCCTCCGAAAAATCCACACGCGAATAAACTTACATCCAAAGAAGATCGGTGATTCCTACGTCGTGACCCGATTGCGTCAAAAGTCCGCAGTATTCCCGTGATAACATAAGATTCTACTAAACGCGAATTTTGGAAATTTCACGAACCGACTCCGCGATACGATCGATCCCCATTTCGATCGCTTCCAAGGAAGAATGCGAAAAGTTAATCCGCATCGTATCCAATTCCGGTTTGTCCGCGTAAAAAGGAATTCCCGGAACGAAAGCAACGTTATTTGCAATCGCGACGTCGAACAATTCCATCGATCGAACTCCATTTTTCAACTTCAGCCAGAAAAACATTCCTCCTTTCGGAGAAACCCAATCCGCAAAATCGATCATAGACCGATTCAAAAATTCTTCCATCCGTTCTTTTTTGATTCGATACGAAGCACGGGTTTTTTCAATCTGAGAATCCAAATCGTATCGATTCAAATATTCGTCCAAAACGATCTGAGAAAGAAGATTGGAATGAAGATCGCTCGCCTGTTTCGCGATCAAAAGTTTATCGATCATTTCTTTCGGAGCGCAGATCCAACCGACTCGAAAACCGGGCGATAAGGTTTTGGAAAAAGTTCCCAAGCTGATCGTACCTTCGGGATAAAAGGATTGAACGCTCGGAAGAATCTCAGCGTCAAAACGAATCTCGCCGTACGGATTGTCCTCGATGAAAATGCAATTCTCCTTTTTCAAAATTTCGGAGATTCGTTTTCTTTTTTCGAGAGGCAAAGTTTTTCCCGTCGGATTTTGAAACGTAGGATTCGAATATAAGAATTTCGGATCGACGTCGACAAAAACGTTCTTCAAAAATTCCGGATCCAATCCGTCGTCTTCCAACGGAATTCCGACCAAATTCGGTTCGTATAAAGAGAAGGCTTGGATCGCGCCCAAATATCCCGGTCTTTCGATGAGAATCGAATCTCCCGGATTGATAAAAACTTTTCCGATCAAATCCAAAGCCTGTTGAGAACCGGTCGTGATGAGAATATTCTCCGGACTCAAAGAATAGTTTATGTTTTTATAATATCTTTCGAAAATCTTTTCCCGAAGCGGTGTAAATCCCTCTGAAATTCCGTATTGAAGAAGTTTCGATCCGTATTTTTGAAACGCCGATTCGGTGGAAGCCGCAAGATCTTGAACCGGGAACAGAGCCGGATCGGGATGACCGCCCGCAAACGAAATGATTTCCGGATGAGAAGTCACTTTTAAAATTTCACGGATAAAGGAACGGTTCGATTTTAAGATCCGATCCGAAAACGAAAATCGGTTCTCATTCATACTTCGATCCATCCTTCCAAGTAAGGAACACAAACTCCTCCGATGCGAACTCGATCTCCCAGATCTTCGCAAAAAAGTTTTCCGCCTCGACTCGACGCTTGGAACGCTTTGAGATTTTTTTTGCCTAAACGCTCGGACCAAAAAGGAATCAACGTACAATGAGAGGAACCCGTTACCGGATCTTCCGCCAAACCGATGCTCGCGGAAAAGAATCGGGAAAAGAAATCGAATTCTCCGTTGCCCGGACAAGTAAGAATGACGCCTAACGCGTCGATATCGCGCAAACCTTCGACCGAGCAGGTTACGTTTCTAAGTTGAGCTTCGTTTTCGTAGACGAGAACGTAATCCCTGGACTTCAAAACTTCCAAGGGAGAAATCGAAAACGAATTTAATACCGATTTCGGAACTTCGGTCTTGTCCGCTTTTCGAGAAGGAAAGTCCAGATAAAGAATATTCTCCTTTTTGAATACGTTCAATTCACCCGAAGCCGATTGAAAACGGATTCGATCACCGGCCAATCCTTCCTGAAAAAACAAATGATACGCGGTCGCCAAGGTCGCATGACCGCAAAGATCGACCTCGCGCAAGGGAGTAAACCAACGAATCCGATACGAATCTCCTTCTCGGACGAAAAATACGGTTTCGCTCAGATTGTTTTCCAAGGCGATCTTCTGCATCAGTTCGTCCGGAATCCATTCCTGCAACGGACATACCGCGGCGGGGTTTCCCTGAAAGACTTTTTCCGCAAAAGCGTCGATTTGGAGAATTCTCAGTTTCATAAAAAATGATTTCCTTACTGCGTTACTCATGTTATAACAAATTTACTTCGATCATAACAGATACAGAAATGAACATTTTAACCGGTACAGATCAGAATTCTAAATACGAAACGATCGCGGGAACCTTAAAATCCATGTTGGAATCGGGTGTTTTGCGCGCGGGGGACAAACTTCCTTCCTTAAGAAAGATTTCGTTGGAAAAGAAGGTCAGCATTTCCACCGTCTTACAGGCTTACGAACTTTTGGAAAACGAAGGTTATATAGAATCGAAACCCAAGTCGGGTTACGTGGTTCTCGCACGAAAGGGAACTTCCAAGATTCCGACCATGCCCAAAAAACCGAAACTTGTTTCGTCCTTCGGAATCGACGAACGGATTTCATCGCTCATCGATTCATTACAAAATCCTAATATCCTTCCTTTGGGAACCGGAATCCCCGAAAAGGAATATCTTCCGATTCCGTCGCTTCATAAAAATCTGAAGAAGGCGATTCTTATGGCGGATAGTCATAACTATCAAAATTCTCAGGGATATCCCGGCTTGAGAAAACAGTTGTCTCTTCGTTCTTCTTTACAAGGAGTCGCCACTCACGAATCCGAAATCATCGTGACCAACGGATGTCAGGACGCGCTCAATCTTTGTATTCAAGTTCTCACAAAACCGGGCGACTTGATCGCGGTGGAATCTCCGGTTTATTTCGGCATTTTACAAAGCGTCCAAAGACTAGGAAGAAAGCTGATCGAAATTCCGGTCAATCCGATTCACGGAATGAGTCTTTCCCATTTCGAAGAAGCTCTCAATCGTTATCCGATCCAATGTGTGATTATTAATCCGAACTTTCAAAATCCGACAGGCAGTCTTCTTTCCAACGAAAACAAAAAGATCCTGGTCGATCTTTGTGCGGGTAAGAATATTCCGATCATCGAAGACGATATTTACGGCGATCTATACTTCACCGCTTCAAGACCCCTTTCGTTGAAGTCCTTTGATAAAAAAGAAAACGTTTATAAGATCTCTTCTTATTCCAAAATCATTTCGCCCGATCTGAGAATCGGTTGGATCGTTCCCGGAAAAAAAAGTCACGAGCTTCAGAAAGAAATCAAACTCTCAAGACTTGCGCTTCCGAGCATCCCGCAAATCGCGTTGAGCGAATACTTAAAGACTTCTTACGAAAGAAATTTAAAACCTCTGAGAAGAAATCTTTCCTCCAATCTCGCAAAGATTCGGGAATCCGTTTTGAAACATTTTCCGGAATCGACTTACATCTCCAATCCGCAAGGCGGTCTCGTATTTTGGATCGAACTCCCGGATAAGATCGACAGCCTTCTTTTGCAAAACGAAGCGTGGAAACACAACGTGTCGATCGCGCCCGGTCCGATCTTTTCGGGAACGGGAAATTTTAGAAACTTCCTAAGACTGAGCGGCGGGGTTCGATTGACTTCCAAGGTCGAAGAAAAAATCAAAACGTTAGGAAAGTTGGCGGACAAACTCCGGGGCTGAGCCGATCGACCGAATCGACGGAGAATTCCAAGAAGTTTCCAAGTTGACAATGATGCTTACAACGGTCATCAAGGTGGAGTTCTAAAAAGAATTAGCGGATATTCGATTCAAATCACAAAGACACAAATGAAGACAAAGATTCTAGATTATTTTTTCGGCGTATTTAAAAAAGATCCTAAGGAGATCGAATCGTTAAACGGACTGAGAGCCTTTTCGATCTTAATCGTTCTCTTCTTCCACTTATGGGAAAACAACACGCATCGTTTTTTGGAAAACGGACTCGTTACCAAAGCTACTTTGGAATCGATCCTGAGTATGCGTCACTTTATGGATTTGTTTTTTCTTTTGAGCGGACTTCTGATTTACGCGGGCTTGTTTCGCGTTTATGAAAAGTATTCCACGATCAACATCCGGGAATTTTATCTCAAAAGAATTCTAAGAATTTATCCCGCTTATTATACGGTTTTGATCATCACATTTTTATTCTCGCTCGTAATCTACAACGAGATGAAAGTAAAAACGAATCCGAACGAAGTGGAGTTGTTCGTTTTAAACCGCGCGGCCGAAGCGATCTCGAATCCTTGGTCGGATATTTTTCTTTTTTCCAATTACAATCCGAATCGTATGTTCGAATTCGGCTGGTCTCTTTCCCTCGAACAACATTTTTATATCGTTCTTCCGTTTCTTTGTTCGTTTCTTCTTTTCAAACTTCCGTTTCAAAAAAGAATTTTGGTTTTATTGGCGATCTACATTCTCCCCATATTCTTTCGGATCTATCATTTCTACAACGGACCGATCGGCGGAATTTATTACGCGACACATACTCGTTTCGACGCGCTTTTCGTGGGAATCATAGCATTCGAAATCTTTAATCAAAGATATTTCGATAAATGGAACGGTTTACATGCGTTTCTTCTTTTTGTGGGTTCGGTCGTTTTGTTTTTTATCGGAGTTCAAATCCGTAAGAACGAACTTTTATCCCATACTTTGAGTTATAACGTATATCACGTTGTTTTTATTCTTCTTACCTTTTCGGCGATGATTCCTTCGAGTCCGGTCTATAAATTTTTCGCGTCGATCGTGTTCAGACCGATCTCAAGATTGAGTTACACGATTTATCTATGGCACGGGGTATTAGCGATTCGGTTCGTAAGAAAGGAAATGGGATTGGACAGTCTTTCTTGGACGGGATTCTTTTCGATCTATGTGATCGTATGTTTGAAAATCTTTTTGGTTTGTTGGATTCTATACCTGATCATCGAAAGACCGTTTCACAACATGAAAATCAAGATCGATAAGGTGCATCCGACCGGCGATAAGATTTGAGGAGCGAGAATCCTTTCCTAAAATCTAAAATGTGGGAACTCTTACAAAAATCGGACGAGAAATATTCTCCGAGGGACTCGCAGCCTATGCGATGTGACGGAATGTGTAGGAACTACTACACATTCTCCGAATTTCCGTAAAAAATCTCGAACAGAAGTTAAGCCGTTGATCAATAAACGGCTCTTTCTTCCACCTGATATTCTTTAAAAAGACTTTTCTGATTTCCGACTTCGCTCTGAAACTCAACAGGATATTGAGCCGTAAAACAAGCGTTGCAGAATCCGCCGCCTTTGTGATCCAGAACCGCGCGGTTCATGGATTCCACGGAAAGATAAGCGATGCTGTCCACTCTCAGATATTTGCGGATCTCTTCGATGGTATGTGTTGCGGCGATCAGTTCGTTGTGGGTCGGAATGTCGATTCCGTAGTAGCAAGGGGAAATGGTAGGAGGAGCGGAAACTCGGAGATGGATTTCTTTGGCACCCGCGTTTCGAATCATCTTGATGATCTTTCGGCTCGTCGTCCCTCTCATGATGGAATCGTCGACCACGATCACTCGTTTTCCTTCGACGACGTTGCGAACCACGTTGTATTTGATCTTCGCTCCGAAATCTCGGATCTTCTGATCGGGTTCGATAAACGTTCTACCGATGTAATGCGAACGGATCAAACCGGATTGATACGAAATACCCGATTCTTCCGCGTAACCCAAGGCCGCGATACTCGCCGAGTCGGGAACGGGAATCACAACGTCCGCTTCCACAGGTAATTCTCTGGCTAAGAATCTTCCCAAGTTCTTGCGAACCTTGTAAACGGATTCTCCGAAGATATTGGAATCGGGTCTTGCAAAATAAATATATTCGAAAATACAAAGACTCGGAGTCGCTTTCGGAAACGGGTAATAAGAATTCACTCCGTTCTTATCCACGACGATCATCTCGCCTGGCTCCACGTCTCTTTCATATTTCGTATCCGTAATATCGAAAGCGCAGGTTTCGGAAGCGAATACAATCGCACCGTCTTCGCGGCGGCCCATCACCAAAGGACGGAATCCGTTCGGATCGCGCACCGCGATCAGTTGGGATTTGGTAAGAATGACGAGCGAGTAAGCGCCCCTCACTTTTTTGAGCGCAGAAGAAAGCGCTGAGAGGAAATCGGATTCTCCGGAACGGGCCATCAAGTGAACGATGACCTCGGAATCGATCGTAGTTTGGAAGATGCTTCCCTCTTTTTCGAGTTGGCTTCTGAGTTCCCAGGAATTGACCAAATTTCCGTTGTGGGCCAGGGAAACGGCTCCGAGATGGGATTCGACCCGAAGCGGTTGGGCGTTTCTTAAAAAGCTCGCTCCGGTGGTAGAGTAACGATTGTGGCCGATGGCCGAATTGCCCTGAAGTTCTTTGAGCTTGGTTTCGGTAAAGATATTGGCGACCAAACCCATTCCGGCGTAGCGGTAGAGGTGCTCTCCGTCGGAGGAAACGATTCCACTCGATTCCTGGCCCCGATGTTGCATCGAGTAAAGACCTAAATATGTGAAATTGGATGCTTCCGGAGAATTAAATATACCAAAAATCGCACATTCATCTTTTGGTTTGTCATCCTGGGCTTGTCTTCTTACTCTGGATTTATCGGGAATTCGACTCATTCTCTGCCTTCTTAAGCTTAAAATCTCAGGTCGCGTTTTTCATGCAAATAAATTCCGATTACATAGTCGTAGATACAATTCGAAGCCTACAACTCGTTCTCATTAATTTGAGCCAGGCGGACTCCATATCCATCGATACCGAATCCTCCGGTTATTATACGTATTTTTCCAAGGTCTGTCTGATTCAAATTTCGGCTAAGGGAAAAAATTACATCATCGATCCGTTAAAGCTACAAAACTTAGATGGTCTTGGAACGCTTTTTGAAGATAAAAAAATTCTAAAAATATTCCATTCCGCCATTGACGATATAAAAGCGCTCAAAAAAGACTTCGGTTTTAAGTTCGTAAATATCGCCGATACCGGATTCAGTTCCCGTCTTTTGGATCACGAGCAATATTCCCTAACCTATCTCGTGGATTATTATCATAAAATTAAACTTTCAAAGAAGGAACAGAAGTCTAATTGGGAAAAGCGCCCTCTTGAAAAGAGCCAGCTTCAATACGCGGCTTTGGACACGGTCTATTTAGAAACGATCTGGGAAAAGATGAAGGAAGAACTCACGAAGAGAAACCTCTACGAGGAAGCTCTTTCCGAGTTCGAAAAGATCGCATCGGAAGAACCGGGAGCGGAAGGAAATTCCATTTCGATGGATAAATTTCCCGAGATTTTGGAATACAGCGCGGACGAAAGAAGATTCATCTACGACACTTTGGTTTTTCGGGACGATAAATCCAGAAAGTTGAACAAGGCTCCTTTCCGAGTATTCAATAACGAGAAAGTGGTTCTTCTCGTAAAGTCGAGAAGGGACATGGCAAAGTTAACCGAAATTCTCGGCAAAAAAGACGCGGAGACTTTGTTTCAGATTTACGCGAATCCGAGCGGACCTCCGATTCAAAAGTCCGAACTTTTTAAAAAGCCGGGCGAGAATTTGACGAACGAAGAAGGCGAACGATTCAAACGTCTGCGGATCTGGAGAGAAACGATCATGTCCATACGAAGAATGAGTCATCAGATGATGCCTTCGAACAAAATGATCGCGGAACTCGCGCACAAAAATCCGAAGACCCTCGACGAACTGAGGGAGATGAATCTTTTTTCGGAATGGAAGGTGATTCATTACGGACCTTCGATTCTCGCGGCCTTGGAAAACATACCGTACGAATCGAACATCAAAGGATTGATTCCGATTAATAAAAAATTCGAATAGAGGAATATTCAAAATTTTGAATGCAGGTTAAGAATGAGATTTGATTTTCAATCGCTCAAAGATCGGCTTGCAGTTCCTCAGGAAACTTTTACGGGAATTCCCGCTCCTCCGTTGGGCGAGGAAAAATCCAGAGCTTCTTCGGTAATTCTTCCCATCTACGAAAAACCGGACAACGAGCAAGGAATCATTCTTCAAAAAAGGAATTCCAATTTAAAAGCACACCCCGGACAAATTTCGTTTCCCGGCGGCGCACATTCCAAAACGGATAAGAATCTTTTGGATACGGCCTTGCGGGAATGGGAAGAGGAAATGGGAGAATCCAGTTCCGTTCTCGACGTTTTGGGAGAATACCACGGACTCTTTACGCATACCGGATTTCATATTTCACCGTTCATCGCTCGTTACAACGGAACGTTTTCGTTCAACACGAATCCGGAAGAAGTAGAACGTTCTATCATACTCGATCTCAAACGATTGGAAACTGCGCCGTTTTATTCGATTCGAATCCGAAGATCCGGCGCGAGAGAAATCGAAATTTATTATTTCGATCTGGAAGAAGGATTACTCTGGGGAGCCACGGGAAGAATTATCGTAAACTTTTTACGCGAATATGCGGGCTTTGAAAGAGAAGCAACCAAAGTCGAACCGAATTTAGGCACTCCTCCTTTTTTTGATCCGATCCGAAAATTCTCTAAAAAAAATTAAAAAGACATTTTTTTCTTCAGATAGTTTGCCGTCTGAAAATTGTGGATAAGATTCTGTCGCTAAACATCGAGCGGCGGAATTTTGAATTTCCTTGTTTTGAAAAATCGTTCGAGGGAACGTGAGAAATTATACGGCAAATTTTTTGAGTCTGCCGATAATTTTATAAGACATAAGAATCCGTCCCCTAACGGGCCGGAACCTTGCAGTTTGATTTTTTTTGATAAGGCATTTTAACGTTCAAACGCGCTGTAATATTTTAAAGGAGGTAAAAAACTATGAAGATCATCAAGAACTTGTTTCAAACAGAAATACGCAATTCATTCTTAAAAGAAAGTTTTCAAGAAGAAGAATGGTATCAATCCTTGATCAACCGTCCCGGCATCGAAGAAAGAATTCCTTACTTCAAGACCAAAGCGGAAAATAAAAAAGCAACTGCCATTGTAAGATGAACCCAGAAGAAAAAGCAAAATTATTAGAAACGCTGGATTTGATTCTGAAACACCTTCAGAATCAAAGTTCAAACTCCGGATCCGACTACAAAGTGGTCCTTTATTTGGTTCCCATCTTCGGAATCGTATTCGGTTGTTCTCTATTGTTTTTCGTTTTCTACTGGTGGTACAGACAAAGGATCGAGATCATCAAAGCCGGGCTTTATAAAAAAGAAACCTTCGATCTTAGGACGTATTCCTTCTTTTTAGGATTGATTCTCACCTTTGTCGGAATCGCACTCTCCATCGGATTCATTTCCGTATTAGGACAATCACTCGCAATGCTCGGCGGACTCGTTCCACTCGGAACCGGTTTGGGATTGCTCTGTTATTATAAATTCTCCAGATCTCGATGAGGGAAAACTTTCCCATTGTATGCAACCCGGAGGACTGGGACTGCATTCAAAAAGTTTTACACGGGGATTTCAATTCCTTCGAACAATTGATGAACCGTTATCAGGGATTGGTTTACTCTCAGGCGATCAAAGCCTTTCGTAACGAAACCGAAGCCGAAGACTTCACCCAGGACATTTTCCTAAAAGCCTTCGAAAGTTTATCCACGTTTCAAGGAAGATCCCAATTCTCCACTTGGTTGTTCGTCATCGCAAGAAACGAAATCATCCGAAGATATCGAAAGGAACACCCCGAAGTCGCCGGACTCGATGCGCTTCTTCTCGCCGAAAACGGAATAGAAAAGAAATCGGAAATCTCCTCCGAACAGGAAACCAAACTCTTAAAACAGGAAAGTTACGAGAAGATCCGAAAGCTCGTAGAAAGCCTGCCCGAACTCTATCGAAAGCCCATCGCTCTCCACTATTTTGAGAATATGTCCTATAAAGAAATTTCGAAAAAATTAAACTTGAAAATGAACACTTTGAAGAGTTATATTTTCAGGGGTAAGGAAATCATGAGAGATTGGTTAAATAAGGAAGAGAATGAAAAACAAGAATGATTCCGCTTCCCATTCCGCGGAGGTCGATTCCGTTCCCGCCGAACTCGAGGAAAAACTTCATTTCTTCGAAGAGGAAACGCTGAATCTCCGCGAGAACACGCCCGTTCCTCCCGATTTAAAACGAAGAGTGATGTTGCACATCGTTCCGGTCCGCCACATTAAGATTATCTTATCCGGTTTGTTTCTTTTGGGATTTTCGCCTTTGTCCGTTTTATTCTTTTTGGATTTGGATTTTCTGATCGAGACCGGCATTCTTCCCTTTATTTTAGTCACGAGTAGCATTCTCTTTTGTGTTTTCGCTATTTTAGCGGGAATCTATCTTGTCCATTATAGAAACCCTTACACCAAAGAATGGAAAAATAAATTAGGTTTTTTTGAATGAATTCGAATACTTTTAGAACTTCAACTTCCCTCCTGTCCCTTTTGATTCTTTTTACTCTGACGTCGACAAACGGAGTTTTTGCGGATAAGAATTCTCCCTCGGCGGATTCCGGTTCCAAACCCGCGATGGCAGCGAAGGATTATCTGAACTCGGACTTGGACAAAATATTTCCGATCATCCAAAAGATGAAAAAGGAAGAGGCCGCAATCCTCATCACTCAAATTCGGGAAGAATCCAAGAAAGAGTGGCCTAACGCGGACAAATTCTATTTTTTGATTTCCCACTTGGAAAGTATCAAAGCGATCGAAGAAGAACACGAAAGATTAAAAAGTTTGAATGAAGTTTATCTCATCGGAGCTTTATTACTTTCAGGTTTCTTAATCTTTTCGATTTTCCGTCAACGCGTTCTGATTCGTAAGATCAATTCACAATTGGGCGATAAAGAATAACGTTTGTTTTCTCTCTGTCATTTTGTTCGAAAAGGGAGAATCGAATTTCTGTAGTTTGTAATTTTTTCGTATTCTAATTGTAACGAATTTCTGGAATATTATGGATTATAAACTTTGTCCGGTCGAAATACAGATCCGGAAAGATGAATAGGACTCATGAAAAACCAATCAGGGAACCCAGGGCAAAAAGTCCTCGTCGTTGACGACGAGGAAGACATAGCCGAGCTGATCCGATTCCACCTCGAAGAAAACGGCTACCAAGTCGACACTTGCCAAAACGGATTGGAAGTACTTCCGAAACTCGAAAAGAATACTCCGGACCTCGTCATTTTAGATCTTATGCTTCCGGGAATCGGCGGTATGGATCTTTGCAAAAAGATCAAAGAAAAATATTCCATGCCGATCATTATGGTTACCGCAAAATCCGGAGAAACCGAAGCGGTTCTCGGACTCGAGCTCGGCGCGGACGATTACGTTCGTAAACCCTTCAGCACGAGAGAGTTGATCGCGAGAGTTCGTTCCGTTTTGAGAAGAACGAAGGAAGGCGAAGAAGAGGAACAATTCGAAGGAAATATCACCATCGGAAGCATCTTTCTCAACTTGAAAGCGCATAAGGCATTTATAAACAACTCCGAAGTCGATTTAACGTTGATCGAATATAAAATCCTGAATCTTTTCATGACAAACCCCGGCGTGGCTTTTACTCGGGACAAGTTATTGGATCGGGTTTGGGGAAAAGATATTTACGTAACCGACAGAGCTGTCGACGTAAATATTAAGAGATTACGCGATAAACTCGGAGAAGAAAAGGAAAGACTCGAGACTATACGCGGAATCGGCTATAGATTCAATGAGGCGTAGCTTATTTTCAAAACTTCTTCTTAGCAACTGGTTACTTTTGCTAGTTCTCCTCGTGGCCGCAGGCGCGGTTCTTTTTGTGGAGAAGTTTGTTCATCCCGACTTCAAAATTCTTCTGTTTTCGTTTTACGTTCTTTTTGCGATGTTCGGGACGTTCTATATGTCCTACTCGATCGCAAAAAGAGTGGCCGAGCCCCTTGATCGAATCGAAAAGAAAACGAGCGATATCAATGCGGGTGACTTCGGTTCCGAACTCGCGTTATCCGATATTCGAGAACTCGCCGATCTCGCCTCTTCGATCAACTTGATGTCCTCAAGACTCAAGAATCAATTCGTGGATCTCACGATCGAAAAGGAAAAGTTCGATTCGGTTTTGCAGAACTTAAAGGAAGGAGTTTTTGCGATCGATCCCGAAAACGCCTCCATTCTTTTTCAGAATAAAAGTATTCCGGGTTCTTTGATCGAACCGAACTCAAGATCGAGAAAGGTGACCGACGCAACGAGAGATCCGAGACTTTTGGAATTCGTATCGAGTCATCTCAAAGGTTCCGGCGATTCCAAAATGGAATTGGATCTCGGGCATAATTTTTACACGATCAAGATGTATCCGTTGAAGACGAACGGCAAAACGTTGATGTATATCGGGGTGATTCGAAACATCACCGAAGAAAAACAATCTCATATCATCCGAGAACAATTCGTTCAAAACGCTTCTCACGAACTCAAAACTCCAATCACGTCCATCAAGGGATATACGGAAACGTTACTCGATCGTCTTCGTCTTTCTCCCGAAAGTCATGAAAAAAGATTTTTGGACGCGATTTCGAGAAATACGGATCGTATGGTTCGTATCGTCGAAGACATGTTAACGATCACCCGAATCGAAAACCAAACAAAGATCGCGGGCGACGAAGAATTCTCCCTCAAATCTCTTGTGGAGAATTTAAGTTACACCGTGGAAGGAGTCGTGTCTTCCAAGGGTCAGAAGTTCGCCGTGGAGATGCCGGAACCTTTGATGATTGCGGCAGATTGGGTTCTTTTGGAACACATGCTTCTCAACTTGATCTCGAACGCTTCCTCTTATTCACCCGAAGGAAAAACGATCACTCTGAAAATTCTTCCCGTAAAAACGGATCAGGTTCAGTTCCAAGTGATCGATCAGGGAATCGGAATTCAAGACGAGGACAAAAGCAGAATTTTCGAAAGATTTTTCCGAGTCGATAAGAATCGTTCCCGCAAAGAAGGCGGAACCGGTTTGGGACTTTCCATCGTAAAACATATCGTACGTTTGCATCACGGTTCCGTAAAGGTTTACGACAATCCCGAAGGCGGAACCATTTTCGCGGTCACCATTCCCATCCGTTATCAAGCCGACGCGTCCTGAATTCTTCTTTTCGGCAGAGTTAATTTTCCAAAGATAGATCCAATCGACTGGAGAAAGGATCAACTTCATGGACATGCCTAAAGGCTTTTCATCTTTCGGAATCAATATCGGCATCAAAGACGACACAAAAGACTTCGGAGTCATTTATTCCGAAGTTCCCTGCAAAGCGACCGCGGTATTCACAAAAAACAATTATCCCGGAGCTCCGGTGATCGTAGGAAAGGAACACGTACAATCCGGCGTGTTGCAAGCCGTAGTCATCAACTCTAAAAACTCGAACGTCGCAACCGGTGAAAAAGGAGTTCAGAACTCCAGAGATATCTGCAAGGCAATCGGAGAATCGTTAGGCATTTCCGAAAAGCTCGTTCTTCCCTCGTCGACCGGAGTGATCGGCGTTCCGTTAAAGATGGAGGTGATTCTTCCCGCTTGTAAAAAAGCGAAATCGCTTCTGAAACCCGGAAACTTGGAAGAAGTCGCGGAAGCGATCATGACTACGGACACGAGAAAGAAAATTTCTTTCCGAAAAATTAAAACGAAATCGGGAGAAGGTACGATTTACGGGATCGCAAAAGGCGCAGGCATGATCGAACCGAATATGGCGACGATGCTCTGTTATATTCTTTCGGACGTTTCTCTTCCGGAAGGAACTAATCTTTATTCCGTTTTAAAAACTTCGGTCGATCAGAGTTTCAACTGTTTGACGATCGATTCGGATACTTCCACTTCGGACACGGTCGCATTGTTGTGCAACGGACTCGCGGGAGAAAGTTCCGTGGATGAGTTTTCGAAAGCGCTTACTGAAATCAGCATCGATCTTACCAAACTCATCGCGATCGACGGGGAAGGCGCGACGAAGCTGATCGAACTCACGATCACGGGCGCGAAAAACGAAACACAAGCGAGAAAGATCGGGAAGTCCATTCTCAATTCTCCGCTTGTCAAAACGGCGATCTACGGCGGCGATCCGAATTGGGGAAGATTGGTGATGGCCGTCGGCAAGGTTTTCGACGAACCGATCCCTTTTGAAGGTCTTCAGATTTATTTCGGAACTCTTCCGGTTAAGGAAGCGAACCCCGAAACATTGAAAAAGCTTTCCGAATATCTAAAAAATAATACTGAAATTTCCTTAAATGTAGTATTGAATGTTGGGACCGTTTCCATGAAATTTTGGGGTTGCGATTTTACGGAAAAATATATCGAAGAGAATGCTTACTACACTACCTGAAAACGAGGATATACAACCCGGTTTTAAAGAAGCGTTCCGTTCGCTCGTAACGGATTACTATCTTATTTCCGGGATCATCAACCTGTTCGCAAAGGGAATTTCGATTCTCATTGCGTTGGCTCTTTATTTTTTCGTTCTCACCGTAATTCCGACCGCAATCGAATACTACATGGAAGTCAGTCTTCTTTCGACCTTGATCTTCGCGGTGTTCATCCTGTTTCCTCTTCAGGAAAAACTCAGCGGTAAACTGAAGTCCATTCTCATTTCCGAATATTTAAGCGACGATCCGCGTTCTTCAAGACTCGCGTATCGCAAGTTCGATCACGAAGGTCTGATTCGAAACGTATTCCCCGATCTAGTTCGCTTAACAGAAAGCAATTACGGAAAACTCGCGCTTCTCAACAACGATCTAAGAACTTTCGAACTCTACACATACGCGAAGAAAAAACAGAGAAAGGTGATCACACACGACGGGATCAACCCGGACGCAAAACTTCTGCAATACATCCTCAACAAAAAGAACGGAGCGATTATCGGAGAACCGGATCAGAATCACGAGATCAACGAGGACTTCGTAAGTCTGAGAGCGAATTTCATATTGCCGTTCGTATATCGAGAAACTTTGTTCGGTTTTCTCGCTGTTTCCAACATTCCGAAAGATTCCGTAAGACAGGATTTGAGTTTCCTTTCCGGGAAATGCGGAATCGCGGTTCACAATCATATTCTTTCCTCTCAGGTCGCGGAGAATAAAAAATATAGAAAAGAATTGGAAACCGCCGGTAAGATCCGTAAATTTCTCGAAGCCGCGGAACCTCCGATGATCGGAAACATCCGAATCGAAATTCTTTCCAGAGAACCGGGCGAACTCGTTGAATTTCTCAATTCGGACGGAGAAGAAACCTACTTCGTCATTCTCAAATTAGGGGTTACGAACCAGATTTCCGTATTAGTTCTTTGTTATATATTAGGAATCTTATATTCCGCGAGAACTTCGCGGTCCGTCCAAAGTCTGAATTACATCAAGAATCTCGTGGAATCCTATCTAAAGGAAATCTCCTGGAACGAAGACTACGATCTTCTCGTCGGAGTCATTCGAAGAAGCGAGAATACGATATCGCTCAAAACTTCCGGCAAAAACTTCAAGGTTCATAGAAATTCGAACTTCGGTAAGAATCTTCTTTCCGCGGGTTGGGAAGTGGAAGAAAACATCGAAAACGATCCGTTGATTCTTACTTGGAAGAGCAGACCGATGATTTCCATTCATGATCTGAGGTTTTCTTCGTGAGAAACATACTTTTATTATTCATTTCGCTGATTCTTCTCAGCATTGCGTTGCTCGTCGGAGTTTTACAATCTTCGTCGGAAACGTTACGACCTCCTTTTTATTATTATCCGAACGGAACGATCATCCAAAGCAGCGAAGAATTTCCGGGCATTCTCGGTAAAAAAGTCGATCTTCTGGAATTGGAAATCGCGGTGAAGATGGCCGAGTCCGGACAATCTTACGAAAACGGAATACACGTTTACAACAAGGGAGTCAGTGAAACGATTCCCGTGATTCTCGCACCCAAATCCGATTACGCGGTCATTCAGGATTTTACAAGAGACATTCTGATTTCGCTTTTGTATCTTTCGGTTGCGATTTGGTTTTTCTTTTACACGAGAGATCTCTATATGCTTTTGTTGTTCGGATCCTTATCGTGTTTGAGTTTGTTCAACTTTTTCCTGGTCGGGTTTCACGAATTTCACTTCCTATTTTTCTTTTTTCTTTATTTTACAGCATTCGTAATCTTGAATATTTCATTCCGTCTTCGAGGAAAGGAACTTCCAACGCGCTGGTTTGCACCGGAGATCATCTTTTCCTTGATCGCGGGTTTTGTGGGCAAATCTCAGAAAGCGGATCCGCATATTTTCGGAATCATCGCGACCAACGGAGTTTATTTTATTCTTTTCTGCTCCGTGATTTGTATCTTCTTTCTCGTCTTGGATTCGATACGGAATCTTTTTCCTCTTCAGAGTTTATTCAAGAAGTTCAGTCTGATCGTCGCCTTCAGCGCGATTTCGATTCTTCCTTTCGTTTCCGTCGAATTTTCGGAACTCATCTCACCCGATCTTTCCAAACTTTTGATCTTATCCGCCTTTTTGATTTTTCCGGCGCTGATCATATACGGAACGTTTACGTATTCGATCGTTCCGGTTCAGATCGCGTTCAGTTCTTCGCTCACGTCGATTTATCTGATTCTGATCTTGGCGGGCGGTTATCTTTTCTTACTCGGAGCGTTTTTTAAATTCAATCCGATCGCCGCGGATAAATACTTAGAGGAATTCAATATTCTCTTTTTATGTTCGAGCGTTTATACGGCGAGTTCGATCAACAGACGTCTTTCGAGTCTTGTAGACACGTGGGGTTTTAAACGGAATCAAAAATTACATTCCGCTTTGGAGGAAATTTCGGCGATGATCAGCGCCCCGATTTCGATGAGGGCGACGATCAACAGTTTGATGAGAAAGGTTTCCGAGGCGTTGGACATCTCTAAAGTTCTCGTTTTGATTCCCGCGGATAAGTTTCCGAGAACGGATCTAAAGAATATCAACTTCATTAGAATCTCCTCAAATTCAGAAATCTGGCAGTATTTCGCCTCCAATACCGAGGTGATCGTAACCACACACCTCGCGTACGGGCTCGGAATCCGCGAATCGGTCTATAAATTTTTGCATAACTCGGGAGTGCAGCTAACGTATCCGATCTTCAATTATTCCAAGGGAAAAGAGGTTTTGGGCGTGTTTCTCGTGGGCGAAAAGAACAACAGAAAGAACTTCAATCTCGGAGAACTTCACTTTTTGAAGGAATGTACGCGAATGGCTTCGATGTTGTTGCAGAATTACGCGCTTTTGGCCGAAGAAGTCGAGAAAAAAAGAATCGTACGCGATCTCAACATGGCTTCGATCATCGACAAAACTCTTCACGTTGCGGAAGGAGAACCGATCAAAGGAATTAACATAGGATTCTTTTCGATTCCGGCGGTGGGAATCTCCGGAGACTACTTAGATCTGCAAAAATTAAATTCGAATACGATGTTGTTGGCTTTAGGAGACGTTTCAGGTCACGGATTGGGAACAGGATACCTAGTGAGCGCGATTAGAGGCATCATACAGAATCAAATTCGAAAAAAATCGGACTTATCGACGATCTTTAGAGTGATCAACTCGTTTCTTATCGAGAGATATAGAGGAAGCGAGTTCATGACTTTCATCTGCGGAGAATATAATTCTCAGGAAGAAACGTTTAAATACATCAACGCGGGTCATTCTTCTCCGATTTGTATTCGAAAAAGCGGAAAAGTAGAATTAAGAACCGAGACTCAAAGAGTTTTAGGCGTGCTTCCTACCGAGTATAAACACTTAACGATACCGATTTATCCGGGTGATAAGTTGATTTTATTCACCGATGGAGTCACTGAAACGTTCAATGATAACGAAGAGATCTTCGGTGATGAGAATTTTTTAAATCTTTTGAAGAACAATCACCAATTAAATCCGCAAGATCTAACGGATCTTGTACTAAAAACAATTCAAGACTATCGTGGAAAGAAAGATCCTAGCGATGATATATCGTTCATCTGTCTTGAAGTGAACGAGAAGACTAACGAATTAAAAAGAAATCTCTCTTAGAAATAAATTTTAAAAAAAAATGTAAAAATTTATTAAAACACTTTACATTTTTATCTTGATCCATTAATTATGTCCCTAATCACGGCGTTAAGCTCTGAAGAACATTCAGAACTTAATGTTAGTAACACGGAGGAAGAGTCAATGGTTGCAAAAAAGAAAGCAGCAAAGAAGGCAGCTAAGAAAAAAGTTGCTAAGAAAAAAGCAGCTAAAAAGAAAGTTGCGAAGAAGAAATAAGTAATCTAGCAACACACTTTCATTCTAAGAAGGGATGAAACTTTAAAACCCGCTTCTCGAAGCGGGTTTTTTCTTTTAAGGACACTCTTTCAATCGTTTTGAATCGCTCAATCGAGCGTAAATCGCATTAAATTCCTAAAAATCCGCCGAGATAACCCATCTCATCCTTCATCTCTGGTAAAATATCACCGTAAGTCTTGATCTGTTTGGATTCTCCGTCCGAATTGATCTCGTAAAGACGATATTCTTGGTTTGTTGCAGATGATTTTTCCAACTTAAAGAAACGCGTAGGCTTCTTCGAGAAACGATTGTATAAGGTGAATTTATGATAATAGAAGCCGTCTTTGTTCGCGTTGATCGGATAAGGAATAAAATATTCAGCGCCGATCAAGAGCGAATCCGATTTTACGATCACCATTCTCGTCCAAGTGGCGAGATTGATCGGATAATTCTCGTCTATAAAGGATTTCTTGTACTTACTTTCCCATATAGAAAGAATCTTTTTGCGGATTTCGTTCGCTTGTTTGTGTCTCTGAAGTCCGTTTAAAGAAATTTCAAGCAATGATAAGAGAGGAATCGTCTCATTTTTACCACTACGTGCGAGTTCAAGTTGAACCATCTTCTTGGAAGAATGAAAATCCTGATTGTATATCTCTTGCCAGATCTTTTCCTGCGCTTGCGCGCTCAACGGATCCGTGCTTTCCGATAACAGGGACAACGGAAGCGTAATCCACAACGTTGTTACGCAGATCAACGCCAATAAAAAGGCGGAATGATCCGCATAACGTCGGATCGATCGTGTAATTTCTTCCAAAAGAATCATTTTAAATCAGAGTCTGTCTTTCCGCGTCGTGATACCAAGGATATTGTCTTTCATTCCAAATCCGAAAAAAAGAATCGATTCCGCCTTTTTGCGCGTATTCTTTTTCCTCTTCCGAAGTCGGCAATAAGGTTAAGAATTTAACTTGTTTTCCGTTTTCGGAAACGAGTCCCGATAAATCCGGCGCATCGGTTAAGGAAGTAAAACTTCCCATGTCTCTGAAAAGAACGGAAGTAAAATTCAAATACAACGCTTCGGGATCTTTGCGCGACATCGTAATCGTATGTCCGTCGCCGAACCACTTGGCCATGTTCCAAGGAAAACGAATCAATTCTCCGATCAAATGAGGAACCCAAGATTCCGATCGTTCCAATCCTTCCGAACCGATTTTAACGGCGAGAAGCAATTCGATTCTCGCGTGATCCTCGTAGTCCTTGTGAAAAAGTTCCACGGTAGGCATGTTCTGCGCGCTCATTCCGATCGTGGAATAGATTAGAATTCCCGGATATCGATCGGATTGAAAACGCGCGATTCCGAGTTGAGGATATTTTCCTCCGTCCGCGGACCAATATTTATCATGTTTTCCGAATTTAGATTCCAAAAACGAAAGACGTTTCTCTTGAATTTCTTTCCAAGCGCCTTGTTTGGACCTCGCTTCCCAAAAATCGCGGGAAGCCCGCACTCGATCGGGTATAATTCCGTATTCCGAATTTCCGAGAGGATACGCCGTGATCGATTCCACCTTTGCATGCAAAGAATAACCGTGAAACCCTTTGATTCCCGACCAGGGAGGAAGAAACGCGATCAAATTCTCCTTATAAAAAAGCGCAACGCCGTCCCCTTCTTCGGTCCAGATAAAATAAAGATCCTTTTCCTCCAAAGGCGGATGAGCTTTCGTTTCGTTCACTTCGGAACGAACTAAAACGGGCGCGAGTCCGCTGGAAAGATCCTTTACGCTTCGTTTTTCCGGAGCTTCGATCCGATTACAAACCCATACGGATTTGATTCCAAATTCCGGATTTTGTTCTCCTTGAAGATAAAGATACACGGATCTTCCATCGTCTTCCAAATACGCCGTGAAGGTTCCGTAAGGGTTCGCTTCCTGATAGATTACTTTCGGTTCGGTTGAATGAGTCATTGTCATTGAATGGGAATTTCCACGATTCTCTGTTTAAATTTTTCGAGAAGGGATCGAATCGCTTCTTCGGTTCTATATTCGTTTAATATTTCGGGATAATAAAAAGAAGAATTGAGAAGGCCCGTAAGTTCGATCTCGTTCCAAATCTGAAAAGAATCCAATACCAACGTAACTTCGTCCGAGATCGGTTCCCGGTTTTTTTTGTATCGAATGAATGTTTCGACTGCGCGAGTGGGAGTCATCGGTTTTTTATACATGCTTTCCTCGGTCTTTAGACAAGGTTCCAGCGGAATGAGAATGTTTCAACTCTCTAAAGAAGCGAACGAATACGAGGAAACGGAAAAAGGAGGGCGGAAAAATAAAAAAACCGGGAGCGTTACGGCTTCCCCGGTTTCAATGGACTCGAAAACTAACGGTGAACGTATTGTTTTAGAGCGCGAATAGGAATTCTTTCCCGGGAAACCCTGGTTTTATACTGCTCAAAGAGAATTAAGAATAGTAGTGTTATCAGAAATAAGTTTTCCATACATACAGTTGACTATAATTCCCACGAAAAATCGATTCATTTTGGAAATTTTTTTCCAAAGTTTTTAAGAATCGTTTCGATCTTTTTGGAAAAAAATTGACTGAATTTAAAACGGGCGTTTTGAGAGAGGACGAATCCGATCTCAGTCTTTTAGAATACTCTTTGCGGCCGCCTTGATGGAATTCTTCAGTTTCGTTCTACTTCCGGCGCTGAGTTTGGCCATGATCTCGATCGTTTTTACGAATTCTTCCGCGGCAAGATCGACCATATCCGCAAGACGGATGTCGTTTTTTTTAACGGAAGAATTTATCGGCCTTTTATTTTTTTTCGGAGCCGCTTTCTGAATTTTGGTCTTTTTCTTTTGGACCATGATTGAATTCCCCTAGGCAAAGAATGCTGAAGACGGATTCTAACCTTGCTTCGGTTCGAATCCAGCAGAAAGTGATTCTTATTCTAAAAATATTCCCATCACTCGATAGCAGTCCATTTTGTTTTCCGAAATTTCGAAAACGGATCCGTCCGGTCCGACTTCCTGCAATTTAATCGTATCGGGAAAGCCGGTTTTAGAGACAGAATCGGAAACTACGAAGAAGGTGGAATATTTTCTAAGATTGAGACAGTTTTCGACCCTTCTTCCGTGAAGAAACATCGTTCCTTCCTGTTCGTTGGAAGAATCGGAATCCGGGATCAAAATCAAATCGGAACCGTTAAAAATCCTGACTTGACCCGTTTGAACATTCTCAGCCTTTATGTGCATAGCGATCCATTCCCTAGAGAATTTCTCTCATCTTAGAATCCGCAAGAGCCCTTCACTACTTTGACTCGATAAAACTTCGAACTCTTGGAAAATGTACTGACTTATGATCGTGGAAATTTCTTTCAGTTCAAGATAAAATTCCTTTCAAAAAACCGTTTTCATTTACGATTTTTAATTTCGAACGATCGATTTGCAGGGCCTGATCGGTTTTGAGAAGTTCTCCTTTGGAATCAAAGACGTTTACCATCACATATCTTCCCGCTTTCATTTTTACGAGCGCTAAAGAATAAGGCGCCTTCGTAAATGAACCGGGATTCATATTCACGGTTGTGGAAGAATAAACGGTTCCGACTTCGTTTTCCTTGGCTCCGTTTTGATTTAGAAAAAGACGTCTCGGCTTTACCTTCTTCGGTTTTAACTTGGAAGGCGTCGAAGAAAAGATCGCGACCGAATTGATGCTGTCCACTCCTCCATTTCCGCCCACCAAGGATTTTCCGGGACGAGTCGTTTGAACGTTCGGAACCGAACGGGAATACAATCCGTAATGCGCGGCGACGTCGATCAAACCCGTGGCAGCGGACATGGACATGGCGGCTTGGTAATTTAGAATTCCGCCCATTTCGTTTACGGAAATCGTTTTACCGTTTTTGAATATTAGCTTTCCATTCTTTAAACTTTCTGCCGCGTCCTTTTTGGACATTCCGAAGTATTCGGAGGATTGTAGAATCACCATTCCCGTAAAACAATCGTAGATCCAAGCGTAGTCGATGTCTTCTCTTGCGATTCCCGCGGACGCAAAGGCGATATCACCCGCTCTTCCCGCCGGAGTCGCAAAATCTCCCTTGAGCATAAAGTATTCGGCATGGGCCGCGTGACCCGCACCGATCAGATACATCGGATCGATTTCTTTTTTGATCTTACCTTGCGATTGGAGTTTTTTAGCCTTCTTCTCGGACATAAGAAGAGTCGCAAAGCCGTGATCCGTTACGATTGCGATCATAGGAGCCGGATAGGGATCCGCGATCGTTCTTGAAAGTTGCTTTTCGGTGATCTCTTGTTGATAAACGCTGGCCCTCGGATTTACGATCGCGTTCGCTCTGAATTTTTTCGTGATCGTTTCCAAATCCTTCTGCGTGATTTCGTTTTCGAACATCATTCTTTTCATCAAAAGTCCGTACATCGCGATCAAGGTCGCTCCGTAGTTGAGTTCGTACACGGGATGACATACGGTTTCGTTCAAACGTTTCATATCCGATACTTGTCTAAACGACGACTTGGGTATATCGGCCGCGGCGATCAACACGACGGCTTCCGGATCGGACTGGAGAATGGTTCTCGCTTGCCCCAAGGCTCCGGTCACGCTCGCTCCGCCTAAATCCACAAGATGAGAACGAAAGCCCGTATAACCGAGTTCGTTTGCGATCCGAACGCTATGACCGTATCCGGTTTTACCCAAGGACGCGGGTTCGATGCTCACAAAATCCGTGAGAATGTCCTTGAGAGTTTCGGGTTTCATTTCCAGAAAACCGAGAAGATCGGATATTGATTTTTTATAATGTTCTAATACTTTTTTTTCTCCGGACCATTCTTTATACTCTTCCGAAAAGTCGGAGGCGACGGAGTCGCTTATTCCCAGTAAGACAGGATTCATGAATCTTCCTTATGATTTTTGATTTTTGTGAAATCGATTTCTACGTTAAAAACTTTTTTCATGCGGATCGACGTCGATACGAACGTTCGGATCGTTTGAAAGAATCAATTCGATCCGGGCGGAAGAACCTTACATTCTCCCTTGCCGATCGTATCCCCTTTCTGATTGGTCCAGAGAATTTTCATCTCCACCATCTTCATCTTCGCGATCTTATTCTTCACTTCGACCGTACAAGTCACCGTATCTCCCGGATAAACCGGCTTACGAAACTTGGTGACCGTTTCCAAGGCTACGGTTCCGAGTCCCGGAAGTTTCATCCCGAGAACGGGCGCGAGCAAGGAAGCCGCAAGACCTCCGTGTGCGATCCGAGTTCCGAACATCGTGGTTTTTGCATATTCTTCGTCGACGTGGAGCGGATTAAAATCTCCGCTGATTCCCGCGAAAAGATAGATATCCGTTTCCGTGATCGTTTTTGAAAAACTCGCCTTGTCTCCGATTTCTATTTCTTCGTAGGATTTCCCTTTTTGATACATTCGAATTTTCTCCGTTCTATTAAACCGACACCGCGTTGCCTAAGATTCCTTCTTTCAGGAATTCTATACAACTTTCTATTTCTTTTTCCGGCGCGTTTAAATTTCCGAACGCACGAAGAAGTTCGTTTACGCCATTCTCATCCAACTCTTTGAGATATGCGATTCCTCTAATATAACGAGCCGTGAGATAATACGCGAGAATGTTGAGATCTCTTTCCTTATCGGAGGTTTTATAGTGATTGCTGTCCGTCATCAAGTCCCAAACGCTCAATTTTAAAATCGTGGTCGTCGTCAAAAGATCCGCAAAACCGAATTCAAGGGCTTGTCTTTTTTTCCGTTCCGGATTTTCTCCCACCGATCGAACCAAGGAATCCAAACAACGAACCAAATCTCCGATCGCGGTTCCTTTGATTTTTTGTTCGGTTACGTTTCGAATTTCATCCGAAGCGGCGCTTTCGATGATGTTTCTAAACTTATCGTATCCGCCGTAACTCGCGGAGATGATACTTCTTTGAACTTCCGAAGTTCCTCCTCCGATCGTTCCCAACTTAACGTCTCTGAATAAACGACTTACATGAACCTCTCTCATGTAACCCATTCCTCCGTGAATTTGAACGGCGTCGGACGCGATCTCTTCGCTTACTTCGGATGCGAAAAGTTTTAAGATAGAGCTTTCCATAGGAAGACTCACGTCGGGTTCGTTGTCTTTTTTACGGGCAACGAAGTATAATGTTCTTCTCGAAGCGCAAAGATAAGCCCAAACTCTTGCGATTTTTTCCTTCATCGCAAAAAAGGAAAGAATGGGTTTTCCGAACTGGTGTCTTTGCCACGCATATTGAATACAACTTTCGACCGCGTTCTCCATTCCTCCCATCAAGGCCGCGAGCAACACGGTTCTTTCCCACTCCAAGGTCGCTTTACCGATTCTTAAGAAGCCCGAGTTCAAAGGTCCTAAAAGATTTTCATCGGGTATAAACATATCCTCGAACGAAAGTTCCGCGGTTGTCGATGTGTTGTGTCCTAACTTTTTTAAAACCTTGGAAACACGAAAACCTTTGCGATGAGATTCTACGATAAACGCGGAAACACCCATAGGTCCGCGGGACTTCGTAGTGCGAGCCATGATGATAAAAATCTGGCCGATCGGTCCATTCGTGATAAACATCTTACTTCCGTTGAGAATAAAACCGCCTTCGGTTTTTTCAGCGTAGGTTCTCATACCGGCCGCGTCGGAACCGGAATCGGGTTCGGTCAAACCGAGACCGGCGATCCATTCTCCTGAAGCGAGCTTAGGCAAATATTTATTTTTTTGAGCTTCGGTTCCTTGAAACAAAATCGGAAGAGTTCCGATGATCATGTGCGCGCCCCAAGAAAGTCCGAAACCCGAGTCCAACGAACCGGAGTTAAACGCCTCTTGCGCGAGACAACATTGAAAACAAGAACCGCCTTGTCCTCCGTATTGTTCGGGAAGCGGGATTCCTAAAAGTCCCATGGAACCCATTTCTTTCCAGAGTTCGTCGTCCCAGGTGCAGTCCTCGTCCCTTTGTTCCACGGAAGGAAGCGCCTTTTCTTTGGCGAAATCCTTGACCGTATTGTAAAAATCCTTGTCTTCGCTTTCCAAATATGGGTTTAAAAACAACATGTTACTTGATTAACTCCGTTACTTCTTTATTAAAATTCTCTAATATTTCGTTTCGTTTTATCTTTAAGGTTCGCGTCATTTCACGGTCCGGATCGAAAGGACGAGGAACGATATAAAACGCGTTTTGAGGGATCAACTCGAACGCCTTAAATCCTCCTTTGCGGGAAACGCGCGAAGAGATTTCGTTTTTAAAAATCTCGCGGATCTTCGGGTTTTGATTCCAGAGTTTCGGATCTTCGGGAAGACCTTCGATTTCGTTTTTCATTCTATCAAAATCCGGAACAATTAAAACCACAAGATGTTTGCTTTCATGTCCCGTAACCATCACCTGATTGATATAGGGAGAATTTAACAACTGATCCTCGATCGGAACCGGTTCCACGTTTTCTCCACCGGCGAGTACGATCGTGTCTTTCGCTCTGCCCGCAAAGGAAAGTTCTCCCCTATAATTGATACGCATGATATCGCCCGTGTCGAAAAAACCTTCCTTATCGAAAACGACCTCGTTGAGTTCGGGGCGTTTGTAATAACCCATCAAAATTTGTTTCGACTTCAACCAAAGAGTTCCCTTTTGAGAATGTCCGTTTAAAACGAAACCTCCTCTTTCGTCCTTTAAACGATATTCGTATCCGTCCACTGGAATTCCCACGGTTCCGGAAGAAGGTCGATGCGGATCTCGAATCGAAGTCACCGCGGAAGTTTCCGTCATTCCGTAACCTTCCAACACGATCAAACCGATTGCGGATAAGAATTTATCGACGACACTCGGAAGCGCGCTCCCCGCAGAAACCGAAACTCTGAGCCTTCCTCCGAGCGCTTTGTGAACGGATTGAAAAATTCCGATCGCGCCCAACTTCAAAGGGAACAACAAAACGAGTTTGATCAATGCGATCGTTCTTTTGAAAAGCTGAGAGAGAAAAAAAGGTTTTTCCAATTGAAAGTCGTAACCGAAAAGAATCGATTTGTTATGCGACCAGATCATTCCTACTTTTAAAAAGAAATGAAAGAGATTTCGTTTTAACGCGGATTCTTTGGAAACTTTCGTCATAATTCCGTTGTACAGAGATTCCCAGATTCTCGGGACGGAAGGAAACAGAGTCGGACGAAACTCCTTCAAATCGTCTCTTAAAGACGTAATATTAGAAATTAAGAATGTAACTCCCAGTGCGACGGTGCAGTATTCGATAGCGCGTTCGAACGCGTGCCAAGGAGGAAGCAGACTAACGCCAGAATCTTTCGAAGTCAATCCCACGAAACGAATCACCTTTTCCACAGCGGAGATCCAACCGGATTGATTGAGCATCACTCCCTTCGGAGCCCCGGTCGTTCCGGACGTATAAATCAAAGTCGCAAGTTCGTCCGGAGATTTTTCGTTTAAACGAGTACGAATCGCGTTCGGATTTTTTTTGAGATATTCTCTTCCGGATTGAATCAAACTCGAAACACTTTCCGGACCCGATTTTAATTCTCCCGAATCGTCCTCTAAAACGAAGATCGTTTTGATACTGGGAATTTTAGACGCGAGTGTAAGGAGTCTTTGTTTATCTTTTTCTTTTTGAACCACCGCATATCTGCTTTCGGAATGATTTACGATATACAGAATATCGTCGTCGACCACGTCTGTACCTCTTGGAACACAAACCGCACCGGAACTGATGATCGCCAAATCGGCTAAGAACCAATTCACGCTCGAATCGCACAGATAAAGAATCTTATCTTCCTTCGTGATTCCTTCCGCGATCAAACCCGCGGTCATCTCGTCGACTTGTTCTTTCAATCGGGAGAAGGTTCTTCCTTGAATTCCGCTTTCGGTTCGTTTGCAAAAAGTTTCCTTATCGGGAAATCGTTTCGCGGATCTTTCTAAAAAGTCGTATAAATACTTAAACTCGGCTTCCAAATGCTTTCCTCAAAAGAAACATCTCTTTCGGCAGAAAGAATAGAAACGGAATTCGCTCGATCAAGTTATTTTTGGATTGTCGAATTAAATCGAAACAAAATGAATCTTCGTTCATCGTCGATAAATAAACATTTGTTCATCGCCAAAGGACGTTTGTTACGAAAAAAACGAGAAACCGATCCGAACAAAGGAAAGTTATAAGTCGAATATAAGTAATCGGGTCGTGCGCGTTGCATCGAGCAAAAAAGCGATTTGAAAAATTCTAAATCGGATTCTTAAAGTCGATTTTGAAAGACTTTAGCAAATCTAAGAATTGTTTTTCGTCGTAAACGGAGATTCCAAGTTCATTCGCTTTTTCTAATTTAGATCCGGCGCCCGGCCCGGCCAACAAATGAGTCGTTTTGGAACTTACCGCGCTCACCTTTCTGCCGCCGTAATAAACGATCAGATCCATAGCCTTGTCCCTGGGCTGAAAGTTTTCAAACGAACCGGTAACACACCAGGATTGTCCCGCGAAAGGTTGTTGATCCGCGACCTTTACCGCGTCGGCTTTCATCTTGAGTCCGGCTTTTTTGAGACGATCGATGAGTTTTAAAATTCTTTTATCGGAAAAATTCTCCTGAAACGCCTGAACCGTGGAAGGTCCGATGCCGGGAATTTCCAATAGAGAATCGATTCTTTTTTTGTCTTTGGAGATGGAAAGAATCTCGTCCATCGAATCGATTCCGTGTTCGATCAACAATTCCGTAACTTTGTGACCGAGTTCGGAAAGTCCGAGCGAAGGAAGGACAAAACGAAAATCCTTTTGTTTGGATTGTTCGATTCCAGCGAGAATGATCGCTACGCTTTTTTCTCCGAATCCTTCCTCTTCCATCAATTTATCTTTTTTATCTTTGAGGTCGTAAAGATCGGCTACGGATTTTATATAACCGTGATCGTATAAGAATTCGATTTGTTTATCTCCGAGTCCTTCGATGTCCATCTGCTTTCTTTGACAATAAAAGATGATTCCGTTCTTCACACGATCGGGACAATCCGGGTTCGGACAGAATAGATCGACGAGATTTTCTTTTTTGATCGTCTTCGTCTTACACGATGGGCAACGATCCGGAATTTGAAACACATCTTTTCCGGGAGTAACTACCTCTTCGACGGCTGGAATGATTTCTCCGCGTTTCGCGACGCGAACGATCGCTCCGATCCCGACTCCGAGTTCGTTTATATAATCCTGATTGTGAAGAGTCGCAAACGTTACGGTGGTTCCCGCAAGACTGACCGGTTCGATCTCCGCCCTCGGTGTGATCTTTCCCGTACGACCGACCGCGTATGTGATGTCCACGATCTTACTTTCCTTCATCACCGCGTCGAACTTATACGCCCTCGCCCATCGCGGAGAATGAGATGTATAACCAAGCGCGTCCCGTTTGGAAACGTCGTTGAGTTTGATCACAAGTCCGTCCGTTGGAAATCCGAGTTTGTCTTTTTTCTTTTTAAAATCCTGGATCGTCTTTGCGATCTTAGCGCCGGTCGCAAAAACCGTGTCAGGCGGAACGGGAAAGGTAAGTTTTTCGAGTTTGTTTAGAATTTCCTGATGTGTTTTGAACTTTTTAGCGACATCGGGAAACGTCGCATCGTATGTAAAAATTCTCAGAGGACGTTTTGCGGTATCCGTGGAATTTTTTTGTTTGATCGATCCCGCAGAAAGGTTTCGTGGATTCGCGTATTTTCCCGAAGAAAGTTCGTTGAATTCTTCGAAATCCTTAAAGGTCATAAAAACCTCGCCTCGAAGATAAACCGTAATCGGTTCCGGCAATCGCAAAGGAATATTACGAATCGTGCGTATATTATCGGTTACGTCGTCTCCGATTCCTCCGGAGCCGCGCGTGACTCCGTTTTGGAGAATTCCATTTTCATAATACAATACGATGGAGGCTCCGTCGATTTTCCATTCCACGGAATAAAGTCCGTCCGGATCGGTTTTATTGACCCAATCCAAAAGTTCGTCGTCGTTGTATGTGTTGATCAGCGACAAGACGGGAAGTTTGTGTTGGAATTTTTCGAAGTCCTTATCCAAGTCCGAACCGACGACTAACGTGGGACTTGCGGGATCCTTGAACTGCGGAAATTCTTCCTCTAAATCCTGGAGTTTGCGAAACAACTGATCGAAGTCGTAATCGGAAATTTTGGCCTGATTTTTAACGTAATATAAATACTGGTGATGACGGATTTCGTCGGAGAGTTTGGAGATTGTTTTCTTAGCCTCTTTCTCCGAAAGAGTTTTTTTAGGATCGTCTTTCTTCTTTGGCATATCGACTCCGGATTGAAATCAATAAACGGGGACTTTGAGATAGTCCATCGGATCCGTGCGGTTGGATTCTCCGATCCATACTTCATAGTGCAAGTGCGGGCCGGTTACGTTTCCGGTGGAACCTACGGTCGCGATCAGATTTCCTTTTCGAATCTGTTGTCCGTCTCTTACGAAAATTTTCGTACAGTGACCGAAAAGGGAAAAGTAACCGTTGGCGTGTTGGATCACGATATGATTTCCATAACCGCGGTTCGAGTAGATCACACGATGAATTCTTCCGTTACCGGTCGCATAGATCGGAGTTCCGGGAACGTTCGCAAGATCGATCCCGTCGTGGTATTCCATATAACCGGTCGTAGGCGAACGTCTCGTTCCGAAGTAGGAAGTGAGATTGTAAGAATACAATGGTTCTCCGAACGGAATCGCATCCATCACGTCGTATCTGAGATTTAGAAAATCGTAAACGCTATCCATCAACGGACGATGTTTGTCCATATAAACGCGGGCCGTACGATAACCGTAAATTTCGGAAAGATAACTTCTTCCCAACATCAGATCCTTGTCGGCCGCTTCTTCCGTTTTTAATTCCGCAAGCGCGATTGTTTCGATATCGGATTCGTCCGGAAGTTTCAACATCTCGTCGCTTTGACCGTCGATGAGAGAATAGATCTCCTCTAAATTCTCCGTAAGCGCGAGAAAATCGTCCTGAACTCCTTCGAGTTGTTCGGAGTATTCGATGTATTCATCGAAGTATTTTCCGTAAACTTGAGCGAGCGCGTTGATTTGTTTTCTAGTATTGTTGTATTTTACGATCCCGAAGACCGCGATTCCCAAAATGGAAACCAAAAGACCGAATAAGAATACGATCGTAAAAACCGAAATTTGAAAATGAAAGGATTTATCAAAACCGTGGGGAATGAGAAGGACGGTCAGTCGTTGGTGACCCTTCTCCTTTACTTGATCTAAACGTTTGCGGATTTCTTTTTCCATGGGAATAGACTCCAAAGAAAGAGTCTATTCCGGGGAAGTACAGGTCAAGTGGAAACCAGATCCATTAGCATTCCGTACTTGGGTCTTAATGTGACTAAAGGTTCCAATTCGACCTTATGACCGGGTACCGGCTTTAAATCGTATTTTCGAGCGATCATGCTGAGGATCAAAATTCCTTCGGTCATCGCAAATACGTTTCCGATGCAGATTCTGGGGCCGCCTCCGAATGGAATGTATGCATACTTCGGTCTATCTTTCGAGTTTTCTTCGGAGAATCTTTCCGGCCAAAACCTTTCCGGTTCCTTCCAAAATCTCGGATCTCTGTGAATCGAATAGATACAAATCGAAACGTTGGTTCCGGTTGGAACGTGATAACCGCCGACCGTATCGGGTCCGAGCGCGGAACGTTCCACGGTCCATGCGGGCGGAAACAAACGCATCGATTCTTCCAAAACCATTCTCGAATAGGTGAGCGAACCTACGTCTTCCAAAGTAGGAATTCTTTCCCCGAGAACGCGCTTCGCTTCCTCTTTGAGTTTGGAATAAATTTCGGGATGATTGGACAAAAGATGAAACGCCCAAGTCAACGCGTTAGCCGTCGTTTCGTGACCCGCGAGCAAAAGTGTGATCGCTTCGTCTCGCACTTGTTCGAGGCTCATCTTTTCGCCCGTTTCCTCGTCTTGGATTTCCAACAACATACTGATCAAATCGTTGGAAGAATTTTTTCTTCTCTGATCGATGAGTTCGTAGATGACCTCGTTCATTGCGTCGATCGACTTTAAAAGTCTTCGATTTCCGGGTAAGGGCCAATGAACCGGAGGAGGAAAAACCATCGTCAATCGTTTGGTCAATTCTTCCATCGCAGTCTCCACGTTCTTGGCGATGATTTCGGAATATTCTTTTACGTCGGATCGAAAGAGGGTTTTTCCCACGATCGCAAACGTAAGTTTCATCATCTCTTCGGAAAGATCGACTCGAAGAGTTTTGTTCTTTTCCTTGGAATCCCATTCCTCAAAAAGATTGCGGGTCTCGTCGGCCATAATATGAGTAAATTCTGATATTCTTTGTCTGTGAAAGGCGGGTTGGATCAATCTCCTTTGTTTTTTCCAAAAGTCGCCTTCGGAAGTCAAAAGACCTTTTCCCAAAACACGTTTGAGTTCGCGGTAGAATACGCTCTTATGATAATTGGAACTATTCTCCTGAAGAACGTGACGCACGTCTTCGGGGCTTTGAATCATATAAATTCTAGTTCTTCGGATTCCGAAAAGAACCACGTCTCCGTGTTTCTTTTTCATATCTTCGAAGAATCCGATGATGTCTCTACGCATTCTCGGCAAATGACGAAGCGCGAAAAATCCGTACGAGCCGGGGGGAGTTTTGATTTTTGGGACGTCCTTTTTAGGGGAACGACTGGAATTTAGGGTAAACATTGGGATTCTCCAAGTTTGTTTTATTTCCGGTAAACCGGTTATTCCAGCCGAGACACTCGATTGCGGAACTGCAAAATCGCGTTCCGCTTTATTTATAGGTTTGAAGAAGAATTTTAGAAATTTCTAATATGCCGTTCTTATCTCCGGTCCAAAGACGCTTCGATCAAAGAATCCACATCCAAAGAGACGGGACCGCTCGGCATCGTTTCTTCCTTATAAAAAGAATTTTGCTGCACCTTGGTTTGAGCTTCCACGGTCGCTCCGTAAATCTGTTCTTGCACCCAGGAATGCAATTCGTTCCGCGCGATCGCAGATTCTTGATTTTCGAAAAATGTCAGCCAAACTATGGAGCTGGAAAAAAACGCGGACAAGAAAGTAATCAGCGCCAATTGAAGCATTCTCCAACGACGTTTTTTATAAACCGCGTCGCAGATTTTAGAACTCCAAACCTTGCTGCAAAGTCTGTCCGAGATTTCTTTGTCGAATCCGTTCGATTTCATACTGGCTTGATCCTATTCTCTCACTCTATTTATTTATCTACGAAAATTTTCTTTAGCATTTGTTTTCCACGGAAGGCCCTGGACTTTACGGTCCCTTCGGGAATACTCAGCTTTTCGGCAATCTGTTGTTCCTTGTAGCCTTCGCCCACAAGACTCAGCACCGATTTGTACTTCCATGGAAGCATAGCTAAAAGATCTTTCAATTCAAAATCGGTGAAGCTAACGGAAGCCGCCTCTTTTTCTTGAATCGAATTGTCCAAGATGACCTTCTCTTTCAACTTGCTTGCAAGAGCGGTTTGTCTGGATCTCTTTTGATTCATTCGCAACGATTCGTTTCTTGCGATCGTATAAAGCCAAGTGCTTACGGAAGAATCTCCGCGGAACTTGTTCGCGGATAAACTTTTATAGGCGCGGAAATACGTTTCTTGCACCACGTCGTCGATGGAATCGTGAAATTCCTCGAATAAATTCTTTTTTATCGCCGAAAGTACGATGTGTTTTGTCGAATCGATCAATTCGGTAAATTCTTTTTGGTCCATGGATACCTCAGTGTAAGATTCCTTGTATAGGAAGGATAATTCTCTCCGGAGAAAAAAGATTCACGGGGAATCCGGGCTCCGGGGGAGCGGAAGGTTCTTTGATTTTGGATTTTTGATCCTGGGTCAGTATTTTTTCGATAGCAAGACGATGAGAGATTTGATTGATCCGAATTTCGGCCGTATATTTTCCGATCTCGACCAAAAGTCTGCGGATCTTCGTTAAATCAACGTTAGGCTCCATCAAAAGTCCTTCGAGTTCGATCTCGATCGGAGAAATTTTTTGAAGCCATCTAAAATGTTCCTGTTTATGTTTCTCGTTGATCTTGGAAATTTCATCCAATTGTTTTTCGGAAAGGGAAAAACGTTCGCGGACCACGTCCACGTTTCCGAAAACGAGACCGAAACTTCTAAGTTGGCGGATGGGTGCCAGCTGTCGAACCGGCGGAGGGTTGCTTGAATCCGCACCGGAACGAAGCCCCATCAATTCCTGGGAAAAAATTCCCGCCGGAGCTAAGACGCAACCGGCGACAGTAATTCTGACAAATGAATTCAGGAGATTCATGAGGTATTTGCTCAATCGATAAGACCCGTACTGCAATGGTTTGTTTCCTATTTCGAAAAATTTTCCCGATTCCGATTCGTTGGAAAGAAAAAAAGGACTTTCTCGTTTGAATTTGGCTTGTAAGCCCGGAAAAAAACCTTCCTGATTTTGACGGATTCCGGATTTCGTGTTGAACCTAAATTTTCTCAAAAAATCGAAATTTTATACCCGAGCTTTTTTAATTCTTTGTCTGATCCTCGCGGCGCCGATCGCGATCGATTTTAGCTTCGAAGAATTGTATCTCCACACCGAAAAATATCAGAATCATCGATCGGCAAGACCGGCCATGGTCGCGGTCGTTCCCGGAGCTTCGGTTTATAAAAACGAACCTTCCGCCGTTTTAAAGGATCGTTTGGATTGCGCTCTGGAATTGTATCATCAAGGCAAGGTAAAGAAAATTCTTCTTTCGGGCGACAACGGTTCGATTTACTACAACGAAGTAAAGCCGATGTTGCTTTATATTCTTAAGAATGAAGTGAACGAAAAAGATATCTTCGTGGACCACGCGGGCTTTCGAACGTTAGACACATTGGTCCGAGCGAAGGAGATTTTTCAAGTCAAGGATTTGATCTTCGTCAGCCAAAGGGTCTATCAACCTCGTGCCGCGTTTTTGGCGAAAAAGATCGGTTTGAAATTTCAGGCTTTCGAATCCGATCGCAGAATTTACACGAGCGGACCTTTCAGCCGATTCCGAGAATTTTTTGCGAGAACCTTGGCTTGGGTCGATATGAATCTTTTTAAAACGAATCCGAAATATTTGGGCGATCCGTTTCCGATCGAAGGAAGCGGTGTGAAAACCTGGAAAGGTTCTGTGCTTTAGAGTTTTATAATATTCAAAATTGTCGGAGTTACGACGGGATTGCGGATCAGGATTCTACTTGCGTAAAGTATGATTTTTTGATATGGGTGATTTTGTTCGGGTTTTCCCACCGCCCGCCCCCCACCCTAAGCGCGGGCGGGGCCGCAAAAGTTTCACTACAAGATCGTCGGAGTTACGACAAAGTCGAAATCCACTCGTAAACGTCGCGAACCGTATCCGTTAAACCGAACCGAGGCTCCCAACCCAGTTGACGGAGTTTTCCGCTATCTCCGAAAAGACGTTTCATCTCGGCCGGACGAAACCGAGAAGGATCCACTTCGACCGGAATCGTTTGCCCCGAAACGGAAATGATACGATCCAACACTTCTCGAATCACAACTTCTTTACCGGAACAGATATTATAGATTTCTCCGGGTTTTCCTTTTTCGGAAAGAATTCTATAAGCGCGCACAACGTCTCTCACGTCCAAAAAATCCCTCGTAGAAGAAAGATCGCCGACTTGAATTCTTCTTTCGGATTCGGATTTTTTCAGAGCTTCCAAAACCTGAGAACAAAAATTAGGAATTACGAAATTAGGATTTTGTTTCGGACCGGTGTGATTGAAAGGTCTCGCGATCACGACTTCGAGTTCGGGAATCCATCGATGATATTGGAGGCAATAAATTTCCGCGCAGGACTTCGAGGAAGAATACGGATTTAACGGAGCCGGAACGACCGACTCTTGAACGGGAAGAGAAGACTCGGAAACGTTACCGTAAACATCCGAAGAGGAGATATAAACGAATCGAACCTTCTTTTGCAAGGAACGCAAAGATTCTAATATATTCAACGTTCCGTGCACGTTGATTTCCAAGGTTTCACCCGGATCTTCCACGGCTCTGGGAACGAAAGGTTGCGCGGCAAGATGGAAAACCGTGTCCGGCGCAAATTCGTGAATGATTTTACGGACCCGTTCTAAATTGCGTATGTCGCATACGGAAGAACGATACGATCTCGGAAGTTCGGAATCTTCTTCCACATTCGGTCCCGGCACGACCCCGACTCCTAAAAATTCGGAATAAGATTCTTTCAGTTCCTTCAGAAGGTAACCGCCTACGAATCCCGCCGCTCCCGTTATCAAACACTTCATAGAATTCTTTGTTTTCCGTAAAAATACTGTTGTTTTAGAAAATGAATAAAAAACAATCGAATAAAATTCTCTACCCTTTTGAGCATGGAAGATAAATTTCAGGAACTATTCGAAATCAGAGATTCTCGGATCAACATCCGCGAGATCATGGAAGAAATCGAAGCCAAGCTCAAAAAAAATCCTTCCACAAAAGAAGATATAGAGAAACTCACTCATTGGAAATTTTCACCGCCGAGCCCGGAAGGTTATCGGGATTTTGATCCGGCGGAAATCGCGCATCTTTTCGAGAAGGGAATTTCTCCCCCCAAGTTTTCCAATCCGAAACTTTGGTTCGTACGCGGACCTCTCAAATGGCTTTTGATTCGGTTCTCCGAATTCTATTCTTTTTTGGATAAGAAACTTTCCGAAAACAGAACTCGCGCCTTCTACAGCGTGTTGCACGAGTTGATTCTCATCCGTTCCGAAAATCAAAATCTAAAACGGAAGATGGAATCCTTTTATTCCGAATTTTTAGAATGGAACCAAGCCATCGGAAAAGAAGTCAGACCCGAATTTCTTTGGGCCAACGAAAATCTTTACTCGGAAAATTCCATAGAGGAAAGCGAGAACTTCCTGTTGGAATCGATCAATCCTTCCGAAAAAGTTTTGGTCTTATCTCCGGGTTGGGGAAGAATTCTCAAACAACTTCTGAAGTTGGGTTCTCAGTTCGATTCGATCAGCTGGAATCAATCCTGCGTGGAATTCATCTCGGGTTCCGTAACGACGAACATTCGTTTGGAAGAACCGGGAGCGATCCCGAAAGATTGTTCAGAATATTCTAAAATCATAATATCCGAAAACTTGTCGATTCATCCGCATTGGCTGATCGAAAAAGCGCTCCGCACTCTCAGTCTTCGCGCGTCTTCGGGGACGGAAATCCGTTTTCGTTTTTCAAACGAGAATTCCAACTATCCGTCTCCGTTTTTGCCTTTGAGACTTACGAAAATACAAGAACCTTTGATCCGAGATTATCTCAAACAACTCGGTTTTAGAAACATCATAGAAAAAAAATCCGAAGACGGTTTCACCGTTCTTTCCTTCCGAAAATGAAAGTCTATCAGCACGTCACCGAGTTTCGGGACGGTGACGGAATCGGAAACGACATCAAAGGAATTCGAAACGTTCTCGAAAACTTGGGAGTTGCGAACTCCGTTGTCTGTTTAAAAAACTTTTCGAAAGAATCCTTTTCGATCGAAACGCATCCCGACGTTTCCCGTTTTTCAAAAAACGACGTTCACATTCTGAACTACGGCGGTTGCGGTTATCCGTTGGATTGGTTTCGGGATCTTCCGGGAAAAAAAATCGTTCGTTACCAGAGTTTCACACCGGCGATTTACTTTAAGAATTTCGTAAGTTCCGAAATCTACAACACGCTTCAACTCGAAGAAAAACGTTCCTTGCTCGAGTTGTATTCTTTGAAAAACGAAACGGATTTGTTTTTACCTTCTTCGGAATTCAACGCGAACTTTCTACAATCGCTCGGGGTTACGAACGCGCTCGTTCTTCCCATCGTAAAAAAATATCCGGTCCGGGAAAAAAACACAAAGGACAAACGGGAATTTACGATCGGATTTATCGGAAGGGTTTCTCCGAATAAAAAAATGGAAGACCTTCTTTTTTTACTCGAGTCGATTCTGAAATTCAGACAAAACGTCCAACTTCTGATCTGCGGAAGCGTTCCAGCTGTTTTTGAAGAATATTATAATTTTCTAAAGAAGACGATTCTCCGCAAACGATTGACCGGAAACGTTCAGATCCGCTTGAACGCGAACGATTCCGAAATGGAGAATTTTTTAAATTCGATGGATCTTTACGTTTGTATGAGCGAACACGAAGGATTCAACATCCCGGTTTTGGAAGCCTTTGGAGCCGGCATTCCCACGATTTCTTATCACGCGGGCGCGACGCCGGAAACCATGAAAACCGGAGGAATTCTTTTTAAGGACAAGTCCGCTCCGGCGATGAATCTGCTCGCCGGTTTGATCGATACTCTTTTGGAAAAGAAAACGTTACGCGAACAAATTTCCGAAAACGAAAGGGAAATTGTCAAACGATACAATTCTTATCCGTTCGAAAATCTTTTTAAAGAGAAAATTCTGGCATGAGACAGGTTCAACAATTTTCGGCGGGTTTTAATCCGGGAGACGCGATCAGCAACGAAATGTTGGAGATCCGCAACTACTTAAAGGATTTGGAATATAAAGGCGATATTTTTTCCGAGAACATAGGCGCATCGAAACTTCCGTTCGTAAAAAAATACAAAACCTACGGCAAATCCTCCAAAGATATTTTATTTTATCATCATTCGATTCATTCCGGGGTTTTCAATTTTTTGAGAAGTTTCCGATCGCCGAGAATATTAATTTATCATAATGTAACTCCGCATCATTTTTTCGAATCCTACGATCTAAAGATGAGTTATCTTTTGAAAAAGGGAAGGGAAGAATTGACGGAGATGAGGAATCGATTCGATCTAGTTTTCGCGGTCTCCAAGTTCAATCAAAAGGAATTGGAAGAATTAGGATTTCAGAATGTGGGAATTCTTCCCATCACGTATCAGTTGTCCGAAAATTTTCCCAAGATCGAAAAAACCGAAGCTCCGATCAAAAAGATTCTTTTCGTGGGCCGAATTACCCCGAACAAAAGACAAGACGATTTAATCCGACTTGCATATGCGTATAAGACGATGTTCTCCGATCAGTTTCAATTTTATCTCGCCGGTTTCAGTTCGAGAGAATTGTATCTTTATCGCGAAGAACTGGAAAGAATGTTGGACTTTTACGATCTCAGAAAGAACGTTTTGATCACCGGTTTTCTTTCGGACAACGAACTCAGCAATCTTTATCAAGAAGCAGACGCGTTCGTTTCTATGAGCGAACACGAAGGTTTCTGCGTTCCGTTGATCGAAGCGATGGTGCATCGAATTCCCATCCTCGCGTACGCCGGAGGCGCGGTTCCCGAAACCTTAAACGAAGCGGGCGTTCTTTTTCGCGAAAAAAAATTTCCGGATCTTGCGATTCTATTGAATAAGATTTTGACCGATTCTTACTTTAAGGATCAAATTCTGAAAGGCCAGGATTTGCGTCTGGAAGAATTTAAAAAGACGGATTCAAAATCCGTTCTCAGGAAAACAGTTGAAACCCTCTCTTAAAAAGATCGCGGTCGTTTCTCCGATTTTTTCGGATAAGGTTTCCGGCGGTTCCGAAAAGCTCATCTTTCAATTCGTGGAATTGTTGGCGGCCGATTTCGAGATCACCGTTTTGACGACTCGAAGTTTGGATTATATCACTTGGAAAAATTCGATTCCACTTTCCGAAAATAATATTTTTCAAGAATCGTCCAACCCTTCCAAACCGATTCGTTTCGAGGAAAAAAATTCTTCCCTCGGCGGCAAATATAAGGTTCTTCAATTCACGGTTGAAAAACAAAGAAACATAGAACGCTTCAATCGCCTTTCCAAAAGAATTCTGGATGAACCTTCCCTTCAAAATAAGGAAAACGTAAATCATTGGCTGGAAGAACAAGGTCCGTATGTTCCCGAGTTGGTTCAGTTTATCGAATCGCGTAAGAGCGAGTTCGACGTTTTTTTCTTCGTAAGTTATCTTTATTATCCTCTGGTTTTCGGAACTCCGTTGGTCGCCGAAAAATCGATCGTGATTCCGACGTTCCACGACGAAGCGCCCGCTTATCTTCCCGTATATAAGGAAGTTCTAACGGACCAAAGCTCGTATTCGTTCAACACTCCGGAAGAATTGGAAGTGTTTCAAAACATTCTCGGATATAAACCGAGCACGTATTCGATTACGGGAATGAATTTGAATCTGGATCGTTATTCGGACAAATCCGCGAAAGGTTCGGATCACGCGGACAAAATCGATTCTTCCGTTGTCGACGAAACACCCTTCCTGCTTTACGTAGGCCGTGTGGATCAGGGTAAAGGATTTCTCGAAATGGCGGAGTGGTTTGCGGAATGGAAAAAGAACACGAAACTTCCGCATAAACTGAGAATCGTAGGAAAGATCGCCTCTAAGATTCCGAATAAAATATTAGAAAATCAGAATATAGAATTTCTGGGTTTCGTCGAAGAAGCGATCAAACTCGAACTGCTCCAGAGTTGCGTTTGTTTGATCAATTCTTCCCCTTTGGAAAGTTTTTCCATCGTTTTGATGGAAGCTTGGTTGAAAGGAAAACCCGTTCTTGTAAACGGAAAATCGGACGTTCTCAAAGGGCATTGTCTTCGGAGCAACGGCGGACTTTTTTATTCGGATCGAAAGAGTTTTTTCGCGACCTTAGATTACATTCTCGATCATCCACTGGAATCGATCTCAATGGGTCAAAACGGAAAGAGATACGTGGAACGGAATTTTAATCCGACCACCGTGCGCGAAAAACTTCTTCGTTTGATCGAAAAGACGATTCAGAAAAAATACGCAGGACTTTGATCTTTCAAAATCAATCGTTCTTGATGAGTCGCCTTAACTCGGCGAAACGCTCCCTAAACTCGGCATCTCACTTCCTACGGATCGTTAAAACGATCGCGTTTCAAGTCGGAATGCGAAGATACTCCTGCATTCCTTCCATCATTTTTTCGTGAAGAACTCCGTTGCTCGCAACTACGTTCGGAATATAAGGCGTGAACGTATTGCCGTCGTATGTGGACATTCTTCCTCCCGCTTCGTTTACGATCACCGAAGGCGCGGCCATGTCCCAAGGTTTCAAACCTTCTTCCCAAAACGCGTCGAATCTTCCTTCCGCAACCCAACAAAGATCCAATCCCGCTGCTCCGGTTCTTCGAACGCCTCTCGTCTTCAATAAAAAGTTTCTGTAATAAAACATGAGTCGATCGATTTTCTTTTCTCGATCGTACGGAAATCCGGTGGATAACAAAGATTGTTTTAATTCTTTCGTCTTCGAAACGGAGATTCTTTTTTGATTTTTAAACGCGCCGTGACCTTTGCGTGCGTGATAAATTTCGTTCAAACTAGGAAGCGGAACGATTCCCATCACGGCTTCTCCGTTTTCCAAATTTTCCAAACCGATGCAAGCGCAATACAAAGGAAGACGATGAGAATAATTCACGGTTCCATCCAAAGGATCGACGATCCACTTAAAGGAAGAAGTTCCCGTCTTATTGGTTCCTTCTTCTCCGAGAATCGAATCCGTAGGAAACATTCGATCGATCTCGTTGATGATTCTTTCCTCGGAACCCTTGTCCGCTTTCGTTACAAGATCGATCTCTCCTTTATAGGCGATGTTGAGATCGGATTCTTCCTGTGTGGTCGCTAAAAATTCCATAACCTTCGGAAGAAAGTTTAGGAAGTGTTCGTATCGGATTTTAATTTCGTTGTCTAAGCTCATTCGTTTTCCAGAAATTTTCTGGCCTTCTCTCTATGTTCTTGTCGGATCGCGGACTGAACACTTGCCAGTACGGCCGCAATCACGCCCGCGTCATCCAGAAATCCGGCGCCGGGAATAAAATCGGGAACGGCATCTAACGGAGAAATGAAATAAGCGAGCGCACCGGCGATGACGAGTTTGGTTCTAAGCGGGGTTTCCGGATCCATCATAGAATAATAAAGCGCGATGAGATCTTCCGTAAACGGAATCTTGGAAACCACGGACTTCAATTTCGGCCAAAATTCCCTTTTTACCTTTTCGATCAAATCCATGAAAGGCTCCTTTTCTTTCTCGTTCGATGATTTCTCTCTTGTCCCAAATTCTACGTTCAGGTATCAAGAAAGAAAGATGATTTTTATTTCCGTCGCCCTTTTCCCGGAGGCAAAACCATTGATCGAAACCTTGGGTTTGAAAATTCTCCGGGATAAAAACCCGTTTCCGGTCTATCAAAACGAAAACCATACCTTGGTGATTTCCGGAATGGGAAAGATTTATTCGGCGATGTCGGTCGCGTTTTTGTTAAACGAATTCAAAGAATCGATCGCGGATTCTTCTTGGATTTTCAACTTCGGAATCTGCGGCGCTCCGAAAGAATTTTCCGAAATCGGAAAATCGTTTTTGATCCATAAGATTACGGACGAGGGTTCTCAAAGAAACGTTTATCCGGATATTCTTTTCAAATCGCCGATTCCCGAGTCCACGTTGCTGACCGTGGACAAACCGGTTTTTGAAAACGAAACTTCAACGCTTCCGAACGCGTTAGTCGACATGGAAGCTTACGGTTTTTTTCAGGCTTCCCGAAAATTCTTTTCCGGCGATCGGATTCGAATCGTAAAAACGGTTTCGGATCATTTTACAAAATTAGAATCTTCGCAAGGACTCGGGATTGCGGATACGATTTCTCTGAGAATTTCGCAGGAACTTCCGAATCTGATTTCGATCCTTTCGATTCCGATCTCGAACCAAAGAGAAGCAGATCTGGAAAAAGAGGAAACGGCCGTACTTTTGCAAATGACCGAAATTCTTCGTTTATCGGAAACCGAAACGATTCAATTGAAGGATTGGATGATCGGTTATAAGATCAGAACCGGAAATTCTCCGGTACCGGGGATTGAAATTTTAAGAAATCATAATATACTTTCGGATTTAGGCGACCCGAAAAATCCGAAGGTCAAAACCAGGGAAGAAGGCAAAAAAGGATTGTATGCGCTCCGACAATTTTATCAGTCCTAAACGATTCTCCCATATTTATGTGGAAGAATCGGCGAAGAATCATCCGAATACTTCGGCAATTCTTTCCAAATTTCCGGAATCGATTCCGGTTTCCATCGATTCGTACAAGGAAGTTTTTAATCCTTCCGCACAGAATTTTCAGGCCCAAAAAAGAAGTCCGAAACTTATATTAGCAAAACGTAAAGAACAATTCTTATATTCCGGCTCGGGAGTCGCGCCCGACTTCGGTTATCGTTTTTTTTATTACAACGCGCTCGTACTCAATTGTCTTTATAATTGTTCGTATTGTTATCTTCAGGGAATGTATTCTTCCGCGAACCTCGTGGTTTTCGTAAACAACGAGGATTATATCCGGGAAACCAAGGAACAACTCGAACTTTCCAAACCGCTTTATCTTTGTATATCCTACGATACGGATCTTCTCGCGCTCGAAAACATATTAGGATATTGTAAAGAATGGATCTTGTTCGCGAGCGAGAATCCGGATTTGATCGTGGAAATCAGAACCAAAAGCGCGAATTTCAAATCGATCGCGGATCTGAAGCCGACTTCGAATATCATTCTCGCTTGGACGCTTTCTCCCGAATCGGTGATTTTGGAGCACGAACCATTGACTCCGAGACTTTCTTCCCGATTGAAAAACATAAGGGACGCGTTGAACGCGGGTTGGCAGGTTCGTCTTTGTTTGGATCCGATTCTCAACGTTCCGAATTGGAAATCCGTTTATCAAGAATTCGTTCGCGCGATTTTCCGAGAAATTCCCGGAGAAAAACTTCGCGAAATCAGTCTCGGAGTTTTTCGGATGAATTCGGATTATTTTAAGAACTCCAAAAAAAGAAGATCGGATTCCTATCTTTATTATCTTCCGATGGAAACGCACGTCGGAGTTAAATCCTATCCGACAGAATTGGAAAAAGAAATGTTCGATACGGTCGAAAAAGAATTGGAAGTCTTTGTTCCTCGGGAAAAAATCCACAGACTCGTGGCAAGCGAAATGGAAACAAAATGAAAACGAACTTGGAACCGAACAACGCTTTGGCGATCGTAACCGGCTCATCCAAAGGGTTCGGAAAAGCGATCTCCGAATTTTTAATTTCCCAAGGTTATAAGGTCGTCGGGATCGCGAGAACGGAGCCGAAATCGACGGTCTTAAAAAATTCTCCCTTATACCGTCACGTAGGATTGGATCTTTCGAATACGAAGGAAATCACATTCAAATTACAGAATATTCTAAAGGAAGAACCTCCCCTCAAAATTCTCGTGAACAACGCGGGCATAGGCAACTTTGCGCCTCACGAGGAAATTCCTTTCGACGAATTGGAAAGAATGCTCGTAGTAAACTTCGTTTCTCCGATTCTGATCACAAAACTGCTTTTAAGGGATTTAAAAAAGAACGAAGGCTGGATCTTTCAGATTCATTCGGTTTCGGCCTTTAAGGAATCGTTTCGAGGCGCGGCTTACGCGGGAACCAAGGCCGGTCTCAGGCATTTCGGATTAAATTTATTCGAGGAAATCCGAAAATCGGGAGTCAAATTGATAAGCGTCAACCCGGACGTCGCGGACACGGATTTTTACGAGCGCCTCGATTTTGAAAAGGATTCCGATCCGAATTCTTATTTGAACGTTTCCGAAATTTTGAAAGCGTTCGAGTATGCGCTTTCCGGTCCCGAGAATTTGGGTTTTACCGAAATTACGATTCGTCCTAAACTTCATAAGGTTGCCAAGAAACCGTTTGTTCGGAAGAATGAAAATCCGTCTTCGTAGTCTAAGAATCAGAGGCCGTCGAAACTTGGATCGTACGAAAGACAATTTTTTAAGGAGAATGAAATCCATTGAATCCCGGTGAACTCAACGTGGCTCTTGTTCAATGCGATCTTTCTTGGGAGAACCAAGATGCGAATTACGAACACGTGCGAAAGCTGATTCGTTCTTCTCTTGAAAAAAACAAAAACGAAAAAGCGGATCTGATTCTTTTGCCCGAAACTTTCGCAACGGGTTTTACGATGAGATCGGAAAGAATCGCCGAACCCGACGAGGGTCCGACCGAAACTTTTTTAAGAGAGATTTCCAAAGAAACGCAAGCCGTCGTTTGCGCAGGTTGGATCCGGAAGAATCCGGACGGAAAACCGTTCAACACGGTCAGCGTAGTAAATCCGAACGGTGAAATCATATTAAGATATTCTAAAATTCATCCGTTTACGTTCGGCGGCGAGGATCGCCATTACAGTTCGGGTTCGGAAATCATCAGCTACGATCTCAACGGTTTCAGAATCACTCCGTTCATCTGTTATGACATTCGTTTTCCGGAAATCTTCCGAAGACTGGCCGGTGAAACGGACATCTTTACGATCCACGCAAACTGGCCGATTCCGAGAATTCATCACTGGGAATTGATCCTCAAAACAAGAGCGATCGAAAATCAGGCTTATGTTTTCGGAGTGAATCGGATCGGGATCGCCGGTTACAACAAAAGCGTTCATCACAACGGACATTCTCTCGCGGTCGAACCGAACGGCGAATTTACGGACGCTGGGGAAGAAGTCGAAACGATTTTATTCCACAAGGCTTTTCAAAAATCGATTTCGGATTATAGGGAGAATTTTCCGGTTCTTCCCGATCGCAAAGATCCGGCCGGAATCCGTGTTAGAATTGCGGAGCATTCTTCTCAAATCTGAGAAAACGTTCGCTGAGAGGTAAAGTCGCTTCTATTTTTTCTCCGGTAAACGGATCTATAAATCTAAGAGAATATGCGATCAGTTGTAAACCGTAGGATTCGTATTGCGCTCCGACTCTGGAATACAATAAGTCCCCGACTACGGGACATCTCTGACTTTGAAAATGCACGCGGATCTGGTGGGTTCTTCCCGTTTCCAATCCAATCTCCACAAAACTGAATTTTCTTCCCGAGCGAGAATTGATATACTTTAGTACTTTATAATTAGTAACGGATCTTCTTCCTTTGGGAGAAATCGTCATCTTCAGTCTTTCGACCGGATGTCTTGAAATCGGCAAGTCGATCGTTCCCGCTTCGTCCGGAGGATGTCCTTGTACCCAAGCATAATATTTCTTTTCGATTTCTCTCTTCCGAAACAATTCGGACAACTTTCCGTGAGCTCGATCGTTCTTTGCGATTAGAATCAAACCCTCGGTTGGTTTGTCCAATCTGTGGACGATTCCGGGTCTCGCTTCTCCCCCGGCCTTTGATAATTCTTTAAAATGATAGAGAAGTCCGTTTACCAAACTAGGGGATCGATCTCCGGGTCCGCTGTGACTTGCGATTCCGGGAGGCTTGTGAATGATGAGATAATTCTCTCTTTCTAAAATGACGGGTAACGCCATCGGGATCGGTTCTAAATTGAGAGGCGGCCTTGGAGGAATAGAGAGAAAGTATTGCTCGCCGGTTTTTACCTTCCAGGAGCTTTTATCGAAAACTTTTTCGTCTTGGTTGCGTACATATCCCGATTCTATCCACTTTTGTATCGAAGCTCGGGAAACTTCGTCTCCAAAAGAGAATTTCAAAAACCGATCCAATCGATTTCCGGTGAATTCTTCTGAGACCTCTGCTTTTAGTTCTAAGTTCATTGAAAATGACGAAAGGATTCCAGATTTTTACTTCGCGTGTTTTTAGCACTCTAAAAAAACAGTTTCCATTTTCCTTCCTAAGCCTTATCATGACACACTGAAACCAAAACCCCTTAGATCTAAGGAAGGATAGAAACATGGTCAAAAAGATTTTGAATCTGATTCTGCTCGGTGCAATTGCATTTTCATTCACTCTTTGCTCCTCCGCTGAAAAAAAAGAGGAATCCGCCCCTGAGCCGTCCGGACAAGAGCAATCCGCTGCAGCAAACAGAAGCGTCGATGTAAATTCTCCGCAAGCGATTGCAGACTCCTTGAACGATAAACTGAAGGATTTTAGATATCCAGACGGTTTAACTCGTCCGGGATTCAGCTACAAAAAAGCAGACGTTAACGCTGGCGATTTCAGCGAGTGGTCAAAAGTAAACGCTCCAGTGATCAAAGAAGGTCTTGGAAAACTTCCTGACAGCTACGCTCTTGAAATTACCGGACACACCGATGCAATCGGTCCTGAACAAGCAGAAGGCGATAAAAAAGGAAATATCTTTTACTCCGAACTTCGCGCGAACGCGGTTAAACAAGCTCTGATTAAACAAGGAATTCCTGCGAATCGAATCACTACGAAAGGCGCTGGTTCTTCCGAGCCTGTTTCCGGTTTGGATGCAAAAGACGCTAAAAACAGAAGAGTTACCTTCCGTTTCGCGACTTCAGCTCCTCAACAATAATTCAATCAATCAGAAATCTGATTCAAAAGGGGCGATGAGAAATCATCGCCTTTTTTATTTTTGGAGGTGTGGTGGGATGAATTATTTCGATGATTCAGAAAGTTTTCCTACAAACTTAGGAAAATACCGGTTCAAGAACCGAATCAAAGTAAAATAAGAAACCACAAGACATAGGAAAGAAAATAGAATCGTAGCCATTGGATTCGTTAAATTGATCCCCAAACCCAGTAGTAAAAAGCATTGTGTAAATAAGCTTTTAAATACGTTTTCGATTCCACAAAAGATTAAAGTTTCCTTCCCCAAACTTCCTAAAAAAGAAACTTTAGAAAGCATTTTTGCAAGCAATACATTCGAATAGATAATCATCATACCGATCCATATGGAAAAAGTAAAACCTAAGGGATAAAGATCGAAAATAAAGGACACTTTTTTATAGATCCAATCAACACCGATTACATAACATACGATTGAAACAAAGATTGAAAGAATTGAAACGATTACAAATGGAATCCAATACAATTTATCTTGAACTGATATTTCTTTATTCAACAAAGGAAACAATATAGATCCGAGAACATAATAAACATAATAATACATCGCGCTATCGACGTTAAAAGCCCAAGACGGCTGATTCAATGGATTAAAGGAAAGAAAGAGCTGACTAATTGCGCAAAGCGAAGCCGCGAGAACAAAAAGTAGAAAGGTATTTTTAAAAATTTTTAAAAGAGTGTAATGTAAAAGACTAATTATAAATAAACACGGTATAAACCATAGAGATGCCGCGTGCACCTGATTCCGTATCCCAAATAAGAATGTTTTACCTACTCCAACGACTTGAGGGAATTCCCAATCGTTCAATACTGAATAATATACGAGGGCCAAAATGGAGAAAAAAACATAGGGAACTATTAACTGAAAAAATTTATATCGATAATAACCGAATAAAGTTCTCGAAGTGGAATTTGCAAAAAAACCGGAAACAAAAAAGAAGAGTGGAACGTGATAAAGGAAAACGAACGAGTATGCTTTACCGGCAGCGACACCAAAATGACCGATATAAATTGCAAATATACCAAGAAACTTTAATGTATCGACCCAATGAATACGATTCGACATTTGTATCATTGAATATCCTTTCTTTAATTTTAAATCAAACGATCTCTATGATTCTATTTTCTGAATAATACAGGTATCTCATTGAAAAGAATATTGAATCTATTTCAAGTTAATAATTCTTAAAGTTTTTTATTTCAATTATTTTAAATAATATCATACGTAGAATCTCACGTGTAATCATGTATCAAATCAATTTACACGTGAAATTTATTTCGCTATTGGATATTTTTTACAAGATCCTTTTCACGAATATATATGGGAATAGTGCAACACCACGTGCATCGGTTGTCAAACCAAATCTAAGCGGCGCATAACTCGAATCAACGGTAGGTCCATTCACACTTGTCGAAGGATAACCATTGAGTTGTACACCACGCGGAATTCCATCACCGATCGAACCTGCAGCTATCAAAGAACCTGCGCCGCCCCCAGCGCCGCCTTGCGGTATATCAAATGAAATGGATGTAGAAGCGCCGTGTCGATGTCCCTGAAACCGATCCCTTCTTCTCAAACCGCCGATCCATTCTGAATCCGAATCCATGACGGAAACGAAACCGCGCCCTTGAATTGCAAAGTGCCGTACTTGATTTGTAATTGTCGTTCCTTGAATTGCATCGGGCAATCGATGTTTGTAAAACCGAACTTTGACTCCCGAAAGAGAACCACTTGAATTGGCCGCAGTGCAAGTAAAGCTAATCGTTCTACTTGAAGTGGAGATCGCCGTAATCGCCATTGTAGTATTCGCGGGTACTCCGCCGACAGCTTGTAAAAGCGTTCCCGTCATCCAATTTGTGAACGAACCGTGGACTAAATTTTCTTCTGCTAAAGCATTGATCATCTTTTGACAAGCAGTTGTATTTGCAAAAGTTATCGTAAGAACATTACTCGCGATCGTGTAACTCGCCGCATCAAAGTCAGTTACGTTGGTTCCAAGCGGATCGTAACGCAACGGTTTATTCAACCAATACGAAACTAAGTCTGGCATTCCACCCGTTCCACTTGCGTTGATCAACTGATCTGCGGAAGCCAAACAAAACGCAGGGAAATCCACAGACGGCGTTCGGAGCTCGTCCATCCAAAACATCTCTCCCAAAAATTTGCGCTCTTGTTTGAAAATGAGATCCGTAAAATTCTTAAAGAAAAGATAAACCTGATTGATCGCCTTTACAAACTTCAACGGATTATTTGTATCCGGATTGATACCCGCTATGATATCCGAATTTAAATCCGATAATAAACCGGTCTTAACCGAGGTTGCTTGTTTTTCCTCGGTCACTTCGTTGTCCTTAATGCGACGGCCTCTGATTCCGCGGTAGACTCTAAGATCGTTTCCTAACGTGACAACACCGGACGCATTCGTAGAAATAGCTCGAAGAGCAACGTCACCTGCAACCAATGCTCCTTGTCTTGGAATGATTTCATAGGAGTTGTCTCTCCAAACGATTGGACCATCATCGGGTATATTTGAGGGGCTAGTATATGCAGTTTCTTGAAACTTATGACGAACGACTAAAGTACAAGACGCATTATTGGGAACCACGATTCCGATCGTTGGTGGGACTTCGATCCTTTTGCCGTTTTCATCATAAGCGATGAGTGAATCGATTAAATCTACTTTGCTCGGCGTCGAGCTAATTGCAATCGTTCCTCCGCAATCGATTCCTGAACCGAACGCATCCAAATCCCGATTGAGAATTTCCTGTCCCTTGGATTCCTGTTCCTTTTTCCAATCCTCAGGAAAAACTCGTTTTCCTAAACTTGGAAATTCTATTCCTGATAATTTATCCATAACTATAATACCCTCTTAACAAACACATAAGGAAAAGCTGATAAACCTCGAGCATCGGTGGTTTTTCCCGAACGCTGTCCGCCATACGTTGTATCCGTAATTACATTTCTAACAATCGTATTAGAAGTAGCGTTTACATTATTATAAGCGTTATCGAGAATCCCCGGAGTCGGACCTCCTAAGGCACCTGCTCCAATAGCATGGGAATGTCCTTGAAACCGATCCCTTCTTCTCAACCCTCCGATCCAATCGCTATCCACATCCATCACCGAAACAAAGCCGCGCCCTTGAATTGCAAAATGACGAACCTGATTCGTAATCGTGGTTCCCGGAGTTATATCCGGTAATCTGTGTTTGTAAAAACGCAGCTTAACACCCGTTAAAGAGCCGCTCGAATTGGCCGCAGCGCAAGAAAAGCTAATCGTTCTACTGCCCGAAGAAAGCGCCGTGATCGCAAGAGTTGCGTTAGCCGGAACACCACCGATCGCCTGCGACAGAGTCCCGGTCATCCAGTTCGTAAAAGATCCGCCCTGAACCAGGTTATCCTCTACCAAAGCGTCGATCATCTTTTGACAAGCAGTTGTATTTGCAAAAGTTATCGTAAGAACATTACTCGCAATCGTGTAACTCGCCGCATCAAAGTCAGTTACGTTGGTTCCGAGCGGATCGTAACGCAACGGTTTATTCAACCAATACGAAACTAAGTCTGGCATTCCACCGTTGCCATTTGCGTTGATCAACTGATCCGCGGAAGCCAAACAAAACGCAGGAAAATCCGCGGACGGCAATCTAAGCTCGTCCATCCAAAACATCTCTCCCAAAAATTTGCGCTCTTGTTTGAAGGTAACTTCCGCAAAATTTTTAGAATAAAGATAGCTTTGATTGATTCCTTTTACAAGTTTAAGCGGATTGCTCGTATCCGGATTGATGAATGTGATCAAATCCGCATGTAGGTCCGTAACGAGTCCGGTCTTCACGGATACTGCTTGTTTTTCTTCCGTTACTTGTCCGTCCTTGATGCCGTTTGTAGAAACGCCTCTCCAAACTCTTAAGTCGGTCCCAAGCGTAACCACACCGGAAGCGTTAGACGAAATTGATCTCAACGGAATATCGCCCGAGACAAGAGAACCTTGTCTTGCTAAAATCTCGAAAGAATTATCTCTCCAAACATTCGGGCCGTCGCTCGGAAGATTCGAAGGACTATCGTATAACGTTTCCATGAACTTATGACGAACCACAAGAGTACAAGTAACGTTATTCGGTACAGGAATACCCGCGACCGGCGCGGCTTCGATTCTTTTTCCTTCCGCGTCATAAGCGATGATCGTGTCGATCAAGTCCACCTGATTCGAACCCGAGCCTACGACGATCGTTCCGCCCGATTGTAGTCCGAAACCGACAAGATCCAAATCTCGATTGATGATCTCCTGACTTTTCGATTCCTGTTCCTTTTTCCAATCTTCCGGAAAAACCCTTTTGTTCACGCTTGGAAAAGTAATGCCCGATAATTTATCCATGAACAGCTCCTTCAAAGGAAGGAAAATCGATTTCGATCGCTTCCAATTCGTTATAGAGAACGTTTACGTTCGTCTTTACGTTATTTTGAATTTGAGAGACCAACTCTCTTTTGATTCTTTTGCAAATTCCGCAGTAGGATTCGTATGAGTTCGCTTTAGCAAGAATGGAACTTGCAAGTTCCGTAATATCATCGTCTTCCATAGTTTTTGATTCGCTTACGAGTGCGATTAGGGAAGACTTTAAATTCTCCCTTTCCTGAGAATTTGCAGAAAGCCATTGTTTCGCTTGAGGACTTAAAATCGGCCAAGAGATCGGTTCGCTTTTCGGATACTTACAAAGAATCCGATCCAAGGCTTCGTCGAACTTAGAATGAATTTTTCGGATCTTTTTTTCTTTATAAGAAGAGATCGTTAAAAGACCGCATTGAAGAAGTTCAAGTTCCGTCTTCGGAACGAGTTTTTCCTCCTCGATCTTCATATCTTCCGGAACGGAGACCAAACCTCGATCCGCCTTTTCGGAAAGGGAGAATTCTTTTAACTCGCCCGCCTCGAACTTATATCCTTCCGGAGGAAAGGAAATTCCTTGATGAATTTTCTTCTTTAACCCATCCGACTGATCTCGGTTGAAAAGTTCGACCTCCAATTCTATCGAAGACAAATTAGAGTTCGAATATTCCTCCAGACTTGCGGAAGAATAGACAAATATTTTTTCCATAATTGCTCCTGACGGAGCGAAGAGTAGCCATACGGAATAAAATATTCCGCATTTTGTATATTTAATAAATTGAATATTCTTTTAATTTTTCCGCCCTGCGAGAATGAAACTTGTTCGATACGGAGCCGCCCATGACGAAAGGCTCGAACGTCCCTTGTTCTTCCCAAAATTCACAGAAGTTACCGCCCACATTCACATTCTCCATAGAACGAACCAATTCGGCTCGATCGAACGAATCCGAAAGTTTCGGAAACAAAAATCGATAGCGAAATAGAACGTATTTGCGAGACATCATTCTTCCGTCGATCGGACCGCCCATAACGAAACAATTTTTTGATTCCTCCGTTTCATAAACCTTGGAATATCGGATTTCATCCGAGTTAAGCCCGGTCGAGAATTGAACTACTTGTCTTTTCGAAGAGACGGAAGCGATCGAAAGCTTAAAAAGTTTCGCAAGTAAAAGTCTGCTTCGATACAACTCGTCTGTTTCTCCCGGAAGTTTTGCGATCTTATATCGCGCCCCCCATAATATTAATCCGAAACCGTCGCTGGTTTCGAGCCACATCTGTCTATACAACCAACTCAGTCTTGCCGCTCTTTCGTTTAGAATGGAAAGAACGGATTTTAAAAACTTATACCATAAACTCGAATCTCCGAGTTTCCGAACGAGGCTTCTCTGATTTTTCCAAACGACGGAATCGAAATCGAATACGAACTTATCAGACATACACAACGCCTATCGTTTGAAAACCGGGACCCGCGTTCGCCAACGAACCCGAAGGAACATCAACATTTCCTAATGGATTGAATTCCACGTCGATACAATTCGGAAGAGTTTGATACAACGCTTTCAACTGAGCGTCCACAAAATCCTGACCTTCGCTCAAAGAAAGAAAGTATTCGTCCTTGATTTGATCCAAAATAACCTGGCTCGGAATCGTATCGGAAGAAGAGAATTTCACCGTAACCGTTTTGTTTATAAGCGTCTCCGAAACATTCTCGACTAATACGTGTGCGACGCCGCCCGGATCGTTTTCCTCGGAATTGAAATAATCTCTTACTTGATCGAGTTGGGAAGCGTTCAACGTTCCCACCGCTCCTTGCACGAGAATTTTTACTTCCCCGTCCGTCTTTAACGTTTTCGCGCTTTTGAAGATCGCTCTTTTTACGAAAGAAAAAGTTTCCGCTTCTCCCTTATACCAAGCCGGAGTCCATTTCGATGAAACACCTTCCGCGTTTTGCAAACGCGCCCTGACCGAGGTTCTTGTTTCACGATATTGACCTTGTTGAATCGGATTGATTTCTATGTTGGAAACGTAATTGATTCCGTCGGGTGGATTTTCGATCAAACTGATCGCGCCGGCAACGACGTTTCCGATCGGACCATCCACGGTACATTGAACGAGAGTTTCCACCGTAAACTTTCCTTGTGCGTCCGCGGAAACTCCGGCGGGAAGAATCAACGCGTCTTGAAGAAAGAATCTTACTTTCTGATCCTCGTTACCGGAAGTCGTAACGATCAAGGATTGAGGAATTTCGCGATCCACCGAAGGTTGAATCGATGAGCCGATTCTTACTTTTAGAATCGAAGGAAGCGCGGGTTTCCACTGCATTCCTCTTCGAATCAAATGTTCGTGCAAGGCGTCGTCTTCCGCGGTATGAGGATGAATCGCTTTTTGAACGGATACAAGATCCGTGTCTATGAATAAAAAAACCGCGTTGGAAACGGCGCGCAGAATCGAAAACGTTTTCGAAGTGGGACTGAAAGTATGATTCTTTAATACTCCCGAAGCCTTTACGCTTTGAAGATGATCCGTAAGAACCTGTTCTTTAGTAATGTTTAAATTCACCGAATGCCTCCATATTATTTCATTAGAATTCCTTTAACTGATTCTCCCGTTTTTAATCGGAAATCGACTACGATCCGATTTTCCATATCGAGAGCGACGTCGATCGACTTGGAATCGATCGCTGGATGTATTTTTAAAATCCTTTCGGCGTCCCGGATTCGAGCGGCCTGATCCCCGTATTCCGTCGAGTTCAAAGCGACCCTTTGTCTGCTGTAGATTTCGGGATAGTCGATGTCGTCGGCGACGGTCATTTCGAACATTTCCCGAACCTCCGATAAAACGATTCTTACCGAATTCGCGTCGCTTAACAAATCGTCGTCCGAAGCGTCCAAAGTCAAATCTCCGAATCGAATCGGATCGTTCCCAAAATCGATCATCAGGTTCCTGCCTTCGGTTTACTCGAAACGGACGGTCCGACCGGAGTATCCACGTAATCCGTCAAGTGAGACGATAAACCCACCGAATTGGAAGATTCCGCAAACGCGGTGATTTCTTTTTTTGCTTCCAGTTTCCCGGTCGTTTTAAAATCGCCTTCCTGTTCCACGTTTCCCCGGATCTTAAACGTTTTTCCTCCGAGATCTAAAAGAAAACCGTCGTCGTCGAGCGTAACCTTAATCATGTTTTTATAATTTACATAAGCCTTATGTTCTTGGATCTCCAGCTCTACCTGATCCGCGACCTTGGTTTTGATCGAATCGATCTTTTCGAAGGCGAACGCAGTGTATCTTTTTTCAAGATTATCCCTCGCGATCAAAAGACATTTCGAACCCGTTCTCGGAATCACCGGTTCCGTCCAAGTCACGTTGTGGATAAAGTCTTCGGAAACTTTTACGGTTAAGAGTTTATTATCCGAGTCCACGGAGTCTATGATTCCCGATTTCGCGAAGAACATAGGGAATCCGATCTTCCACGCTTGAACGATCGCTTGTATAAGAGTTCTATCCGCCATTCTTCCTCTTTATTTTCCCCGATTCGATTTCGAACTTCCGCTCGCCGGCGGCTCGTGATAAAAGCCGGGATAAATTTCCTGACGATAGCCGTTCATATTAAACTTTTTGATTACACGATCCACGAAAGCCTTTGCGCTTCTCGAAGAATCTTCCGGATCTTGTATGTCGATGATCTGAGAATGTGTGATCGAAGGAAAACCGAAGGAAAGAAATTTCCCCTTGAAACCCGAACCGCATTTTTCGTCGAAAATTTCCTTCGCTCTTTTTTCGGCGCCTTGAGAATCCAAACCGTCGATTTCGTAATAACGTGATTCTCCTTGTCCGTGTTCCCCTCTGTATGTTTGTCCCGTTTTCGGATTTTCACCGCGAACCACGATTTGAAAGGGTTTGCTTTCTTGCGGAGTTAATTCATCTTCTATAATATTCTCCCCGAATCGAAAGATCGGAAACTTTTCCTTTTTCGAAGATGTGCTTCCGCTTTGAGAATTCGATCCGCTCGTTTTCGAGGTAAGGCTCAAATCCGGATGAGAATACGCTTTTTGAACCACTAATTTCCAATCGTGAAAAAATACGTCGACACCGTGCGTCTTTTTGAGTTCCGATAGCGCATAACGCGCCGATTTTTTAGCGCATCGAATATCCACCGTTCGTTTGATATCCGAGTCCCTTACAACGATCGAAATATCAGATTTGATCTGGGGATGAATACAATCGTTTAGAAAAGTCATCAACGGTTTTTGATGATAATCCTGAGTCATGATTTTTCTCTGACAAAAGAAGAAAGGATCCACGCATTTCAATTCCAGAGGAACCTTAGGACTGATTTCCAATACATAACCGTTGAATTCGGGAAAAAGCCCGTATCTCGTATAACCGGCCTTCCAAGTCACCTTTGAAAATTTTAGGATCGAATCCTTTTTCAGATTTTTGTATTTCGGAAGTTTTATCTTCAGTATGTCCGTCGGAATCTCACGAGAAGATTCCAACGTGACCTCCGTGACCGCGGGAAACTTCGCATTAGAAATTTCTAATTCTTGAACCAGAGTCAGCATCAGATTGCCATCCTTTTTTTCGCGTTTGCAAGTTCGGTTTTCGAAACGAGCGCTTCTATGTGTAAAGTCGAACCCACGTTTTCATACGGCTGAATGTTCGAATTATTCTCCCTGATTTTTCCCGAAAAATGTTCGGTTCCATAGTAAAACGCGCTGATGGATTCGTACGTATCTCCGCTGGAAATCGTATGAAAACGATTCTCCGTCAAAGGATCGGGAATTTCGATCAGGATCCCCGCTTCCAAATTCGTCCAATCTTCGATCTGAGGATTATTATCCAGGATCAATCTCCACAACTCCCATTTTCCGTAATAACGAGCCGAAAGTCTCTGAAGAGTATCATTGTTTCTTAATACGTAAAATTGACTCATAACGAGGACTCCACTGCGCTGTTTTTCGATTCCACGGATGCGAGATCCAAATCGTATTCCTCATCGGATAAGAACGTAAGTGTGATCGATTGACTGTATTGAATCGGCCCGTCCGGCAAATCGAAACTTTTGCAAACTACATTCTTAATTCCTAATGCGTTTAACATCGAATGATTCAAGTAGAGCGTTTCGTTGGTTTCCCAGAACTTCTTCAATTCTCTTATCTTTTGAATCATACTCTTTACCAAAGGATTGGAAGGAGCCGCTAAAATTCCAGCGCCATACGTCGCTGCCAGAAGGGTGAACTCGATCGTGATCGACCAATCACCGAAACCGGTAAGCTCCTTTACGGTTCCCTTTCCGCCGGGAATAGAGGTAACTTCTATTTTCTTTTCTTGATTCGCTCGAATTTTTGTTCCGGACGGAAATTCATATTCGCTGGAAAGATCGAGACCGATCACCAATCGATCCGTGTCGCCGGTTATGATTTCGGGCGGTATGTATCCCGCGGGCGCCGCGGGCGGTGTAATTCCTCCGATCATGCTAATTCCATCTCCTCAAAACGATCCAACTCTTGGAAGATCGCATCGGTTATGATTTCACCGATCTTCTTCTTATTGGCCATTCTATCTCCCACAACAAGTTGACCGATGATCGAACCTATGGATAAGGAAGAGCCGCTTTGTTTTTTTCCGAAGCCCGTCTCCGTAACCTCGGAAGTCTCACTGGTTCTGCGTACGACTCTCTTCGAATCCGAATCGATCGTTTCGTTAAATCTTTGTAAGATCGGATTCTTCTTAGAACGATCGGAAGCGATTCCAAGTTCATTCGAATTTCCTAATGAAGAATTTCGATTGTTCTTATTGGTCGACAAACCTCCGGTATTCATTCCTTGCGTTTGATTCAGAGTGATTCCCGGTTGTTTCGTCGTTTGCACCTTGAATTGCAAACCCGGAACGGAAATTTGTTTCGAAGCTCCCGGAGCTTTAACGTTGTTTTGAAAACCAGGAGCCGGGGAAGAATTCGAACTTGAACCGTTCTTAAACCCGAGCAGTTTGCCAAGAGGACCTTGATTCTGTTTGGAACCTCCCGGCAAAAAACTTCCTATAAAACCTAAACCTTCTTTGATGGGTTGTGTTATAAAGTTAAGTCCCGCAAGAATTCCGTTTCCCAACGCTTTCATCAAATTCCATCCCGCCGTTTTTGCGGATTCAGGAATCGCGTTCCAGATTCCGTTCCAAATCGCGTTAAACTGCTCCATCAACCAAGGGCCGATTGAAAGAAAGGTATTCCAAAACTGATTCAAATTCTCTAATATTGAATTACCGAATCCGATAACACCTGTTACCAAAATGTTCCAAAGATCGGAAACGTAAGCGGCGATGCTACTCGCCAAGTTCGAAATATCGTCCCAGTAATTGTAAATCGTAAGTCCAATGCCCGCAAACAAACCTAAAAAGAGTGTGATCGGTCCGAGAATGACTCCCGCGATCACCGCAACGAGCCCTTTGGCCCAATCCGGCATTTCCATCCAAGCGGCTTTGACCGTGTCCCAAGCCGACGTAAGAAAATCCACAAGTGAATTCAATTTCTCTAATATATAATCCACGGCGACGATCGCCGCCGCCTTGATCTCGTCCCAGTACGTTATGATCAATGCCGCACCGGCTACAAATCCAACGATAATAAGTCCGACCGGATTCGCCGCGATCGCAGAGGCTAAAAGTGAAAATCCGGTTCGAAGAGCGGCTAACGCACCTTTCAAAGTAAACAAAGCGGGAGCGATCGATCTAAGCGCCAAAATTCCGCTTTTGATTGCGGAAAAGGCTCCGATCCCGTATAAAACGGCTATTCCTAACGTGGTGAAATTTCCGGCAAATTCCAATAATTTAGGATTATTCATTAAAAAGACGTTGAGAGTTTCGATTCCTCCGGCGATGAATCTGAAAATTTTTGAAAGCGCGGATTCTAAGATTCCGAACTTAACAAGCGCGGAGTTTTCGATCCCACTTCCTAAATGTTTTTTAAAATTTTCCCAAGCGTTCGAAATTCTTCCGAATTGATTGGAAGAACGATCCAAAACTTCGGCGGCTTTGGCAAAATCATCTATATTACCGAATTTTAATTGATTGAGATCTCCGTTAAACCCTTGAACCGATTTTCCAGCGGCGATGATTTGATTCGTTACTTCATCGAAACTGTTTCCGGTAGCGAGAACGTTATTTGTCACCGCTCCGACCATCGCGTTCAAGTTGGCCGCATTGAGATCCTTGAACGATGATTTGATCTTGAGCGCACTTGCAAGTATTTGTTCGACCGGAATTCCAGTTTCACCCGAAAGTTTAAACGCATGATCTTTGATGGAAGCGACGTCTTGAACGCTAACCCCGAGTTTTTTAAAACCGTTCTCCAATTTGGAGCTTTCGCTTCTTGCGTCGTATAAATATTTCGCGATCTTTACGAACTGAGTCGCGAGTTTTAACATTCGATTGCCGGAATCTATTTTTTCAACGGCCTTTCCCAATTCGACCGCTTGATCTTTATTCTCGCCGATCAACGTTTTCATTGCGTCCCATTTCCGATTGATCTCGTCGATTTTACTGGAGGCGAGATCCGCTATCGTAAAGACAATTTTCATTTCGCTCGTGTTCGTATCAGCCATACCCCGCCTCCGGTAACATCTAATCGCCGTTAAACGCTTTTACGATCGCTCGAGTAAGAGTGTTGATCTCGATCAGCCGCACGAATTCCAATTCGGCGGCCAATTGAGTTTCATAACTTTCGCGTTCGTCTCCGTCCAACGGATATTCCATCTTTCTTCCCGGGAAATAGTACATCAGAAGAACTTCCAACGCACCGTTCCCGGCTTTAAGAAGCTGAAGCTTCTCCCCTATAGCTTTTTTGCGGTCACCTCTTGCGTGGTCGCAGTAAGCTCGATCAGTTTGTTGCTGATCGGAATAAAAATTCCCGGAGAATCTTGAGCCCAACCGTTCACAACATCGAAACTAGGATACAGACAACACTGACCCGTGAGACGTTGTGCGACATCGGTTTGTTTTTCCTTTCTCGCCTTTTCAAGGGTATCGTCCACCTGAGTCTTGTTAGGTACTCTGCAGATGATCTTTCTTCCTTCGCCCGCATCCAAAACGTGAACTCCTCCCTTATCTGCAAAATGGGATTTGATCGAATCGATCGCGTCCTTATTGCGTGCGATAAAGTCGTCGTCTATGTTCTGATAAGGCTGGGGAAGTTTTTCGAAAGCTTCCTTTAAAGCCGGAATTGAACTGATTAATGGATTCATCTTGTTTCCTTTTTCCTTTTATGAAGGTTCTAAACGATCCTTACGCGAACGTAATGACCGGAATCGACAACAAAGCGATTTCCAACGGAACCGCGATCGCTCCCGAGTTTCCGCTTTTGATATCCGCGTTGTATTTCGTGATCTTAACCGCAGGTGCGATGTATTTAAAGTCGGGTCTTCCTTCCGCTTTTAAGATCGCGGTCAACGGAGCGGGTGGAAGCTTCTCGATCAAACCGCCGTAAGGCGCCGCAAGAAGAATCAAACGATCCAGTTCTTCGAAATAAATTTCCGCGCTGATGTTTCGTTTGTAATTCTTTGTGGTGTATCCTACGATTTCTCCCGCTTTTCCGTATGTGAGTTCGATCTCGACTGCATGATCGAACGTGAACGAGGAAAAGTTCACCATATCGTAGCCGAAAAGTTTCAACTCGAGATTGGTGAAGCTATAATTTTCCTTTACTACTTCTAATGCCATTGCTTACTCCTATTTAGGTGTGGCGAAAGAGGTTTCCCACTCGATCGCTTTGGTTCTGTTGCTTACGTACATCTTGCACTTCGCTTTGAGAATACGATCGGTGTTGAAGGTTTTATTCGGATCGAGAATGATCTCGTGTCCCGAAATTTCCTTTCTACCCGGAGCTTCCATCTCGGCGGAGATTTTAGAATCGATATACGTTTTCAGATAATCAAGACCGCCGGAACCGGAGTCGACTTCCGTATCCATATTCAGAAACTGAAGAGATTCTCGATAAAGAATGCGATGCATCTTATCGGCGCGTCTGCGTTCCGGAAGTTCCTTGAAATCGGAATCGCTCGAAGCCTTGATCTTATCTCTTGCGATGAAAATTCCGTCGTAGTCGTCGTATTGTTTGAGAACCATCAAACCCATATCGTGAAGCAGATCCATGTAGTCCCGATAACCACTATCCCAGTAACGGATTTCGGAGAACGTCAACGACCGCATGTCCTTCACATATCCGATCGAAACGTTCACCGGCGCGGCCGCGATCTTAGCGGTCGCCATAGTCGCGAAGTTTCTCCAAACTCCGATGGAATCTCCAGCGGACTTAACCGCAGAATAACCGCCGGAAGCGTTGACTCCGCCTTTGATATAACGAGCCTCGCCGACCGCGATCATCACTCTTCCCTTAGGAGAAACGAAAGGTTCGAACTCGTCCTGAACGTATTGAAAATATTCCGGAAGAGTTTCGGATTGATTCTTACCTCTCGCTTCCAAAATGATAAACGAAGGAAGGTGATGTTCCGTTTCCATCTCTTCCAAAATAACGTTACACGACATTGCAAACGCTCTGGACGCGGGGCCCAAAACATGAATCCAATACGCGCCGTATTCTCTTTTTAAAGCCTCGATCGCGGTCAACTTGGACGCGTTAGACGCACTTGGACCCGTAATCGTAAAGGTGTAAGTATCCCCGACTTTAAAAGTGTTTGCGGGAGTGGACGCAGCAGTAAAGGTCGCGCTCACACCTGCGTCCAAAGAAATCGGAGAACCGCTCGCAGGAGTAATCAAAGGAGTGGAGAAGTTTGCGCCTCCGTCCACGGATTTGCGATACTCCGCAACTCCGGGCGCTCCCGCCTTTGTAATTTTAAGAAGCACAACTCTGCTTCCCGTTGGTGTTCCGGAAGTCGTCGGTAAAGCCGCTTCTCCGCTTCCGATTTTGGTCGGAGTTCCGATCGTTCCCGCAACGTCGTTTTGAGGACGCACACAAAGAACCGGAACCGGTTTTTGTCCTTTGGATTCGTCGAACTCTTCGAAGAATTGTTCCAAAGAATCCACGAGTTCTCCCCTTCCGAAAACGTCCTTTGCTTGCGGGGTGTTATTGATGACATAGACTCTGTTTACGTCGCCGGTTTCCGCAGTTCCGACCTTGGAACCTACGCGATCCGGTTTAACGTCGTTGAAGTTGATCCCACCGTTCTGATGGTAGGTAGTCACGTCGCCTGTTGACATTGATACGCTCCTAATATTAAGAGCAACTGAGTAGAATGGCGGACGAGCCGCTCTTTATATTATTATTTCTGAATATCAGATTTTTGATTCGGCTCGTTCGTTTTTACCTTAAGTGAATTTTTTTCCTCTGCGTGTTCGGAAGAATTCTCCTCTGCAACGCTTTTGTTTTTGTCCGCGTCCTTTCCCGAAAATTCGCGATAAGCGGATTTAAGAATCTCTTCCTTTACTTCTTCTTCGGGATCTCTGCGTAGATGATCCAAAAAACCCGCGGCCAGAGCCGGGGTAATTTCGTACTTTTTAATAAACTCAACTGCTTTCATTGTTCCTCCGATGTTCCTATTTCAGTTGGCTCTTCGATCTGAAAGGTTCCCTGAGCCAAAGTGGGAACCGATTCCGTTTCAAAAAGTCCATCGCTGAAAACGATCTCCATCTTCAATTTATAGTATCCGAGATTTTCGGAAGAATCGGAGACCACGAGAGAAGCTCCGGGTTTCACCTCGACGGTGATTCCTTGCGCCGTGGCGAATTTCCGATGATTGGAAAGATAGATGAGAATTTGATCGATGATTCCGAGCGATCCGACGCCCGAACCCAAATGTCCGGCGGACGGAACGTCTTTGGCGGAATTCTGCATCCAAAAATGGATCGTATATGTAAATTCTTGAATATAATGTCTTTTTAAAAAACGGATATTTTTAACTCCGCTTATGGTCTCGGGTTCGAGCTTTTGAAACCTTTTACCGTCCGCGATCGAAACGAGCGGGAATTGAATCAAAACACAAAACGGAAACAAACTCGGATAATCGTCGACATTCGGACTCGTTTGAAAAATTCTGCTTTCCGAAAACAAGGAAACCGGTTCGGTCGCGGGAGGTTCAGGAAGAACTTTGACCGAGAGGATCAAGGATTTTAGATATTCTATATGGCTGATTCTCATAATAAGATTTTTCCGTTGCGATGAAAGTATAACGTGTTTCCGTTTTCGAACAAGGCGCGAACCGCATCAAACCGCCCCTATTTCTCCAGATAAAAAATACTCGGAACCCCGAGATCGAAAAGCGCGTCCAACTCGTATTGAATCATATGTCCGTAAGGATCGACGTAACGAGGCCCGACGCCGTAAGGATCGGAAGCTTTTAGAAATTTTTTACCGTCTTCGTTGATAACGATTCCGATGCCGCGTATGATATGTCCTTTTTGCGTGAGAAACGTTCCCAAACCGCAGGGATAATTCCATTTTTCGAAATACGCGCATAGTTCTTCCTTGTTTCCTTTTTTCTTCACGACCTTAAAAGGAATCTCGTTGTCTTTCATTAGAATATTAAAATGTTCTGCGTGATCAAAGGAATCGTAAACGTTCTTTCCGTTTTTAATCACCCAATCTTCGAAAAGCGCGTAATAGTTATAAGTCGTCAGATGGATAAAATCGGGGATTCTATAGATCAGACCGATATAAACGATCAGATCCTGAAACACGTTGCCCATACATTGTTGGTAATCCTTTAAAAAAAGACGGGGCGTAACCTGATCTTTTCTTTGCGGATTCCAAGGCGAAATAGGATGAGAAATGTATGAAATCATAATATATGTCCTTCGTTTAACAAACGGGTTGATTGAGCTCGCAGGATCTTCGAATGGAGAATAAACCGGGAATCAGACTGGATTCGAGAAAACGAACCCTCAGTTCCGAACAATCCCTTTCCCATTCCGTCCATTTGCGAACGCATTCTTCTCTGAACAAACAACGCGAAAGATCCTTTGCGTGAATTCGATACGCGTTGTATCTTCCCGAAGTCACATACCATTCTCCACCGATTCGAATCGGCGGAGGAGAACTCGCTTCCTCGGGAATCGTCAAAGCGTAATTAACGGATGAAAAACTTCCCTTGCATTCCTCGTTACGTCGATCACGGACACGATCTGCCGGATTCCGGCACGCAATCAGAATCGTAAGCAGAACCGGGAGAAAGATTGATTTCCTTGACTTCATGCGAACCTCCGCCGTGAATTATTTTTGAAAAGACCGAAACGCCTCTCGCTCCGAGCAGAAAAACAAGAATTCCGAATATTAGAATCGCATAAACTTTAGTTTTCAAATCGAGAAGGTTCCACCAAAGCAGGAAGGAATTCATAACTGCCTACTCCCGACTTCCGATCGTGCGTTTTGATCGCCTTCTCCGCCTTGTTGAAAACGGTCGAGAATATCTCCGAAAACCTTTCTTTTCGAATTCAAGTCTTCGTTGATTCTTTTTCCGAGATACAAACTTCCAACCGTTCCGTAGAATACGATCAACCACTGGATCAAATCCATGTGCAACGGTCTTAAAGAATCGGGTGAAAGAATCGAAAGCACGGATAAAGAAATTAAATAAGAAATTACTAATATAAAAACGATCCAAGTCCTGAGTGTGGTATCGGACGGTTTTCCGGTTTTATCGTCTTTGAATAAGAATCTCATTCCGATCTCCTCCCTTTCGAAGAAGTGAGTTTAATCAGATCCTTGACGTCCGCTTTGATTTCCGAAAGGTCCTTGGATATCGACTCCATTTCGGTTTCTATCTTAACGATCCGAATCTCGTGATCCTTATACATCGTGTTGTATTGAATCGCACCCGAAACGACGAAACCTAAAACGACCAGAAACTCTTTGATTCCGAGTTTTATCTGACTTATTTTTGAAATCTCCATTCTTCCTCGCAAAAAAAATCCCGCACTGTGGCGGGCTTCAATGACTACTCAATCGCTTCCGATTGTGAGGTAAGAATAACACGACTTCCGATCGGAACCAAGGGCCGAACCGAATCGTATCCGCTTGTTCCGCTCTTAATTTTCGCGGACTTGGGACCGACGCGTTATTCGTCTTTGAAAGGAAGAATGGAAATCAATGGATTTGTTTTTTTGTTCTGCGGGAGAGAGCGACCTTTTCCAAATCTCCAATCAGAAATCTGCGGACGCGGGGACTCCATTCTATATAGGGAATCTCGTGATCGATCACGTATTGATTGAACGTTCTTACGGAAAGATTCAAATACTGAGCCGCTTCTTTCGTCTTTAAAGTTTTGGAACTCTCTTGAATTTCAAGAGCTTCCGATTTTCCAGGGACCGAATCTTTGAGTTCGGATTTTAGGAAAGAATCGTTTTTAAATAAAGAACCTTTTCTTGTATTACCGTTGATTACTGACATAGCGTAAGTTTTGAACCTTGTGAGATACGTTTGTCAAGTCGTTTGCAAAACTTTTTCTTTTCGTAAACTTTCATCCATACGGCGGTCCGAAAAAATAAATTTATAAATTTAGAATATTCTAAATTTTGAATCCTTGGTCCGTAATGAGTTTTAAATTCGAAAATCTAAGTAAAAATCTGGGCGCACCGATACGCATCTAAATCAAAACGAAACAAACTCGAAAAAAAAGTTTAATGTTCAGGTTCCATTCTCCCTTGCAAAGAATCCGCAAATGAGCGCCCATGTGACATATGGAAATTATTGTCATTTTGAGTTCGTTTTCGAAATGAATTTCAAAATCGAAACAAAGGAAGACAAAAAAGAGTCACACTTTCGGATTTAGGATGGATTTTGTCGGGGGTCATAAATATACTAAACATATATATAGATGATTCGTTGGAGCAAGAATTTGGAAACCAGGGAAGATTTACGCGAGTTGATTTATTGGAAAGTGGAAAGTACTTTGAAAAGGTTCGAATACGATTTTCAATTTTCAAACGAACCGATTCAAGTTCTTCGACATACCTACGCGCAGGAAATCGCGAATCTTATCTTCGATTCTTTCGAAAATAAATGATCACTTCTTTTTTTTAAATTTTTCTATGACCACGCTCAACGCTTCCAATTCTCCATCGGGAACTTCCAAAAGACTTTCGACGATATTCTCCATTTGAGGACGAGTTCTTATCTTCCTAAGAATGTTTCGATAACGATCCGTTTCCGCATCGGACTTCGCTTCCACATCCGCAATCAACATATCGCCTTCGCCCGCGATCAACCAAAGGGGATTCACATTGTGCGCGGTTCTTAATCTCACCAAAGACTCTTGTGAAAAACTTTTGGCGCGTTCGTTGATAAGATCGCTGATAAACGCGGGTTTAAGATCGATCGATCTTGCAAATTCCGCCTGAGAAACGCCCAAAGTCTCGATCAATCTCTTCAAACGATCAGGAAATTTTTTATCCGCTTTATACATTTTTACCGTATTTTATGATTGACAACCATACATTTTTAACGTATGGTCATTTCAGGCGGGACAGGACTCGCTGAAATCAAAGTCGATTTCGACGTTCGATCCGGTCGTTCGCACGACCCAAGGCTCGCATACGGAAGCGAAATCGCAATCACAAAAAGGAGGCTCGATGATCATCATTAACGGAGACGAATGTAAGGATTTCATTTGTATCACGTTGCGAATGAAAACCTTAGCCAAGTTCGCGAGGGAAGCGGAAGTCAATTACGATTACCTTTCGAAAAGTTTAAACGGACAACATTCCTACACCGAAATCAGAGAAGCATTCAAAAAATGGAATGTTCCGTACCGAATGGATCGTGCGCCTCGATCCTATAACAAACGAAAAAACAGGAGGGCGGCATAATGAATCAACAAGGCTCGGCCGCGATCGCCGTAAAAAATCTGATCGTGAATAGGGACAATTTGGATCCGATCGTTCTTTCCGATATCGAGGAAAAAATGATCGTTCAAATCGCCGAATACGTAAGGGAACAATTTCCCACTTTCGACTGGAGATGGGACGATCATTCGGAGATGCACGATAAGGCGGTGACTTCGCTCTTTTTAGTGAAGAACGATATCGCTCAAATCTGTGAAAAAAATCCGAACAAGATTCAGGAGTTCATTAGTATTCTTGAATATATTTTGGAAGAGGAATTCGGGGAATAATCCCGATTCGAAAACTTTAAGGAGAATTTAGATTATGGAAGTCAATCGTTGTTCACAATGCGCTCAAAGGGATTCAATGCGTCAAACCGATCTTTGCGAGGAATGTCTGATCAAAAAGTTCAAACCCTTGATCTCTCTTTCGGATAAAATCCGTTCCCTACATTTGAACGCGACGGTTTCTTCGATTCAAGAAGAACCGAAAGGAGCGGCGTAATTTTATGAACGATTCGAACAACACGAAACGTTCGATCGTGGACGGCAAAGTCGTACACGAGGGTAAATTTTGGAGAAGAGGAAGAATTCTTTCCGTACGATTGGAACAGATCGTCGTCGAATCCGAACTCAATCTCCGGGATATCGCGTTCAAGTATTCGCAAAACGTGGTTCAAAATTCTCCCTTCGAGCCGGGACCGTTGTATAGGGAACATCTCGCGGACGTCATCAAGGGAATCCGAAACACTGCACGTTATGTGAAAGCGATCGAAGAATCTTGGAAACTTCCCATCGAACAAATCCGTGCGATCTATCGCAAGGACAAGGAAATGGAAAAAAAAGGCGAGGCGCACGACCCGCTTTTCATCCGGGAATTTGCGGATTGGTATCGGGAAGTTTTACGTTCTCAAAAAGAAATTTCGAATCTAAAACCGATTCCGGAAGGAAGTGTAAACGAAATCGCCGTATAATAAAAATAGAATCTTATTCGAAACACGGAGAAGTCGCCTAACACAAAACTACGAAAAACGGCTTTGGGTTCCCGAAGAAAGCAAAGAGGAGGGAATTAAATGGATCATATCGTTTATAAAAATCTTAGAAATTACAAATACCAACTCGTAAAACCTTACAGTTTTCAAACCGAAATCAAAACGAATTCTCCGCTTCAAATCGGAAATCCGGATGTGAAAATTTTCGTGGATCTAAACCGAGACGGTATGCTCAACATCGAAGCCGGATACGCGTGGGACGGGCCGAGCGGACCGACCATCGATACGAAAACTTTTATGCGCGGTTCCTTGGTTCACGACGCTTTGTATCAGTTGATGCGCGAAGAAAAATTGGATCGAGACGGATACCGGGAAACCGCGGATCGAATTCTTAAAAGAATCTGCCTTGAAGACAGAATGAATTCGTTTCGAGCCGCCTACGTTTATAAGTTCGTTCGTTGGTTCGGCGAATCCTCCGCGAAACCGAAAGACGAAAGTAAAGAATGGGAAGTGGCTCCTTGAAGACCTTCGATATAATCCTATTGATTTTCGGTTATACGGTCTTTTGGACGTTTTTGATTTGGTTTTTGATGGGAATCGGAGCGGCTTGTCTTTGGTACTGTCTCAAAGGTTACTGGAACTTTGAAAAGGACGAGGATCGAAGGTCTTAATTTTTTCTCAGAATAGAAAGTAAAATTTTAAGAAATCAGAATATTCGGATTTTTTAATTTTTCTTACGCGCAAATAAAAAGCGCCTTTGATCAAAAGATCCAAGGCGCTTGCAAACAAAGGGCCGGGCAAACACGCTCGGCCCTTCTTTCGTTTTTTTAGTCCACGGAAGGATGGATCATCTTTTCCGGAAGAACCCACTGATCGAATTGTTCGCTTGTTAAAAGTCCCAGTTCGATTCCGGATTCCTTCAAGGTCGTTCCTTTTTTGTGCGCGTTCTTTGCGATCTTTGCCGCGTTGTCGTATCCGATATGAGGATTCAACGCTGTAACGAGCATCAAAGAATTGTTCAAATGTTCGTTGAGTTTTTCCTTATTCGGAGTAATTCCGCGCGCGCAGTGTTCTTCGAAAGATACGCAAGAATCGGAAAGTAAACGAATCGAATTCAACACGTTGTGAATGATCAACGGTTTAAAAACGTTCAATTCGAAATTTCCCGAAGCACCTCCGATATTCACCGCGACGTCGTTTGCGATTACTTGTGCCGCAACCATGGTCATCTGTTCGGATTGAGTCGGGTTGACTTTTCCGGGCATAATGGAAGAACCGGGTTCGTTTTCGGGAATGCTGATCTCACCGATCCCGCAACGAGGACCGGAAGAAAGCCAACGTACGTCGTTGGCGATCTTCATCAAGGACGCGGCGATGGTTTTTAAAACACCGCTCGCTTCCACGAGAGAATCGTGAGCCGCAAGAGCTTCGAATTTATTTTCCGCGCTTACGAAGGGAAGTCCGGTTTCCTTGGAAATCTGAGCTGCGGCCTTTACCGCAAACTGCGGATGCGTATTGAGTCCGGTTCCGACCGCTGTTCCGCCTAACGCAAGTCTGTAAACGGCGGGAAGAACCGCCTTTACTCTTGCGATGTTGTAATCCAATTGTTGAACGTAACCGGAAAATTCCTGACCTAAAGTCAACGGAGTCGCGTCTTGAAGATGGGTTCTTCCGATTTTTATAATATTCTGAAATTCATCCGTTTTCTTTTTCAGAGTGTCTCTGAGTTGGGTCAGCGCCGGAATCAATTTTTGGTTGAATTGTTCCGCGGCGGCGATATGCATCGCGGTAGGAAACGTGTCGTTCGAAGACTGAGCCTTGTTCACGTCGTCGTTCGGGTGAATCGGTTTTTTAGAACCCATAACTCCGCCGGCGATTTCGATCGCGCGATTCGAAATCACTTCGTTGGAATTCATGTTGGTCTGAGTTCCCGAACCAGTTTGCCAAACCGAAAGAGGAAAATGTTCGTCCAACTTTCCGGAAATCACTTCGTCAGCCGCTTGGACGATCAATTTCTTTTTGTCCTCGGTTAAAAGACCGAGTTCGGCGTTTACGATCGCGGCCGATTTTTTAAGAATTCCCAAAGCGCGGATCATTTCTCTTGGGAAACGATCGTTTCCGATATGAAAGTGATGTAGAGAACGCTCCGTTTGCGCGCCCCAATATTTTGAATCGTCTACAGCGATTTCGCCCATTGAATCCGTTTCGATTCTGGTTTTCATGAATCCTCCGAAAGGTTACAAGTTGATTGAAATATAAAATTCTCCAAATCGAATATTGATATTTAATAAAATTCTAATATGATTAGAATTAAATCGGATCGTTATTCGTTTTGAAATCGTCTCAGAGTGTCCGCGAGCGCGGAAAACTCCGGTTTTTTGGCGGAAACATTGTCGAGATAATCCAGAGTGGTTTGAATCCAAGTCGGATCGGATTCCAATTCTCTTCGAATAAAAACGTGTCTGACCTGGTTCATCGCTCTGATTTCCAGATATCTCCGCTTCTGGTCATAGTATATGAGGTCGGCCACTTTGTCTTTTCCGAATTCTGGGGAAGAAACGGCGATCACGACTTCGTCGAGCCAGATCAGTCCGTTGTTTTTTCGGTCCACGTAGTCGATCGCCTTTTGAACGCGGGCCGGAATGATCATTTCCTTTTCCTTCGGTCCGACGATCACTCCGAGCGACATTTTCTTTTTCGGTTTAACGGATTCTTGGGGAGAATTATCCGGCTCCGAATTTTTAGTTTCTTTTCTGACTTGGCCCCTGCTCGGGATTTCTTTTTCTTTCGGAGCAAGTTTGATTCCGAATAAGCTGAGAATAAATTCTATGATTCTTTCGATGATCGACTTCGAAGCCCTTTCGGATCGGATTCTTTCCTTCTCCGTGTCTTCTTCCCATTCCGCGATCGCTTTGCTCAAACGAATCTGTTCGTCAACCGCGGCTTGTCCGTCCTTCACGTCGGAAACTTCTTTTAAAAATTCGTAAATTCCTCTGGGATAACCGTTTTGTCGAACGAGATTATGAATCGAAGTTCTTCGAGGACGAACCTCGACAAAGGAACGAAGAATCATACTCTTCGCAAGAATCAAAAGACCGATCGTTTCGCCGCCAGCGCCTTTTCTTTCCTTTTTGAGGAAGTCTTCTCTTGCGCGAATCCGATCCAAAACTTGGCGGAACAATTCGCTTCTGCTCATTCCTACGCTTTTGATCGCCGCGTCGTCTGCTTCGAAATTCGAAAGATCGAAATTGACCGGTTCTTTAGATTCTTTAAAACGAAATAGATTCTCGCCGGTGATTAGGTTGATTAAGGATTCTTTTTTAAGATTTTCTAATGTTCTTACGGTTTGCAAAAGAACTTCGTACGCTTTGATAAAATCGCCGCCGCCGGACCAACTTTTACCCGAAGTAAACGCGGGATGTTTTTTCAACTCCTGCACGTATCTTTCCGCTTGAGAATTGCCGGTAAGTTCGATCCAGGAAGAATCCTCGCCGGGAAGAATCTGCAGAAGAATTTTGCGCGCGATCACGGTAAATAAATCGAATATGATTTCGAGTTCTGTAAGTTTAGGAGGTTCGTCCTTATCCTTGGACGCGTGTCTAAAACTCAGAAGTTCGTCCAACGAAGGTTGAAACAAATGAAAGCGCGGATGTAATTGCAAAAGCGGAGATCGGGAACCTCTTTTTTCGAGAACCGGTAGAACTTCCGCTTCCACTTTGATCAGAGAAAGTTGATTTAAAATTTCCCCGGGCTTTTGATTCAACATTTGGAATATATTGCTGAACAAGTCGCCGCGGACCTGCAAACGACTTAGAAGCGCTTCCAAAGAAAGAGATTCCAAATTTTGCATGGACTTCTCCAGAAACTTGGAATCCGAAATATTGATCGGCATTCCCTTCTCGTCCACGTTCAGATAATTCTGATGAACCCAATCCTCTATTTCCGAATTTTTGGAAACGTTGAGAATAAACTGATCTCTTGCGTGAAGCATCTCAAGAACGGCGGCGACGCTCTGAAGAAGACAACCTCGTTTTACTTTTACGATCTGATCCGCTTTTAAGGATGCGGGACGAATGATTACGTTCGCGATTTGAAGTTCTCTTACTTCTTTTTGAAACTGAAGATATTGATAGGATTGGATCCCTCTTCTTTCTTCCAAAAATTTTATATCGTGAAGTTTGAGATGTTGGAGTTGTTCGATTTTTGTGAGAGCGAACGGAGATTGACTGAATAGAAAGTAATTCTCCACTCCCTTCTCGACCAAGTCTATGTCCTTGAACGCGCCCGGATTGAATTGAAGCATCAGAACTTTGAGTTCCTGATCTCCGATCATATCCTGCGTTTCCTCCGAACTCAATACGAAGGCTTCGGGAGTCGGAACTTGATTTTCAGATTTGGACATAATCTACCGCGCCCCAAGAGGGTATATAGCTAAGAGACTTCAGAAAATTAGAAAAGTCGAAGCCTATTTGTATCAAATCAAGATTTTCCATTCTTGAAAAAGAAATTATCTCTTTGAATATCGGGAGTTTTCCGAAATAACTCAGTTCTTTTTCTCGGGGGAGAATTTTCGATCTGTCGTTTGTGAAAGTATTCTAAGCGGACTGAGTTGAATTCGTTAATCTCGAAAGACCTGAGTCAACGAAGCGAAACTCGGCAAAAACGTCTCGTACGGAGACGTTTTTAAGATCGAATAATCCCTTCGAGGAAACCGAGATATTTTTCTCTTCCGAGATAAGGAATTCTAGAAGTACCGCTCGCTACAGCCGCTTCCGCAACCGCAGGTGCGACGTGAAAGAGAACTCGTTTGTCGAACGGTTTCGGAATCAGATATTCTGGACCGAACGTAAACTTTGCTCCGCCGTAAGCCTTGCTGACCGCATCGGGAACTTCCAGGCGAGCAAGTTCCGCGAGCGCGCGAGCCGCGGCGAGTTTCATTTCAAGAGTGATATGACGGGCTCTTACGTCGAGAGCGCCTCTGAATATAAAAGGAAATCCTAATACGTTGTTCACCTGATTCGGATTGTCGCTTCTTCCCGTTCCCATAATGAGATCCGAACGAACTGCCTTTGCGACTTGATACGGGATTTCAGGATCCGGATTTGCTAATGCGAAGATGACCGGATCTTTTGCCATGGAACGAACCATGTCTTCATCGACCATATTCTCCACCGAAACTCCTACAAAAATATCGGAGCCTTTCATCACGTCTCTGAGAGTCGTATCTTCGGTCGTTTGAACGTATTTCTTTTTGGATTCGTTGAGATCGGTTCGTTTATGATGGATCACACCTTTCGTATCTACGAGAAAGATCTGTTCTTTTTTGATTCCGATATGTTGAATGAGTTCCGCGATCGCGATTCCTGCGGCTCCCGCGCCGCAGATAACCACTTTTACGTTCCCCGGTTTTTTACCGGTGAGTTCGAAAGAATTCAACAATCCCGCAGCGGTGATGATCGCGGTTCCGTGTTGATCGTCGTGGAACACGGGAATATTCATCTTTTCGATGAGTTGTTCTTCTATATAAAAACTTTCGGGAGCTTTGATGTCTTCGAGATTGATTCCACCGAAGGTAGGTTCGAGAAGTTTAACCGCGTTGATAAATTCATCCGGGTCCTTCGTATTGACTTCGATGTCGAAAACGTCGATGCCCGCGAACTTCTTAAAAAGAACCGCCTTACCTTCCATCACGGGTTTACCGGCAAGAGCGCCGATGTCGCCGAGACCGAGAATCGCGGTTCCGTTGGTGATGATGCCTACAAGATTTCCTTTGTTCGTATATTCGTAAACGAGTTCGGGAGAATAAGCGAGGGAAAGATCGTAAGAATCCTGAGTCGGTTTGGTTGGAACTACTTCAATTTTTCCCTTAGGATGAAGCGCGTGGTATTGTAACGATTTTTCCCTCATACGATATTTCCCATATTTTTGAAATCAGGCCGTGCGACCATAACATTTCATTTGCCTACGCAGAACTTGCTGAAGATTCTCCCCAAAATTTCTTCCGTGTCCACTCTGCCGTTCACCTCCCCGATTTCGGAAAGAGCATAGTCTATTTCTTTGATATAGATTTCCGCAGGAGCGCCTTCTTCGATCAATCGAAGCGTGTTGTTGAGACAACGAACGATGGTTTCAAAATGATATCTTTGCCGTTCTTCCAAGAGGACATAATCTTCGGAATGCCCCATTGTTCCGGCCCTTTCTTTGATCGCACCTAGAAGAATCGAAATTCCTTCCTTGGTTTTACAGGAAATTTCGCAGACGGTTAGATCCTTTACTTCGGAAAATAAATTCGGATCCCAGGAAGAATCCCGAATGTCGATCTTGTTCGCGACGAGAATGGCGCCTTCGAGTCGGTCACGGGTTTTAGATATAAATTCTTTCCAATTTTCTTTTTTGGAAACGTCCACGAGAAAAAGACGGATGTCCGCGGATTGAAATTCTTTTTCGCTTCTTTCGATTCCGAGTTTTTCGATGCGGTCTTCCGTTTCTCGAACTCCGGCCGTATCCACAAGTCGAACCGGAATTCCTTCGAGAAGAATTTCTTCGCTGATATAATCGCGAGTCGTGCCGGGAATTTCGGAGATGATCGAACGATCCTTTCCGAGAAGAACGTTCATCAAACTGGACTTACCAGTGTTCGGTTCGCCGTAGAGAACGATTCTAAGTTGTTGGATTAATTTTTCCGCCGAGTCCGATTTTGTGATCACGGTTTGACAGAGCGTTTTTACTTTTTCGATGCGAGCTTTTCTTTCTTCCAAAGATTCGTATGTAAGATCTTCAGTCGAAAAATCGATTTCGGCTTCGCATTCGGCTTTGAGAGAAATCAACTGACTTCTCAAATTGGAAGTGAAACGGGAAACTTCTCCGAATACGTTTTTTTGCGCGAGCTCCAATTCGAAACGGGAACGCGCCGAGATCAAACGGCCGATCGCTTCCGCTTCGGTAAGATCCAATTTTTCATTTAAGAATGCGCGACGTGAAAATTCTCCCTGTTTCGCGGGACGAGCTCCGGCTCTGAAGATGGCGTCTAACGCTTCTCTTAACAAAATCGGATTCCCGTGAAAATGAAATTCACAAAGATTCTCCCCCGTAAAAGAATGAGGAGCCTTGAAATAAAAGAATAGAATTTGATCCACTTGTCGATCGCCGATTTGAAAGACGCATTGGATCGCCGTTCTCGGTTGAACGTCGGAAGGAGAGATTTGTTTATTTTTCGAATAAAGAAAGGAGGAGGAAATCGTGAGCGCCTCCGGCCCGGACATTCGGATAATTCCGATCGCCCCGGACCCGGAAGCTGTTGATACGGCTGCTATCGTATCATTCAAAGTTTGCTTCTTCAAGAAGGTCGTTGTTAGGACCTTTTTCTGCAACGTCTTTGTATTTGTGTTTGTCTTTCATAGGAATGATTCTTACTTTTTTGTAAGTGCCGTTTCCTTCGGATCTCGTAAAAACTTTTTCGTTTTCCTGAAGAGCCATGTGGATGATTCTTCTTTCGAAAGGATTCATCGGTTCGAGAAGTTTCGATTTTCCGGTTTTCGCAACGGTCGCCGCAACGGATTTACCGAGACGAACAAGAGAAAGTTCTCTTTTGTCTCTATAGGATTCTATATCCAGTACGATTTTTCTTCCGTGTCTGATCTTGGAATCGACCATCAAGTTGAAGATGAACTGAAGAGCGTCTAACGTGGCTCCTCTTTTTCCGATCACGAGTCCGGATTCCTTGCTTGCGATTTCGACGTAAATTTTTCCGTCGACGTCGCCCATTCCGACCACTTCGGCTTCGATTCCCATCTTCTTAAGAACGGTGAGTACGACCCCGTGAATGATTTTCTCCGCGGGAAGATCCCGAGAAGTTACGTAAGCGCGGACTACGGCCGGCTTCTTTTGAGAGATTCCGAAAAAGCCGCCTTTTCCGGAATCAACGGTTTCAAAACGAACCTCGTCCGAATTCAATCGGAGAGTTTTGAGAGTGTACTCTTCGGCTTCGGACTTCGATTTAGCCTCTGCTTCAAAGATGTAATTTTCCATGTGTTTATCCTCGATAATGAGTTCGTTGTGTCGCGATTCGCGATCAGGCCTTCGCCTTTTTCTTCTCTTCGGTCTTTTTCATGTGATTGGTGATCCACTGTTGACCGATGGAAAGTACGTTTTGGAAAGTCCAGTAAAGAGTAACTCCGGAAGGCATGTTCCAAAAAATGTAGAGCATCATAACCGGCATCACGTAAAGAAGAACTTTCTGATTCGGATCCATGGATACGGAAGTCATTCTCGTTTGAAAGATCTGAGTTCCGACCATCAGAAGAGCGAGAAGGTTTAAACCGATTCCCGTTTGAGTAAAATAAGGAATCGCAGGAGAAGTCCAGATTACGTCCGGTTCGCTGAGATCTTTGACCCATAAGAATGGAGAATTCCAAAGATCTATTGTATCAGAAAACGCGGTATAAAGAGCGATAAAAATCGGAATTTGAATCACCATAGGAAGACAACCGCCGACCGGGTTTACGTTATTCTTCTTATAGAGTTCCATCGTTTTTTGCTGACGCATCTTAGGATCGTTCGCGAACTTTTCGTTGATGGTTTTCAGTTGCGGGCTGAGTTCCTGCATCTTCTTCATGCTGTCCGCTTGTTTTTGGTTGAGCGGATAGAAAACGAGTTTGAAAAGAATCGCAAAGATGATGATGCTCCAGCCGTAGTTCGGAACCGTAAACCTGTAGATTTGTTTCAGAACCCAGATGATTCCGTTTCTAAATGGAGTGGTCATCCCTTGGTTGAAGGATTTATTGAGGTCGGAACTCAAACCCGCGAACGGACTGTTCTTCGCTTGGTTCGGATCGAGTTCGGGATTGCGGAAAATCATTCCCACACTTTCACGAATACCGACGTAGGAGGCGAAATCGAGATTATAAGTTTCGCCCGCGCTCAACACTATATTATCATATAATAATACTGCACCGCTTTCGTTTTTGGGTCTGTTATCCAAAACGACGCCTTGCGGTTTATGATCGAGCGGATCTGCGACCGCGATAAAATAACGGGAACCGGTTCCCGCAAAATCAACTCCGGATTCGGCGTTCGTTTTTATGCTGAAGGATTCGTCCGCACCGGAACTTCCGGTAAAGAAGTTACCCACCGAAGACCAAAATCCCACCGAAGAACTTCCGTCCAAAGTATCGTTAAACGAACCGCCCAAATGATAGAATCTGAAAAAGTTCGCGGTATCTCTGTCGTTCAAGGCTCTGTCTTTCGGATAAGGTCCGAGACTTCCGAAGGTCCTGAGATACTGGGTGTTTTTTTGAGAAGCGAAAGAAAGTTTGTCTTTGGTTAAGTTAACGATGGAAACTGTAACTTTGAAATAATTCTCACCCGGAAAGAAACGAAACGTTTTTTTCAGCTGATACGTTTTATCGGAAGATAAAGCGGAGAATACTACGGTTCGATCGGCTTTGTTCTCTTCCATCGTAAATGAAACCTGGTTCCAATCCGAATTCGGAAGCGCGTTTAAAGAATCGGTAAAGTTAAAATCGAAACCTTTCTCTCTGGACAACTCGACACCTTGATACGTTTTGCCGTCCACGGTGAGAGTTTCCGGATTTTTACGAGCGACTTGGATCGGTTGCCCGTCGGCGCCGTTGTGATCCTTCATGTAAAACTTGGAGATTCTTCCGCCTAAGGAACTGAACTCTACGATGTAAGAATCGGTGACGACTAACGTCTTTTTTGATTCGGTAGGAATTACTTTCGTTTCCTGAACCGGAGCGGCGGTAAGAGATTCTTTCTTCTTTTCTGTCTGAACTTGGTCCTGTTTTTTCTCCGAAGGTTTATCGGAATTCGCTTCCTTGGTTTCGGAAGGTTTTTTAGGAGGGGCGGAAGGGAAGAAAAAATAATTCACTCCCATCCAAATTCCCATACTGAGAATTAAAGCTAAAAATAATCTGCTTTGTCTATCTTCCATGTGCACAGTTCGTCCTTTTAATGTTAGGTGGTAAGGGATCTTCAAACCCTCGAGAAAGGGGGTTGCATCTCAAAATTCTCCAAGTGCTCAACTGAAGCGCACGGAAGAATCCGTATTCTTGAAACGCTTGAGCGGCATATTCGGAACAAGAGGGTGTAAAACGACAGGCGGGCGGCAATAAAGGAGAGATTAGCTTTTTATAGAGCTGAATCAGTTTGATTGCAAGTTGGTTCATCGGATTCGGTTGATCAGAGAGACCAGAATCTTAACCAGCTCCCCGTGGTTCAGATCCAAAATTTCTTTTTTGGCTAATATCGCGATATCAAAGCCTTGCAGAAAGTTCTTCTCTTCCTCGTGTATGACCGACCTAAGTCTCCTTTTGATCCGATTTCTTTGAACCGCGGTCTTTACCGTACGCTCGGGACAGTAAAGATAACGATTCTTTGATAAAGAATTGGGAAGGAATACTAGAACGATCGGGAAGCGGGAGACTCTTTTTCCAGCCTTAAAAAGAGATTGGATCTCCTTCCTGGATTTTAATGTCTCTTCGATGACTTAATTCTTAGTATTTTTTACCGAGTTTTTCGTCAGAAACAGTAAGTTTGTATCTGCCCTTTTTTCTTCTGCGTGAAAGAACTTTTCTTCCACCGGCAGTAGCCATTCTTGCGCGAAATCCGTGTGTTCTCGCTCTTTTAACTCGGCTGGGCTGGTAATTTCTTTTCATAATTATCCCTGATTGGCGTTAATGATTGCGTTTTTCTTCTTTCAGAAAGAATCCAATACTCTTCCATACAGAAGCTTTCTGAAAAAGGTCTGAGTCAACCTATTTCACATCCGGATTTGGAGTGAATTCGTCTTTGTCGGGAGTTCTATTCTTTGTGATTCAGGGAAAAAGAAAATGCCCTGATGGAAGGCCCGAACGACGGGAGGAGAATTGTCAGAATCAACCCTCTGTCCTAAAATAAGAAAACCCGGCAACGTCCTACTCTCCCATGCAGCGAACCACACAGTACCATCAGCGATGAGAGGCTTAACTTCCGTGTTCGGGATGGGAACGGGTGTGGCCCTCTCTCTATAGTCACCGGGAATCTTGAGGTCAGGTTCGCGTACCGAATTCTCCCGTCAATCTAAAATTAATAAAAAAGTTCGAATTCTTTTCCGGAGAATCTTTTTAAGAAGTAAGTCGTTTCAACGTAAGAAGCGATCGAATACGCAAACTGGCTGTTGACTTCTCCGGTAAGAATGGTCGTCGCAGAAACCGCGGAAGTGGTCGGAACTCCGGCGTGTGTTCCCGCAAAGAGATACGCACGTCCTTGATTGGTAGAATAACCGTAAGCGCCAATGCAAGCGTCGGAAAGTCCGTCCCCGTTGCCATCGCCGAAAGCGACAAAAATTCCGAATTGATCGCCCGAATTCTCCCCGCTAAAAACCGCATGTGCCGTTCCACCGGCCGATAGATTTTGACCGACAATTCCGGAATTTCCCGAAGAAAGAAAAACGAATCCGTTTCCTTGGGCCAGTCCATAAGCCCCGACAAGTGCATCGTGAAAACCGTCTCCGTTTACGTCGCCCAACGCGACCGAGATTCCGAAAAAACCGGTCCCGGCTTGACCGGTCAAATACGTATTAGCAATTCCTGAAGTAGATAGATCTTGATTTGCGATTCCTGAATTCCCGGAAGAATGAAACGCATACGCACGCCCTTGGTTTGCGGAATAGGATCTCCCGCCGATCAAAGCGTCTTCCAAACCGTCTCCGTTGATGTCGCCTAACGCAACCGAAATTCCGAATAAACTCGCGGATTCTCCGATCAAAAGTGTATTCGAAATTCCTGATACTCCGAGGTTTTGACTCGTAATCCCGGAACTTCCGGAAGAATGAAAAACATAAGACCTCGAAGCTCCGTCGGCCCCGACCAAAACGTCCGAATAACCGTCCCCGTTGACGTCGCCCGCCGCGACGGAAATACCAAAGCGATTGTTGATCGCGGCCCCGAGCAAAGCGGTTTGCGCCGAAGCGATACTCGCGGTGGAAATTCCGTTCGGTCCGGAAGAATGAAAAATATCAACGCGTCCTTGCGAAGTGCTGTAACCGTAAGAACCGATCACTAAATCTTCGAACCCGTCTCCGTTGACGTCGCCCGTGGCGATGGAACCTCCGAAAAAAACCGTCGAACCTGCGGTTAACGTAGAAGTCGGCGAGGCTCCGTTTAGAATCCCCGAACTTCCGGAAGAATGAAAGATATAAACCGCATCGGTCCCAGTATTCGGTGCGCTTACGATCGCGTCCGCATAACCGTCTCCGTTGATATCGCCCAAAGTCGAAAACCAACCGAATTGACTTCCGGGCGATAAAGACGCCAAACTCGTGTTAGCCGATAGAGCGGATTGTGAAGAAATCCCCTGACTTCCTCCGTGAAAGATATAAACCTTACCGTCACCGCCCGCGTATTGATTCGCGCCTACGATGAGATCGGGAAACCCGTCCCCGTTTACGTCTTGGTTATTCCCTTTTCGAACATAGATTCCGTAACACGCTCCGAAAAGAGAAGATCGTACGACGACCGAGTGTTTTGAATTCTGTTTCCAGATCTGAGATCCGGTCGGAAGTGCGAACTTCCAAGTCGTTCCGGTAACGATCGCGGGTTGAAAGGGCGCTCCGTCTAACGAAACTTCTGCGCCGGAAGCGAAGGGCGCGAGATCGCCCGTTAAAAATCCGGAGTGAAGAACTCCCGAATTAAGGACGTTTCGTATCGAAGGAGGAATACAACCGGAAGTCTGGCCGATCATACACTGAAGTATTACACTTTCGTAATACGGTGAGGAACTCATATCTCCCGGATTGAAACTGCGGATTCGATCACAGCAAAGGGAGAATGATATAAAAAAGACGATTCCAAATAGGAAAGGACGTTTTTGCTTCATGTTAAATTCGCATCCAAAATGTAACGGAAAAAATGATTCTCCCGTTCGAAAGAAGAATTTATTTCTTCTTTCTGCTCGGTAGATATTTGTAATATTCCACTTCGATTGTATTGATTAGGAACGTATAATATTTAACCAGTTTCTTGTCGTATTTTTTCTTCTGCGCTTCGTTTCTTAAAAACTCGGAAATCTGATCGCGGATCAAAGGCGCTTTTAAATCGTTATGACTGAGAATGATGGAACCGGGCATTCCTTGTGGAACTAAATCGTCCGGAATCAGGATCGAAGCCGAGTTTTGTAAAAGAGCGTATTCGATCGTAGAAGCCACCTTATCGTCGTCCTTTTCGCCTTTGAGATGTGCGACGCTGTTTCGGATATTGTCCAGGTTCTCGAAAATCTTCTTACGCAAAGAACGGGAATCGTGAATTTTATCGGTGATCTTCGTAAAACGATTCGGGAACACGAAACGTTCCGCGCCTTTCGCGATCAAACTCACCTTCTTCTCCTTAGGCGTTTCACCCTTGGATTGAAAGTGTTCGTCTTCGGAATCGTCGCCGGAATAATAACTTTCCGATGAAGAAGACATCGCACCGTATTCTCCCTTAAACCCGGAACCGAGAGAAGCGGACGAACTTCCTCCGTTGGAAAGAATGTCCGACTTTTCCTTATCTCTAAAATAGAATGCGAGCATCAAACCTAAGAACAAACTCACCGGAATTCCGACGAATAAGATCCCCGTCGTTCTGAAATGTACGGACGCGATTAAAAAGAGAATCATACTCGCGACAAAACCCAACATTCCCATGGGAAGATTGAATTTCTTCGCGAATTCCTGAGAACGTTGTTTTTCGGCTTCCAACTGTTCCATCGCTTGGATGCCTTGTTGAAGTTTTACGATATTCTCCGCTTTGAGTTTTGCGTTAAGGCCCGGATGTTTCGGATTGCTCAAACTCGCGTTGATTTCGCGCGCGATGTCCAAGTCCTTTTGATACGCGGGATTGCTCGTCGCCATTCCGCTTAACTTGTGTAAGACGGCGGCCATATATCCGGGATCGACCGCGTAAATTTCGGATGTTTGATCGGCTTTTTCGATCACCTTCATCCCGTATTGATCAGAAATATCTTTTTTCAATTCTTCAATCAATGCCGGATAACGCGATTCGTCCAACAAACCCGACGATTTCAATTTTTGTTCGGGTGAGAATTTATAGAGCGTCTGATCCTGGAGAGTATTCTCGCCGATCTTATGAAGAATTCTCGTCTTTAAGGATTTAAAAACGTTTTCTTCCTTTCTTTCAACGAGCCTATCTTTTTCCTCCATCAATCTGGAAAGAATTTGAATGGAAAGTCTGCACGTTTCGGAAACCTTTTTGCCGAGTTCGTCGGTTTCACGATCGAAAGGATAATCGTTGATCAAAGAAATCAGCGCTTTTACTTTTTCGCTGTTTTGTTTTCTTCCGGGTTCGACCATCTGAATATGGGTTTGTTCGAATTCCGCGATTCTCGTTGCGAACAAACTATAACCGGCCCGCGTACATAGTTCTTTGAGATAGGGAATCGCAAACTTTTCAAGAGCGTCCGCCTGACAACGATAATGCGCGATCACCTCCGGTTGATTCACATAAGAACCGTCCGGGTTTAATTGAAGATCGTCCAAGATGATATGATAATCCGGAAGAATCTTCATCACGTAATTCTTTTGAACCGCATACGTGAGAAAATCGCGTAAGAAATCCATCATCGGAATATAACTGTAAGGAAGAAATCCCCTCTTCAACAAAGTGGAGAACTCCGCTTCCAGAGAAGCCAACTTCGGAAAGAGCCAATTCTTTCCCGCTTTGTTTTTATGAAGCAGAAAGGAGCCGGGGTTGTCTTCGTCGGGAAGTTTCGGTTTTTTGGATCGGTTTTGAAGAATGAGATCGATCATCTCTTCCGAAAATTCGAAACAAGCAACTCGATACGGAGTTACGTCGGTCTTCGCCTCTTTCTGTGGACTTGCGATCGCGATACGAGCCAGCACCTTGGCTCCGTTACGGACCAAAAACGGATAAATATAGGCGGACTTGTTCTTCCCTTTTTTTTCGTAATCGACTAACTGACGTAAGGCGAGATCGACGCTCGGCGGAGACTTTGCTTGTTCGCTGAGATTTCTGTATTTGTTTAAAAGTTCGCCAAGCTTGTCTAACGTAAGAAGATAAGAAGGATGAATACTTTTCGAGCCGTGTTTTTCGGTCTTTTTATGCCAGTCTCTGAGTTCGTCCAGAATACAACGCGCGGTTGCGGATAAGCCGACGGCTCCCTCGTTTAAAAAAATATAATCGGGCGTAAGGGACTGGATTTCAACGGGCTTACTCGCCGCCAATTCCTCGAAGCTTATGTCCTGTTCGGTGCTTTCCATCTTTTCTATTCAATCAACAACGCGGTTTACGAATCTTTGAACCTTTCTCAGTATCCAGTCTTCCATTTCGAATGGCTGGACGAAACCATTTATTTCGAGAATTTTTCCAATACACGACCGATTCTTAAAATTCCCTCTTCGATTTCCTGATCGTCTCGGACAAAGCTCAATCGAAAACATTCTTCCGGATGCGACCAAGCGGAATCGGCGCCGGGAAAGAACGTTTTGCCGGGAACGATGATCACACCCGCTTCTTTTAGAATCGGATAAAGCTCCGAAACGGGCAGTGATAAATTCTTAACCCAAATCCAAAGAAAAAACGCACCTTCGCTTTGATGAATTCTATAATCGATTCTCGGGTTCCAATGTTTTAAAATCGTTTCTTGAACGAAAATCGATTTCTTTTGATAAAAAGGTAATATTACTTTTTCACAAAGGTCCTTCCATCGTCCCGAACGGAAAAGATCCAACGCGATGAATTGTCCCGGACTTGCGCTCGTTAAATTGATAACCGAATTGGCTCTTTGCAACATCCGAATCGTTTCCTTGTCTCCGACCACGAAACCGGTGCGCACTCCCGGAAGACCGAGTTTGGAAAGACTAAAACCTTGGATCATACCCGGTTTGTGGATGAACGAACTTTTTCCGAAGACCACCTTCGGAAACGGAAACCCGTATGCGTTGTCGCATAACAAAGGAATTCCCGCGTTATTCGCTCTTTCAATCAAAAACCGGAGTTCTTCGTCCGTGATTACGTTTCCGGTAGGATTCGTGGGACGAGATATGCAGATGCAACCGGCTTCTTCCTTCCAGTCGCGCACGGAGTCGAATTTTTCCGAAGCGATAAAATATTTATAAGATCGATCGCCCGTTTCCCGAATGTCCGGCATAAAGGAAAGAAACGAATCCGGCTCCAAGGTTTGATCCGTGTAACCGATGTATTCGGGGAGAATGGGAAAAAGAATTTTCTTTCTTTGTCCGTTTTCGAAATTTCCGGAGAAAAAATTTAATAAGAAATAGAATGCGTTCTGACTTCCGTTGGTGATCGCGATTTGATCCTCGCCGATCGGAGTTCCCGATTCTTCCGTTAGGATCGAGGCGACCATCTCGCGGAGTTCCTGAACTCCGGACGGGGATTCGTAACTCCCGAGAATTCTTTCCATTCTTCCCGACTCGATTTGTTCCGTTACGATCTCTTTCCAGGTTCGGGCGACTTCGGGAATCGACGCGGGATTTCCGCCGCCCAACATACAAGCGCCCGGCGGGGGATTTCCGAGATCGTCCATCAGTTGTCCGATTCCCGTTTGTTTTAAAAATTTACGACCAAAATGAGAATATCGCATAGCCTACCAAATTTCTTCCGAAGTCTAAACCAGGAACCAGAATCCAAACGAAAAGAGAAATTTTGTGGATTCTTTTTCAAATGAATTCAAAACATACAACGCGCTAACGCGCGGATCAGGAAATAGAGAACCGAGAATGGAAACGAATCAAAACAAAGTCAAAGCAGCCGAAATATTAGACCTTACCGATTTTTTAAAACGATTTCCTTGGAGCGAAGAATGGAGCAAGTTCAAAGATCCAATAGAAACCCTTTGGGAATTCGAACTCGACGTTGAAATCGAAACCCTTTGGCCTTGGCTCATAGACACGTCTTCGTTTAACAAAAGAATCGGAATTCCCGAAATGAAGTTCGTGGAAAAGGAAGGAAAGCTTTTCGGACGTTCCAAAAATGCGGGAATTCTAATGGAATGGGAAGAAGTTCCTTGGGAATGGGAATACTGCAAAGGTTTAAACAACGCGAGAATCTACAGCAAGGGTTTGGCGAGATACGTTCAAACGAGATACGTCCTTGAAAAACTTCCCGAAAACAAAACGAAGCTGATCGTTTATTTCGGATGGATTCCGAGAGGAATTTTGGGAAGAATCATTCTTAAGGTCGGAATGAAACAGATGTACAAAACCTATCAAAAGGGTCTGGCCGGACTTTTGGAAGACATCGAAACGAGAAAGAAAAACGAATCCGTTCTCGGTTTGAATAAAAGTTTAAGTAATTCTTCTTCGGCGAGAGAAACCCTCAAACTCAAACAGATCAAAAACAATCTGCTTCGCGAGGGAATCGAAGAAACGCTGATAGATCGGGTGATCGATTACGTCCTTACGGAAGACGACAACGAACTCTATCGAATTCGCATTAAAAAACTAGCATCCGAATGGAAAATTCCTCTCGAAAGTCTTTTGATCCTATTCTTACACGGATGCAGACAGGGTTTGTTCACATTATCCTGGGACGTAATCTGTCCTCATTGCAGAGGAGTTCGATCGGAACTTTTCAACTTGGGAGACGTTCCTTCTCAGGATTCCTGCGACGTTTGCGGAATCGATTTCGAGTCCACGAAATTGAATACGATCGAAGTCACGTTCCACGTTCATCCTTCCATTCGCGAAGTTCAAAAAAGATTTTTTTGTGCGGCGGAACCCGCGACCAAAACGCACATACGATTTCAAAGGACGATTCCTCCCGGATCGGAGTATATTACGAATTTATTATTGAATGACGGAGTGTTTCGTCTTCGAGTCGCCGGAGAAAAAAAATACAATCTACTCGAGTTACAACCTTCTTCGTCCGAGACGTTTCGTTGGTCGGCCGATCAAAGAGAACAGGAACTTTCCGCGAAGCCGATGCCGACCGTTCAGATTCTCAACACGGAAAAATCTCCGCGCACGTTCATCATCGAGGAAAGAAAAGAGGATTCGATCAGTTTAAGACCGGTCGAACTTTTTAACTTTCAGGATTTTCGGGATCTGTTCAGCGAACAAGCGATCGCTTCCGATCTTCAATTGGACATCGGGGTTCAGACGATTCTTTTTACGGATATCGTAGGTTCGACGAGATTCTATCTTACGGAAGGAGACAACGGAGCGTTTAAGGAAGTGCGGGATCATTTCGTACATGCGTTTCGAATCATCAAAGAACACAAAGGCGCGGTCGTAAAGACGATCGGAGACGCTGTGATGGCTTCGTTTTCAAATCCTTTGGATTCTCTTTTGGCGAGTATAGAATTGCAGAAGACGTTTCAGATTTCTCCCGAAAACAGGATTCAGATAAGAATCAGCATTCACACGGGTCAATGTCTCGCCGTAAACCTAAACAGCAATATCGACTATTTCGGAAATACGGTGAACTACGCTTCAAAACTTCAGGGAATCACGGAGGCCGGAGAAATCGCGTTTTCGGAAGCGATCTTTCGAGACGGAGAAATCCGAAATCATCTCAAAACCAACGGGTTGAAAGTCAAAAAGGTTCCTTTCAAACTCCCTTGGTTTCAAGAAGAGGATATAGCCTACAAGTTGACGATAAACCCTTCCTAATATTCAAAGAAAGGAATATTCGAAATCAGGAATTTGCGCTTTCTTCTTCCAGTCGATCGAACACCTGGAGAAAAAGGGCGGATTCCTGAGCGCCGGAAACCGCATATTTTTCGTTGAACACGAAAAAGGGAACTCCGCTGACTCCCAGTTGACGACCTTGCATTTCCTCTTCGTAGATTTTTTTTAGAAGCGTTTCGTCGCCTTTTACGGAATCGAGATCTTCCGCGCTCATTCCGACCTCTTGCAAACATTCTAATATGATTTTCGAATCGGAAAGATTCTTTCCTTCCGCGAAAAAATTTCTGAAAAAGACTTCGGCCAGCGCGGAATCCTTTCCGGTTTCTTTGGCCTTGCGGATCAACGCGTGTAATAGGAATGTGTTCGGTTGATGACCGGCTTGTTCTACGGAAAAGGGAAGTCCTTCGGTCTGCGCGATATCGGCGACTCTTTGAACCATCATCTTTACTCGATCGATGGAACCGAATTTTTTCGTCATGTGAAGAACGCGATCCTCTCCTTCAGGAGCAAGATCGGGATTCAATTGGAAAGGTTTCCATTCGATTAAGATAGTATCATCGGGGTGGGACTTTTTTCGAAGGGAAATCGCATCCTCTAATCTTTTTTTTCCAATGTAACACCAAGGACAAACTACGTCCGAGTAAATTGCGATTCTAGTTTCCAAGATCCTTCTCCAACGGTAAGAACGAAACGTTCTTTTATATTCAGTCAGACTTTGAAAAAGAGGATTTAGTTCAAATAGAAAGCAACGGATCGAAAATAAGACGAAGAACGTGGAGACGGCGGGGTTCGAACCCGCGTCCTATTGCGCCCCAGATCAGCCTCTACGTGTGTAGTCTGTGTATAAAATTTCGGAAAGAGGTTAACCCTCAGACAGGACTCTCTCTCCTACCCGGCTCGAATACAGTCTCTTTTAGGAACCGAAAACCAAAAGAGCCGCCTCTTGATAAGTTTCAGAACGTTTAGAATTCAAGAGAAAAAACTAAGGTTCCGTAGCAGAGATTAAGCTGCTAAAGCTAATTCGTTATTAGCGGTTATTGTTTGAAGGTTTTGAGAGGAGCCTACAACCTCTACACGCCACATAATCCCTGGCAACAACAGTCGAAACCAATTTCGTCCCCTGCTGTTCTTTGATTAGACTGTCAAAACTAAGAAACTCGAGCTTTGCCGCAAGTTTTTTATCAAACGGAGAATTTTACCCGAAACATTTCGCAATAATATTGAAATGCCGGGAAAAAACCCGAAACCGTTTGTTAATTCTTTAACATTCGATTACCAAGAGGTGCAATTACAATGGATCAGATCAAGGACAAGATATCTTCTTTAGGAGCTTTTCTTTCTTTTGCGGGCGTTGCTTCGGGCGCGCTGAGCTTTTTCAATTACAACTTAAGAATTCTTATGTGGATCGACAACTGGGGAACCGCAACGGGCTGGGCGATCAGAGCCGGTCTGGTTGTTGGTGGTGGAATTCTTTACTTCGTAGGAAAAATGGGAAGAAATTCCGTAGCCGCGTAACCGCCCACTAACGCTTGTCAAAACAAGGGTCGCCGATCGACAACAAGGCGGCCCATTCTCGATTCGTTTAGAAATAAAAAACGAAAGAAAGTTTAGATTCCATTTCACCCGACTCGGGCCGCAAACGACCTCCCACTCGAATATCGAACGAACCCTTCTCCGCTCCGACTTCCTTTTCCGATTTCAACTTTGCGTTCATCGAAAGCATTTGTGTGATCGAAAAATCTAGCAACAACACGGTGATCAAACCCGTAATCGATCTTTCTTTTCCTTCCCGAACTTTATCGTGAGTCGTATAACCGCCGCTGATCGGATCTTTTACCAAAAAAGAATTTTCGTATGCGAAAACCAAACTGGCAAACTTCGGATTTTGACTGGAAACGTTCGGATCCAAGTTCACGTAAGCGAGCGCAAGATTACTCGCATCTTCGTAATAACGAGGACTGTGTTTTGAATACAGAGAAATGAGATGAACCAAATACAATTCGGTCAAAGAGAAAAGCGCACCGAGCGAAGGATAACCTAAAAAGTATAAATTCGACCAACCCGGAATCAAACTCGGAAGAGATTCCAAAATCGAAAATTTGGCCGCTTCGGTTCTACTTTTAAAGGTGGAATCGTTTTGTGCGTTCAAAGATTCGTTTGAAGTCGGGGAATTTTCGGGTTGATCCTCTTCTTCAGAAACGGTTTCTACTTCTTCAACCGACCCATTCTCCCCGGGCTTTTCTTCCCACTGAACGGGAATGGATTTGATCGATTTAATCGCGGTGATCGGAACACTGAACGTGCCACCTGATTCCGTTCGGATTTTGAGGGAGGTTTTTCCCAAGTTCGTTTTAACGTTTTTGTATTCGACCCCGTTTCTTAAAACGACCGTATCCGCAAACAATGGATTTTGATCAAAACGGAATAACAGTATTATAAAAAGAGAATATAAAAAATAGGTTTCAACGCGGCCAAAAAAAAAGGACAAGCCTGTGCGGTATTTCGGAGAAGGATTCGGAACGTTCTTTTTCAATTCGGAAAAATTCATGGATTTCGAAAAATCCTCCCCATGAATACAAAAGTCAAGATAGGTTTTTTATTCGAAATCGATCGAATCAACTGCGTCGATCGGGAAAAGAAGGTTTCCATCGTTTTTCAAAAGAATATAAAAACTCTCGTGTTGATAAACGAAACCTTTCACATGAGAACCGTCTTTGAAATGAATCACCCTTTCGATATCGGGTTGATTTTTATCCTTTAAGATCTGAATTAAGGCGGTGTTGTCGAGTTTCGCGACCAAGGACTTTAATTTTTCGACCTGTTTGAGATCGGTAGGAGCGAAACGGACCATGGATTTGAATTTCTCTTCCAAATCCTTTTCCTGATTCGGAAGCATGTTCTTGATCTTTTTGTTCAGATCGTCGTCCATCGAAAACATGGAAACCACACTTTCACTTCCGAGTTTACGAACATCGGAATTCAACGCAAAGACGAAACTCTCTTCCAGTTTTACGCCCTTCGCCTTGGCTTCTTCGATGCTTTTTTCCAAAGAACGAATCTTCTTCAAACTCGACTCGGGAATTCCCTTCCAAGACAAGGATTGTCCTCGGTTGATTTGAACTTTCTTACTTTGAAAAAGAATCGGAAAGTTCATCTTCAAAAATTCCCGTTCTTCATTCGTTAAAGAATTCGCCGTTTTTTCAAAAGCGATGGAAGGACCGGTTTCAATTTCTACCTTTCCGTCCAAAACGTCCAAATCGAGTTTGGAATGCGATTCTCCCACTTCTCTGGAATAAACGACCTTCGTTCCGATGAGAAACGCTCTTACATCGGGAGAAAGAATCGCCAATAACCCTTCTCCCGCGGTTTCGTTTTGAATCGAATCCACGAGCACGGAGCCACGAGCCACGTTTAAGGAAGAATATTTTTTATTTCCGGTAACGGAAACTTCCGAACCGGGCAACATACGAACCGCGACGCTTTTTGTGCCTTCGACTTGAAATTCGCAGATCGAAAAATTTCCGGAAACCAATTTACGATCGAGAAGATTCGCACCGGGTTGAGAAGCCACACCGTCGATCTTACAATCTCCGTACGAATTGATAAAGGCTTGATCCAATTTCGTATCGGACCAGGTTCCGTAACTCAACCAGAAAGAAACCCCCGCGATTAAAAGTACAGCCGCTACGGCAAGACCGGAAGTCAGGGGACGGGATTTAAAAATAACATTCGGAAAGTTTAATATTTTTCCGGCTTGTCCGGAGCCGGATTTTTCGGCGGAATCGGAAAGAGCGTAGGACAAAACCGAATTCACTCGAGTAGAGGATTGGTACATAGAACGAGCTTTCTCGTTTTTGATTACAAATTGAAGAAGTTCCTTTTTACCTTCGGCGTCCAGTTCACCGTACAGGTATTTCCCTAAGAGGTCTTCAAAACGTTCTATGTTGTCTACTTTTGCTTTCATGGTAGAAAATCTTAGAATTGGAGTCCTTTTTTTTCCATTTGAGCTCTGAGTAAAGAGACGGCTGAAATCAACCTTCTACTTACGGTTCTTTCTGAAATTCCCAAAGCTTGCGCGGTTTCTTTCAGAGTTTTCCTTTCGAGTTCCTTAAATAATATTATACTTTTTTCGGGCTCAGGAAGACTCTCAATTGAATCTTTTATTGCTTTTTCTAAAAAAGCTTTCTCTAAATTTTCCGGAATCTCCGGATTCACTTCTATATCGGTGACCAAATCTCCGAGGCTGAGGTTCCCAAACTCTTTTTTCTGTTTATTATAATGCTTGAAGTATAAATTTTTTGCAATAGAACATGTCCACGTACTGAAAGAAGCGATCTTAGAATCGAATTTCGCGAAAAAGGTAAACGCTTTTAGGAAGGCTTCTTGTGTAAGATCCTCCGCAACCTCCGGATCACCGGAAATCTTAAGAAGAAAATGATATACGGTTCGGTGGTTTTCCTCGTATAAAATCGAAAAATCTGTAGAATCGGATTGAACCATTGAGAAAATGCCGGTGAACCGGAGCTTTTTGCAATTTTTCAGTTAAATTCCGATTCTAAAAGCACAAAAAAGAATTTAAAACCGGCCATTTCTTTAAGATTTGCTTGAAAACTATGTCATATCAGCAAAGAAAATTGCTCTTTTTGAGCGTTCTGATCCTCATCCAACTGCAATGTGCGGCTGAAGATTTCAAAGCCCGCGATTCAGCGTGTTCTCAAAGAGCAAAAAAACAAAGCGAATGTTTCGAACAAATCATTACGTACTGCGCTTTGAATCAAGCAAGCACAGACAAACCCATCACGACGTTTTGCAACAGCCAACCGGTGCTCCTTTTAATTTCTTGCGTGGTCCTTCATCCGGAATGTCCGAATAACGCATCTTCATCCAGTTCCTCGTCCGGCAACTCCGCCAAATAATTCCTTATTTAGAATCGATTCTTATTTTATGAAGGGGGAAGCGCGGGGAGTTTTTCGGGAATTCTCGGTAACAAATGAGACACTCTTTTCGAAAAGAATAGTATACGAAATTGAAAAAAGTACGACTCGATTTCGATAAAATTTTTTTTCCGTTACAAGTTTTGTCGGGTCCTATTGTTAAAGGTATATATGAGTAACGACAAGTTTACTTCGATAGAAATGATCCCGGGTTATCTGGGCGGTAAACCTTTCATTAAGGGAACCGGAGTTCGGGTTTTGGAAATTTTAGATTTGTTATTGTCCGGAATGTCAAGAAAGGGAATTCTCAGGGAATATCCGGGAATTTCAAACGAGGATATCGATTCAGCGGTTTCTTTTTTGGAAAATAAATTGGAAGTCGCAAGACAGAATCAATATCTAAAACAAAAAGTCAGTTAAAGAAGTTTAAGGCAGATTCTCCATAGATCGGAGATCCGCCTTTCTATATTCAATTTTTATAATCTTTCTCCGAGAATCGGTCCACCCACGAGTTGCATCATTCTCTCTTTGGTTAAAACCAAATCCTCTCGGTTATCGGTCGCCATCTCGCCCGGCCCGTCCAAATAGATGGCGCCTTTCGGACAAGCTTCCTCGCACAACCCGCAAAAGATACAACGTAATAAATCGATTTCGAATTTCTTCGCGTATTTATCCTCTGGATGAAGGTGCTGAATTTCGGGAGTCACTTCTCCTGCTTCGATATAAATCGCGTCCGCTGGACAAATCCACATGCAACAGAAACAACTCGTACATCTTTCGCGGCCTTGTTCGTCGCGTTTCATCGTGTGCATTCCGCGAAATCGAGTGGAATACTTTCTTTTCTTTTCCGGAAATTCTATCGTTACCGCTCTTCTTAAAATCGCGGCTTTGATAAAATGTTTGAGTGTGATCCAAAGACCTTTTCCCACGGAATAAAAATAGAATTTTTCATACCAGGAAAGTTTATGGCGACTTGCGACTCTGATTACGTTAACGGTTCCCAACGCCCACCTCCTTTGGAGAAGAAGCGGAAATCAAATCCGCAAGTCTTTGAAATACGGAACCGGAGTTCAACAATCCTTTCGGAGGTTCCATCGCCTTTTGAAAATGCTGATTCAATCCGTTTTTGTTCGTGAAAGAACCCGCTTGTTCCGCAAACGTTTGAATCGGAACTCCGTAAGCCGCTTCGGAAACGCTTTCGGTCAAATTGGTGGACAACATGACAAGGGTCACGTTAGACGAAATGGAAGGTAAAAATTCTTTTCGATTCTCCTGAATCACAAAAACCAGATCGATTTCTCCGGATTCGACGGATTTACGAATCGAGTCGATTCCTTGCGTGGATACGAATCCGACATCGGTCGCTCCTTTTGTATTCGGTCTCAAATCCGTGGTCATCAAAAAGTCCCTTTGTTCCGGCGCCTTGTATTGAACGTCCTGAACCCTCGCTTCCACGATAACCGATTTTCCGAAAGATGCCACACTTTGAAGAATGGATTTTAAATTTTCGTTCGATTCGTTCGCTCCGCCGAGAATCGCGATTTTGTTCGCGGTTCCGATTTTTTCGGCGATCGCAGGTAATACGACGGCACTTTCGGAAACTTTTCCATTTTGATAATAAGCGAACAGACGATTCTCGTTCAACCAATCGATATCGAAACGTCCCTTGTCGCAGAGAAAATACATGTCTTTCTCTTCGTCGATTCGAGGCATATAACGATACATTTTGTTGTCTCTTACGTTGGTCGTTATGTTACAACCCGTGCTACAACCGTGACAGATCGATTCCGCGTTTTTATACCACCAAACTCTCGATTTGAATAAGGTTTTATTGTTGAGAAGCGCTCCGGTCGGACAAAGATCCGCGAGCGCGCCTTGAAAGTTGTGTTGGATCGGTTCATTCTTAGCAAGACCGATGATGGAATGATATCCGCGTTCGAACAGACCGAGATTGGATTCTCCCACGATCTCTTCTTCGAAACGAACGCAACGATAACATACGATACAACGATTATGATTGATGATCAGGTTCGAACCGATCTCTTCCTGAGGAACATTCCGTTTTTCTAATGTAAATCTGGAATTGCCTTTTCCTTCCTTGAACGCGTTGTCCTGGAGCTGACATTCGCCCGCTTTGTCGCAGACGGGACAATCCAAGGGGTGATTGGCCAATAGGAATTCCATCGTACCTTCGCGGGCTTCCTTGATACGATCGTTTTTCGTGAAAATGGAAAGCCCTTCCGTTACCTTGGTGTTGCAGGCCGCTTGAAGTCTCGGAACACCTTCGATTTCGATAAGGCACATTCTACACATGCCCACGATGGAAAGTTTTGGGTGATAACAGAAGAAAGGAATATCGATTCCGACATCTTTAGCCGCTGATATGAGGTTCTTTTTTTCATCCACCTCATACTCGATTCCGTCGATCTTGATTTTTACCATGGAATCATCCTTTTGATTAAACCCGGTACTGGGAAACAATTCTATAGAAACGTACCATTCTCATTCTGGCAACCCGTTTCTAAATTCCTCATTGTCCGTGGAATTTTGTTCTTGGAGTTTCGCTCGGACGGAAGCCGAAAAACTTCCGTCCATTTTGAGACTGATTCTTAAAGTTCTAAGTCTTTGTAATAATCGGGGACGTTCGCCCATTTTTGAAACCACTGAGGATTGATCGCTCTTTGATAGAGATACGCATCCACGAGGACCAAGTTGACGACCGCTTCGATGATGGGAACGGCTCGGGGAAGAACGCAAGGATCGTGACGACCTTTGGCTTCGAGAGTGGTTTCTTCTCCCTTAAGATTTACCGTATTCTGTTTTTTAAATATCGTGGAAGTCGGTTTGAAGGCCGCGCGGATCACGAGTTCTTCTCCGTTGGAAATTCCGCCCTGAAGTCCGCCGGAATTGTTCGTTTTGGTTCTGACTCTTCCGGTTCCTTCCTCGACGTAAAATTCATCGTTATGCGCGCTTCCCGTTAAAAGGGTTCCCGAAAATCCGGAACCGACTTCAAATCCCTTACAAGCGGGAATAGAAAGAATGGCCTTTGCAAGATCTCCGTCTAATTTGTCGTAAACGGGATCTCCCAATCCGGGAGGAAGATTGTAGGACACGCATTTGATCGTTCCGCCGACACTGTCGCCGGCTTCTTTCATCTTGAGAATCAGGTTTCGCATTTCGTTGGCGCTGGATTCTTCGGGACAACGAACTTCGTTTTGATCGACCTCTTCCCTGGACTTCGGATATTTTTCTCCGATTGTGGATTGAACGGTTCCGATCGAATCGACCCAAGCTACGGTTTCGATTCCGAGATCGTCCTTGAGTATCATTCTTGCGATGGCTGCGGCCGCTACGCGGCCGATCGTTTCTCTGACGGAAGAACGACCGCCACCTACGTGAGCGCGGAAACCGTACTTCACTTGATACGTGTAATCCGCGTGAGAAGGTCTGAACGTCGTTCTAAGATTTTCGTAATCTTTGGAGATCGTGTTCTGATTATCGACAATGAGTGCGATCGGCGACCCGATCGTTTTTCCTTCGAAAACTCCCGATACGACTCGAACCGTATCGGTCTCGTCTCGAGGTGTTGTAAGATTGCTTTGGCCCGGTCTTCTTCGGTTTAAGTCTTTTTGAATTTCTTCTAAACGAATGGGGATTCCCGCGGGAACTCCTTCGACAACCACCCCCACGGATTCTCCGTGAGATTCTCCGAACGTACTGACTTTAAAGATTTTTCCCCAACTAGAAGGCATAATACCACGAAAACAGGATAAAGCTCAGGGATAAAGCGAGTTTCTAAAAGAATCTTTTGGTTTTCTTAAGCGACAGAACGCGGAGCCGTTCCTCGGAAACTCTGATCGACTTTTTCGTAAAGGTTCGGTTCGAGTTCCGGATCGATGATGTAAATCACTCTTCTCGGATCCATACTGTTGTTCAGATCGAAAACCGCCTTTCTTTTGTCCTGACGGAAAGAATGAGGATCGTAACCTTCAATCTTGATCTTTCCTTTGTTCGTGATGACGGGACGAATCGTTCCGATTCTTTCGAGAAGAGGTCTTGTCTGATGTCTGTAAATTTCCTTGATGACGCAGGTTTCAAAGTGAACCTTTCTTTGAGAATCCATCGAAACGACGATGATATAATCTCCTGGATTGAGAACGCTTCGGTTCTCGCAAAGACTGAGAGCCATCAAATCGAAAAAGTCTCGAACGATCTTTTCGTTATACGAAAAGAAACTGTTATTTAGAATCAGCTTCATCGACGTTAGCGCGTCGTACGCAGGACGCCAATCCTGATCCGAACTAAGCGACGCGAATTCTCCCGAAATCGAAATGATACCCGGGTCTTCGTCCGTATACGTGTTACTAAGAATATGATGAATCTGTTTCTGAATGTCTTCGATCAGAATCTGTTTCGTCTTATCGTCCTTGTATTTCTGAAGATATTCGGTCAACTTTCGGATGATCATGTTCGTGGAAGGATAATTGTTGTTTAGACCTTCTCCACGATACGTTCTATGACTGTTGAGCACGGCGGCCTTTACGTCCGAATCGATTCCGTTTAAATTTCCGATCATAAGATAACTGATGATCGGATGATTTTTGATGTAATCGAATTCTTCGGGACGAAGATTGGTGTGATTCGGAAGCTTCATTCTCGACTTGCCGATATCAACCATGTACGAAGCGAGCATAACGTTGAATTGTTTCGTCTTTTGAATTTCGTTGTCCGTTTTACTGAGAGCCTTCATTCCTCTCAACTTCATCGCCATCGAGATCACGGTGCGTTTGGTCATGATTTCGGAATCCGCTTTGATTCCGGCTTGTCTCATCACTTCGATCACGTTGACAAGACCGAGTTCCATATCCGAACTCGATTTAAAATCGGTGAGAATATCGTCTATGCCCTTTTGGACCATTCTTACATGATTGCTGTTGAGAGGATAATGTTTGAGTTCTTCCAATAGATCGGAAGCTTCTCTTGCAAGAGTGACGGTGAGATCCGTGTTGACGAGTTTCGTAAAAGAAACTTCTTTTCCGTGAACGGTATCGGGTTGTTTCGGTTTAACGAATTTATCTTTTTCCGAAATGAGAAAGTAGATTCCCTGACTTTCGAATTTTTGAAGTCTCGTAACGTCCTCTTCCGAAGCGTCCGATTTTTTATGAATTAAAATCTGTCCGTTTTTATTGTAGAAGTCTACGGGGATCTCGCTCTGACTGATAAAACTTTTGATCACGTCGGAGTTGAACTCGAACTTTTCCAAAAGTTCTTTATTTACGGAGCTTACAGAATGTGAGTGATTGCTCATATTAGAATTCATATAATAAAAACACCGTTATTTGCGTTTCGAAAAGAATCGCGTACCATAGAATCTTTTAGCAATCCTTTCTTGCGATATACGGGATCGGACTGGAAAAAAATTATTTATGAAACGTACATCTTAACTCAAATTCGGTTCGTTTCAAGAAAAAGTATTCAAGAATTTATTTCCAAACGATGGAAATGAAACGTTTAAAATCGTCGTGTCCTAGCGGACGCGATTCGGCTTGAATTCAAAACGTTTCTGTTCGGATTGAAACGCGTTTATAATAAACGAACATACCGAATTCTTCCCAAACGTTCCTTAAGGGATTAAGCGCTTTCTTTCGGGATTTCCCCGGTTTGTTTGGTCAATTCTTCGTAAAGACGAGCGTCCATATTCGGATCGAGAACGTAGACGATTCTTCTCGGATCCTGATTTTTTTCCAGATTGTAGACGGCCTTTCTTCGATCCAGTTTCAAAGAGGTAAGATCGAATCCGGAAATTCTCAATTTACCCATATTGCTGAAGTTGGGACGAATGGTTCCGATTCTTTCGAGCATCGGGCGGATCTGAGTTCTATACATCTCTCGGATGATACAAACTTCGAAAAAGACTTTTTGATTGGAATCCTGAGTAACGACGATTACGAAATCCCCTTCTCGAATGAAAGGTTGGTTGTTGCAAAGAGACAACCCTATATGATCGTAAAAATCCCTCAGCGTCTTTTCGTTATATGCAAAAAAACTGTTATTCAAAATCAGTTTCATCGCAACCAAGGGTTCGAACGCTTCTCTCCATTCCTGTTTCGTCGTGAGCGAAGCGAATTCTCCCGCGATGGAGATGACGCCGATGTCTTCCATAGGAAGATTGTTGGTAAGAATATTACGGATTTGTTTTTGAATGTCCCCGACCAAAACGGTCCGCTTCGGATCGTCTTTGTATTTTTCCTTATAAAGATTGAGTTTTTGAACGAGAACCTTGGGTTGGGGATAATTGTTGTTCATCCCTTCGCCCTTGTGAGGACGATGATGATTTAAAACCAAGGTCTTGATGTTGTCGTCCAAGTCGGGAAGATTGGCCACCATAAGATAACTGATGATCGGATGATTTTTGATGTATTCGAACTCTTCGGTTTTCAGATCCTTCTGCAAAGGAATTTTCATCTGAGTATAACCCACGTCCGCGAGATAGGAGGACATCATCAGATTCATCTGATCCAATTTCTTTTGTTCCATGTCGACTTTGGTAAACGCCTTTCCCGCCCTTACTTTCATCGCCATCGAAATAACGGTCCGTTTGGTCAATATCTCCGAATCCATCGGAACACCGGCATTACTCATCACTTCGATGATGTTCACCAAACCGTTTTCCATATCGGGAGTGGATTTAAAATCTTCTAATATCCCATCGATGGATTTGTTGAGATTTCTTACTTGGCTTCCGTTGAGAGGAAACTTTTTGAGTTCGGCGAGAAAGCTCGAAGCGTCCTTGGCAAGTCCTACGGTCAGATCCGCGTTGACCAGTTTCGAGAAACTGACGTCCCGGCCGTTTACGCTGTTCGGTCCGGCGTTTTGTTTGCCTCCGGAAATCTTTTCGAATTCGGATTTTAAAAAGTAAATCCCCTGACTTTCGAACTTTAGTAATTTTGTGATGTCTTCGCCGTTCGCGTTTTCCTTTTTATGAATCAGAATCTGCCCGTTTCTATTGTAGAAATCGACGGGAATGACGCTGTTGATTTTGAAGTGCTGAATGATTTCTTCTGTAAAGTCGAACTTCTGTAAGTCTTTTTGAGCATCCATGAGAATCGTCGTAAATCTGAAATTTATTTTTTAGCGCGGCAATGCGAACTAACGTAGATTAAAATAGCCGCTCAGGAATTCCATTCTTAATCCATTAAAAGGCGGGAATAAACCGTTTGCACCGAATATTTTTTATAAGAGACGAAAAAAAATTATTTAACCGATTACTTCCAAGAGGAATTCAAACTGATTTCAAGTATATTCCGACTTACTCGATCCTCTAAGGAAGTTCCGGCAAAGCCCGCTCCTTTAACATCGGAAAGTATAAACGTGTCTTGAGCCCGATTTCCGGTTCGATCCGTTCGAATTGTTGCGGAATGAATGTTAATTCCGTTTTCTTTAAGAACTCCCGTAACAAAATAGAGCAATCCCTTACGATCCGGGGCTTCCAACGTGAACTTGGTTTTCGTTCCCATTTCTATGTCGTTGAATTCCAATTTGGAATCCGTGCTGAGATGATAGGTATTTCTAAGATCGATTTCGCTCGAATGATGAATGATTTCTTCCAAAGCGGAATCTTCGGTAAACACGGAAGACATAAGAATTCCCAACTTTGAGGCCTTGATCTTGGAATCGGTTTCGTCCGACTTCAGAGTAAAAACGTCGTAGCTGAAAAATTGCCCGTTTTCTTCGATTGTTTCTATATCGCCGGAAACGATTTCCCAGCCCATAAAAAACATCGCTTTCACCATTTTATGAAGAGTACCCGGAGCCGTTTCGGAAGTTTTTAACGTAACCGTGTAAAGCCCGTCGTTCTCTTTGTAGTGAAATTGAATCATTCTTTAGACCTGCGTACTAAGATAATTGCACGTTTCAAAAAAAACGACTCTTTTCCGGGAGTATTCTGTCTCCTTAGCGGTGAAAAATTCTTGCCTCGGAGTTTCGCGGAAAAACAGTCAAAGTAGAGTGGAAATGAAAGATATTTGCCGAAAATAAAAGGACTCTATTTTTCCAAAACGGTATGAAAAGACCTCTCGAGTACAACCCGGAATTGATCCAGAAGTCGGAACCTCTTCCCCTTGAAAAGGAAAAAGGCTCGGCTAAAAAATGGAAAGCCCCGAATCCGAAAAAGGAAAAGCCCAATTCGGAAGGAGAAGGCGCGCCCGGGCTTTTGATATTCGGCTTATTCCGTTTTGTAAAAAAATATAAGGGAAGAATTTTCGTCATCATCGGACTTCTTTGTTTCGAAATCGGATTTTACGCGAGTATTCCTTTTAGTTTTAAATACTTAATCGACGAGGCTTTGATCAACCGCAATCAAAGCGCTTTGTATTGGATCGGCGCTTATCTTGCGATCGGAACGATCACGTTCGCGGTTCTCGGAACGGTGCGCGATTATCTTTATAATTGGGCTTCCGCGAGAATCATCCAAGACTTACGATTGCAGATGTACGAACATCTGGATCGTTTGAGTTTGGACTTTTTTTCCAACAATAAACTCGGAGATATTCTTTCCCGATTCTTCAACGATCTGGCCGCATTGGAACACGCTTTGCTTGCGTTTATTCCCTGGGGACTCGGTCCGTTGTTGGAAGCGATCTTCGGAACCATTCTTCTTTTCTTATTGGATTGGAAGTTGGCGTTGATCGCTTTGTTGATCTGGCCGATCAGCTTTTTAGGTCCCGGATTTTTATCGCGCAAATCCACCGAAATCAGTTACACAAGAAAATTAGAAGAAGCTCAAGTACTCAGCTTGGTGGAAGAATCCATCTCCGCTCAGAACCTAATCCGCGCGTACGATCTCAGCGATTATTTTTTCAGCCGATTTAAGAATAACTGCGAAAAACTGTTTCAAGTTTCGCTTCGACTCGGATTGACGAATTCTTATCTGGAACGTTCCGCAGGCTCAGGAATTCTTCTTTTACAGGGCGTTCTTTTGCTTGTGGGAACTACATTCGCATATCATAATGCTCTGAGCATCGGAACGTTGGCCGCTTTCCTTCCTCCGTTCTTAAATTTAAGCTATTCTCTTTTATATCTTTCCCAGTATTTACCCGCGTTGAATCACGCGAGCGGCTCCGCAAAAAGAATATTAGAATTATTGCGTGCTCCCGTTTTCGAATCTGACCCGGAAGAATCTTCCATTCCCGAATTGAAGGAAGCGATTCATTTCGAAAATGTTCACTTCAGATATAAGGGAAGATCCAAAAACCTAAGCGATATCACATTAACGATTCCTAAAGGAAGTTACACAGCGATCGTAGGCGGTTCGGGAGTCGGAAAGAGCACGTTCATCAAACTTCTTTTGGGGATGGTTCAACCGAACGAAGGAAGAATTCTTTTCGACGGAACGGATCTCAATTCCTTATCCAGAAGTTCGGTTCGGTCCTTGGTCGGAGTCGTGTTCCAAGAAACGTTTCTTTTTAATACGACCATCTTTGAAAACATTCGAATCGGCAAACCGAGCGCGACTCTTGAAGAAGTAATCGAAGCCGCAAAAAGAGCGGAGATTCACGAGATGATTCTTTCCTTGCCGATGGGTTACGAAACTAACGCGGGGGATCGTGGAACCAAACTCTCGGGCGGCGAAAGACAAAGGATCGCAATCGCAAGAGCGTTCCTTAGAAATCCGCAAATTCTTCTTTTGGACGAGGCGACTTCTTCTTTGGATCCGGTTACCGAAGCGAGAATCATGAAAACTCTTTCGTTATTGAGGGAAGGAAGAACCGTAATTTCGGTCACTCATAGACTTTCCACGATTCGTGAAGCCGATCAGGTTTTTCAAATGCGTAACGGAAAACTCGAAAGATTTTCGATTCCCGAACCGGAACAACAAGCTATGGTCCTGTAAGAATTAAGTTTCTTACTTGCAATTTTTTTCCAGGCTAATTTACATTCTTTCCAATGCTCTTAGTACCCACTTACATCGCCGATTCTCCGATCGGCGGCTTCGGTCTTTTTGCGGGCCGGGATATTCAAAAAGGAGAATTGATTTGGAAGTATCATCCTAAAACGGTGTGGGTCATCACGGACCAAGAATTGAATTCTCTTCCGCCGTCGGTTCAGGAAATGTTTCGCACGTATTCTTATCAAACCGATGGCAAATGGTTTTATTGTTCCGATAATTCGAAGTTCATGAATCACAGCGACGATCCGAATACGAAGGAAGATTTTACGAGCGATAAAACCAATCCTATGGGACAAGACAGCGCGACAAGATGGATCCGAAAAGGAGAAGAGCTTACCTGCAACTATAAACTCTTCGACGATAACTGGACTATAAAACTCAGTTCAGCTTCTTGAAGCCTTGATTTGTTCTTTGAGTCCTTCCGCGGCGAGCGCATAACCTCCGTCCGCGGAATCGACAAAGTGAACTTCCCTTACGGAGCCTTCGTGTAAAGCGCAGGTCATCAAAGCCCGATCCGAAACGTGATATCCGTAAAAAAGTTTTCCTTCTTTGTAAAGACCGTCCAAAAATTTTAAGAACGATTCTCTCGAATCCGAATCGCAAGCGACGACCATCTTCAAGGTTCCGTCGTATTTTCGGAAATCGGAAGCGATCACTTGCGATTTTCTTAATTCTCTCAATTCCATTCCGTTTACTTTCGGTCCGAACTTCCACTGCGTGTTGATCGCAAGATTAACCGCCAATCCTTCGATTTTGATTTTGAGCATTCTAAGAAAATGGAGAATTCCCTTTCTACTTCCCGTGTGGACCGTCGCTTCCTTGTCGAAATATTTTCCGGAAAGATCGACGTTGATTCCTTCCTCTTTGAGTGGATGAATTTCCGCGTCGTTTCCCAATAAGATCGCGATCTGATCCAAAATGATTTTCAACAATTCCTGATCCGCGGCCGCGCTCGGAGAATTCATCTTAACGATAAACGAAACCGTTTCCCCTCTGTGACTCGGAATGTCCTGCCATCTACAAGTGAATCCGGTAAAGTCCGGTTTGACCTTCGTTTTGTGGGTTAAGGGAATGATATAAGGATTGGTCGAATCGTCGTTCTTTACGAACGTTTCGGCGGCGTCCAATGCGTTTCCGGTAAGAATGGCTTGGTTGTAAAAATCGGAGATCTTTAGTTTACAAAGTTTTAATTCTTTTCCGATTCTTTTTAAATCGCCGACGTTTACGATTCCCGCTCTGAGTTTTAAACCGAAGTTGTTTTTTACGAGTTCGCGTATGGAAAACAGGATATCCTTGACTCCGGGAAGAACGCTGTCGGGAAGCAACAAGGTCATCCCGTCTCCTCCGAATAAAAACGGATAATCCATATCGCCCATCAGATTGGAAACCGCCATCGCCGTAATGCCGCCCGCGATGTTCACGTCCTTGTAGTTTCCGTTTCGGATCGCGTCGGAAGAATTGACCACGTCGGTAATTACGAGATTCCAATCGTCGGGAACCGTAAAATAATTGGAAGGCTCGATGATATCCGTAAAAGAAGAAAGTGCGGGTAAGTATTTGTAGAAGTTATGCGTGTTCAACGAAGTTTTTTTGTCCGAAGTTTGAAGCATCCTAGTTCACCTAATCAGAGTTATGTTTTTAAAAAAAGAATTTTGAAAACGGCCTTCGGTCGATCAAAAATGGAAAGGAAGAATGTCGAAAATTCGATCGCGATCGGGCTGCATTCCAGGATCGAAATACTATTCTTAGACCTTTTTGAGGAATTTCATACTTATTTTTTGTCGGAAAAGAGAGGCGAGAAGAGCGACATAAAACCATCCAAGTTCCGACAGCTCTTTCGTGAAACAAAGGCGGCCCCCACCCGAATTGGGTGGTGGTGGCGGGCTTTGTGGGAAGCCTTCGAACGAATTTTCCTATAACAGGAAAATCCGTAAAAGTCATCCAGAATCCTTGTTTTCTGTCGGAACTTTCGTAATTCTTTAACGAAGCCGCACTGATTAGAGATCGCCGAAACCCGAAAGAATGTAGGAACTCATACGATTAGGATTCGATTCGATTCGACTCGACTTTGAAAACCGGCTCGGTATCCGCAGGAGTTCCCACATTCTTCCAAAATCAATAATCGATTTTGAGATCCTTGATTTTTTTATCCAAAGTGTTTCGGTTAATTCCCAAAAACTTGGCGACTCTCGTTTTCGTGTATTTGAATTTTTTCATCGCATACTTGATCAAACGAGCTTCCACCTCGCCCACAACGACCTCGATCGCTCTTCCATCCAACGCATCCAAATGAGAAGAAGAGAATCTGGAATTCGCGATTTCCACGGAAGATTCCGCGTCTCCGGTTTCCGGATCAAACTCTTCGTCTCCGTAAAGAAGACGTCCGTTGATTTCGGAAAAGTCCTGAATGTCCAACATCTCCAGCTGAGAAAGAACGACCGCACGTTCGATTACGTTTTCCAGTTCTCGAACGTTTCCGGGCCAACTGTAGTTCATGAGAAGTTTATGAGCTTCTCTCGTAATTCCGCTGATCTTCTTGCCGTTCTCTTCCGCATACTTCGCGATAAAGTGATTGATCAAAAGAGGAATATCGTCCGCTCTTTCACGTAACGGAGGAGTGACCATGTTCACGACGTTGAGTCTATAAAAAAGATCCGGTCTGAACTTTTTCTCCGTGATCAATTCTTCCAAGTCCGCGTTCGTCGCCGCGATGATTCTTACGTCGATCTTTTTCGGTTTCACCGAACCGACCGCTTCGATCTCCTTTTCCTGAAGAACGCGCAACAACTTGGATTGAAGATTGAGATCCATTTCTCCGATCTCGTCGAGAAAGATCGTTCCCGTATCGGCCATCTCGAACTTTCCTTTTTTATCGGCGACCGCACCGGTAAAGGATCCTTTCTTATGACCGAAGAGTTCGCTTTCGAGAAGATTCTCCGGAATCGCGGCGCAGTTGATCTTGATAAACGGTTTATCGGCTCGGGAAGAATTGTAGTGAATCGCGGACGCGATCATTTCCTTACCGGTTCCCGATTCTCCCGTAATCAAAACCGAGGCGCGTGAATCCGAAACGAGATGAATCATCTCGAAAAGTTTCTCCATCGGTTTGGATTTTCCGATCAGAGATCCGAATTTGTATTTATTCTTCAGTTCGCGTTTGAGAAGAACGTTTTCTCTCGAAATTTCCCTCTTCTCTTCGTCGATCAGTTTTTGAATCCGAATCGCCTGATAAATCACGGACGCAACTACTTGCAAAAAGTCTAAATAAGTTTTTAAATCTATGTATTTTTTATGAACGAAATAAACGCTTACCACTCCGAGGACGTCCGTATCCGATTTGATCGGCGCCGCGAGAAAACTAACGTTCTCCGGATTGTTTTTGAAGTGCGCGGCGTTGCCCACACGATTCAAAAAGTTTTCGTCGTTTGCGATCGATTCGACGATGATCGGTTCTCCGGTTTCAAAAACCTTTCCGGTAACTCCCTCTCCGGGAAGATAAACTCCCTTCTCCATTTCTTCCGCGGTTAAACCGGAAGCGGCCTCGAGTCTTAAGATCGCTTTTTCTGGTTCGAAAAGAACGATACTTCCGCGCTCCAGATTCAGGGATTTTTCCAGACGATCCATGATGTCTTCGAAAATTTCCTGAAGAACCAACGTGGAAGTAACGGTTCTGGAAATATCGATCAACACCTGTTGAATCTTATTCTTCTGTTCGAGTTGTCTGAAAATCTGCAGGTTTTTGAAGATCTGCGCCGCTTGATTGGCGAGCGTGGAAATGATCTCCAAATGTTCTTCGTTAAAAGCGCCTTTGCGGCTCGAATCGAGAGAAATGACTCCGATCACTACGTCCTCCACGATCATAGGGACCGCGAGCTCGGACATAATATCGTCCTTTATGGAAATGTAATGTGGGTTTGCGGCTACATCACTGACGATCATTCCTTCGCCGGAAGCGGCCACAATCCCCGTAATACCTTCTCCCACCTTCAACTTTACTTTGGTACGGATCGAAGGATTCATGCCTCGAAAGGTCACGATATCCAAAACGTTCTCTTTTTCGTTAATCAGCATCAGAGAGCCCGAACCGACTTCGCAAATCTGGATGCAACGTTCTAGAATCAAATCCAGAAGTTTATCCGGATCCAAAGTTGAATTCATAGCAGTTGCAACTTCTTGTATAGATCTTAATGGACTTGGCTTCACATATCCTGACATGCTTAAAATTTTTGCGATTTGATACTTTTGAGGTCAATCGAATTTTTACTTCGCGCTTATTTTTGGAGCGATTTTTTTCAAGTGTGCTGATAAATATTTAGGCTTAATTTCACAAATTTTTGCCTCAATTCAAATGAGTAAGAATTCTCCTTTTGCCGATTTTGGCCTTTTGGTTAAGAATTAACCGAATTTTAAAGAATCTAGTAAATAATTTGTATCAGGATAAACGGGATTCCGTATAATTTTGCGTCTATGGCCTGCGCATTCTGCTCAGAATTTAAGACGCCGGAGGGAATGTTTCACGCAGGACGATTTCTTTGCAGATCCTGTGGTCGGGAATGGATTTTAGAAAAAAGGAAGAATCCGAGACTTTCTCCACCGACGGATACGAGATTCAGCAACGAGGTTTTGCTCGAATTTCTCTCCTTATTCAATACGAGCCCGAACTTAAATCATCTTCTCGAAAGTTTTACTTCTCTCGCGTTTTACAAACTCGGAATTCCCGGAGTGAGCGTGATGATCTACGAGCCGAAGTTCGATCGGATGACCGTGATGTCGGTCAAAAATCAAAAAACTTCCCTTTCCAAGGTTGCGCTTCATTTCGAAATCAAAAAGGGAGAAGACAACGGAGCGTTGACCGAATGTATCGAAAATTGCAAACCGATTTATTATAGATTCGCGGATCAGAAACACAAACATTTCAAACAATACGCGAGGCTCAATCGAACCGTGGCTTCGCTTGCGATTCCGATCCATCTCAACGGAGAAGTATTGGGAATTCTTTCCGTCGATTATAAAACCGACGATCCCGAAAAAGCGGAAAACGATCGTTACTTTCTGGAATTGATCGCAGCTCAATTTGCGGTCACGCTTAAGAATAGAATTCTCTTTGAGGTTTCCCAAACTCAGTCCAGAAATTTCAGATCGCTTCATTCCGCCGCACTTCGTCTTTCCTCATTGGGATTCAAATACAAAGTCGAAATTTTCAGAGTGATTCTTCTTTCGCTCACGGAGTTTTCGGAAAACGATTTGTATTCTCTTTTTGAATGGAACAAGGACAATCATACTTTGTTCGGACATTTTTTAACCGGAAACATCACAAGTCCCGAAATCAGAATGGACGTGGATATGGCGAGACAATCCACGTTTAAGGTAAGAATTCAAACGACTTCGGAAGAGAAAGAATCCTTTGAAACTTCCAAAAAAAGAAATCTTAGAAAAGAATTGGAACCGATTCCCGGAGAGATGTCTCTTCCCATCAATCGATACGAGTTTTTTCTCAAAGAGGTTTTCGAACTCAAGGAATCCAAACTCGCATTGTCTTCCGATTTTCCCGAGCTTGAAAAATTCGGAATGTGGGGTTTGAATCTCGCCATTCTTCCCGTGGTTCACACGGACAAATCGGACATCGTAGTCATCTTAGGAAAAAGAAAAGATCGTCAGTTTAACTCGGAAGAATTAGAAGTTTTGAATGCGTTTGCGATCCAAGCCGGAATTTCCATCCAGAACTATCATCTATTCGATCAAAGAGCGCAAAAGGAAAGACTCGATAAGGAAATCGAAATCGCAAAAGAACTCCAACGTTCCTTGCTTCCGAGAAAAATGCCCGAACATTCCGGTTACGAATTTGCAGGCACGATGGTCGCGGCAAGAGGAGTTGGAGGAGACTACTACGATTTTATCACCGACCCGTTTAACACCGAAACGGTGATCTGCATCGGAGACGTAAGCGGCAAAGGTGTTCCCGCAGGAATCGTGATGGCGACCGTGAGGACGATCATCCATTCTCTCGTAAGAAAAAAAGTCAGCCCTTGGGACATCGTAAACACGGTCAACACATACATCTTTCAAAACTACAACGATTCCACTTCGCCGCGGTTCATGTCGATGACCGTAATCAAATGGGAAATGAACCGGAACGATTTCTCGTTCAGCGGCGCAGGCCAAGGAAATCTTTTTCTTTATAAGGCGTCGTCTCAAAAGATCGAAGAGATTTCTACGGGCGGAATCATCTTGGGAATCGATCCCGATATATCCAAATTCGAAAATCTAAATCAGTTTAGAATGCAACCCGGAGATCTTTTGATCATGTGCACGGACGGAGTTTTAGAAGCCTCGGACCGAGACGGAATTCAGTTCGAAACGGACCGATTTAAAAAATCCATTCTCCAGTTTCAAAACGAACCCTTACAAGCGATGTTGGACGGAATCGTTTCCGAAATCCGCAAATTTACCGGAAACCAAGAACAGATGGACGATATTACTCTTGCCGCAATCCGAAGACTCCGTTAAACCTGCATTTGCGAATCCTGATGAGAGACAAGATCTCCGAATCCACACGAAAGATTTTCAGTAAGGCTTGGGAAAGAATCGTTCCTTTCCACGAAATGATTTTATCTCGTCCGGCCGTTTTGTCCTATTCCGGCGGAAAAGATTCTTCGCTGTTGCTTCATTTTTATTTTTGGCTTTGGATCGAAAAAAAAATCCCCGCTCCTTGTATCTATCATCTTGATCATTCGATCCGATTCAATCTAGAACAGGAAAAAAAAATCCTCGAATATGCGGAAACCACGTTTCCATTTCCAAAAGAATTCAGAAAAAAGAATATTCCAATTTTATCACGTAAGATCGGAAAAACCCTGGAAGAAACCGGAAGGGCGTTTCGCTACAAGGATTTGGAGAAGATCGCCGATCGACACGAAGGTTATATCGTAACCGGTCATCATTCCAACGATTATTTGGAAACGATCCTTTTGAATCTGATTCGAGGCGGAGGTTGGAATTCCTTACGCACCTTGGGATGGTATGAAAAAAACCGATTTCGTCCTCTCTTCGCGTTTACGAAAGACGAAATCAAAACCATTCTTCAATCCGAGTTCTGGCCGGTTTTCGAAGACGAATCCAATCAAAGCGACGAATATCTTAGAAATAGAATTCGAAATTCCATCGTACCTTTGTTGATGCAGGAAGGCGCGGACCCGGATCGAATTTATAAAAATTTTCATAGAATGGAAAAACCGGCTCCGAAAATTTTTCCGAAAGAAAACGGACCGGAAAAAATTCCCCCTTTTTTAAAAATCAACGTTTGGGTTCTGCGAGATCTTTCACAAAGGGAAAGAAAATTCTTCCTCGATCGTTATCTTCGTTCTTTGGGTTTACATCCGATCACAAGAAATTTCTTTCAGGATCTCGTCGAATGTTTGGAAAGGGAGAATTCTTTCGGACTTGAAAACAAAGAAGTTTGGTTTTGGAAGTCGGCTTCTTCGGATCTTTATTTGATTCCTAAAAATTCCCTTTCCTTAAAAGAATTTAGATTCGAACCGAAAGAAATGATTCTTCGCTGGAACGGAAATCAAAAGAAGATTCCTCCGGGATTGATTCCCGATTTATGCCCTCCCGGCGCCAAAATTCGCAAAAACGGGATGAGTATAGAAATTTCCGAAATCCTTAGACAGAAAGAGATTCCGGTTCCGGTTAGAAAAATGCTACCCATACTTTATGGGGAGGGGAAAGTTGATGTGATCTGTCTGAGCCTTTGGGATCCGAGGATAGGAGACATTGTGGCCGACAGGGAAGTTGAGATATTACCTGACTTTCAGGAGCCCGGAAGATGAGCGAGGATCCTCAAAAAAAGGACGAACCTTTCTTCAAAGACGTCGAGTTCAACGCGTCTTATGGGGAAGCGAACAAGATCCCTTCGAAAGGGATTCCTCAAATCGCGTTCGCGGGTCGTTCCAATGCCGGTAAGTCTTCTTTGCTCAACGCGATTCTCGAAAGAAAATCCCTCGCTAAAGTTTCCTCCACGCCCGGCAAAACAAAACTACTCAATTTCTTTTTCGTAAATCATTCCGTCTATCTCGTCGACTTACCCGGTTTCGGTTATTCGGCTAATTCTCATAAGGATCACGAAGCGATGATGGATCTTTTGATGGATTATCTGAATCTTGCAAAGGATTTGAAATGTCTGTTCCTCGTTTGCGATTCTCAAAGAGAACTTCCCGAAGAGGAACTCGAACTGATCGGAACCTGTTTCGAAAGAAATATCAAACCTGTTTTGGTTCGAACGAAAATCGACAAACTCAATCAAAGCGATCTTTCCAAACTGAGAAAGAAGATGAAGAATATTCACGAGCTTTATCCGATGCTCGAAACGGTTCTCGTTTCCAATAAGTCGGGAAAGGGTTTGCCGGAACTGAGAAAGATCGTGGATTCGTTGATCAGCTCGGTCGGAACTCCGATCAATTATTCGGAAAGAATCGAAGAAATTTCCTAAACGATCTTAGGCTTTTGCGTCGAAAAGATTGCCGAGTTTATCCGAAGAATTCGCGTTTAAAATTCTCAAGCTCATCTGAGTTTGTTTATCCACCAACTCTTTGAACGTATCCATCGTATCTTCCAAAATCGCCTTTAGCTTTTCCTGATTGAGGGACATTTCGAGTTTTCTTTTTCTCTCTTCGAGTTCCGTTTTGCGAATGGAACCGAAACCTTTTTCTTCCTCGGTGTTCGCTTGCGTTTCGAATCTTTGAAGCTCGGATTCGATTCTTCGGATTTCGGAAAGAATTTCTTTTTCCTTATCTTCCAAGTTCACTTTGGAAGCGTCGTGTTCCTCTTTCTTTTTGGCGGATTCTTTTTCTTGGATGGAATCTTCTTGCAGAGTGATTTCGTTTTTACGGGGAGAATCTTCGGATTTTTTTACCGTGGTCGCCGTTGTTTCACCGGAAACCGCAACGAGTTTTCCGTTTCGAAATTCGTAATGAATCTTCAGATCCATGGAACGGATTTCGGCGCGGTCCCGCATCGCCTCGGAACGAAACTCGGCGACGTGGCCCAGTTCATGGGAGATGACGTGAAGAACCGACGTGGACGCGGGGGAACTCTCCAATTGTCCATGGCCTATGTAGTGCAAAGATTCATCCCGGGGAATTCCGAGTTGAGTTCTATGTTCTCCGCCGATTCTCATTCTAATACTAGTGTCGGCTTGTACATACCTAAGTTAAGCGGAGGTATATAAAATATTTCTAAAATCGATTGAATTCTTTGATAAAAAGAAACGAAGAAATTATAAGATGTCGCTTCAATCCGTAGAAGCGATCTTATTTAGAATTTCAACGATCGCAGCATCCGATAAATCGTGAAACACAAGCCCATACTTATATTTCTCCTGAATCAAATCTCTTCGGATAATATCCGCTTCGATTTCTACGGAAAGAATAGGCGACATAAATTTCACGCGTTCACCCAAAAGAATTTCTTCTCTCGAACTGATTGAAGCTCCGATCATACTAATATCTTCGAGATTTCCCAAAATCTCATTCTTACCAAGAACCATCTTCACTAGGTTGTTCTTCCGAAATCGTTTATAGAAACGTTTATCCGCAAGAGTATCGCTAGCAGTTTTTTTTTGTTGTCCCATCTCTGTGTGCATAGCCGATCCAGCATAACTCAAATCGATTGAATTAAAAGAAAATTTTTTTCAAAGCGGAGAATAAGAATCCTCAAATTCTTTTTAGAAGAATTCTTAAAGGAGAATCGATCGAAAAAAATTAAGAAACCTTAGAGAGAAAACGAATCGTTTTCCCGTCCCAGCAGAACTTCCATTTTCGAGGAAGCGCCGGACTCTTGTTGAAAGATTCTAAGAATGTCCTCGTCTTTGTGATCCGGTTCGTGATGTGTCAACACCAACCGATCCACTTCCAATATTTCTCCGCAACGAACCGCGACTTTTCCCGAGGTATGTCCCCAACCCACTTTCTTTTCGGCTTCTTCGGAGCTATACTGAGCGTCGATGATCAGCATGTCCGTTTTTCCGAAGGTATTTTTGAGATCGGAGAACTCGTCCAGATCAGGCTCTTGAACCTCTACGTCCGTGCAAAACAAAAAACTTTTTCCATTCTCTTCAAATCGGAACCCGGTGCAGTTACCCGGATGTCTGAGAAGAAACGGAGTCACTTTTACGGAACCGATTTGAGCGCTTTTGTTTTTTTCCAAAAGATGAAAGGTCTTTGTGGACATCATTCCCGAAAGAGGAAGAGGAAAATTTTCCTCGTTTTGTTGTCTTTCGAATCGCTCCTGAAGGTTCGGAATGGTAGAATAAAAATGAATATCGACTCCGGGAAAATAAGCGGGTTTAAAAAACATCCAACCTTGAATGTGATCCCAATGCGTATGAGTGATCAGAATGTGGATCGAATCTCCGGGTTTAAGACCTTGGCTCAAAAGATCGTTTCCGAGTTGTCTGATTCCCGAGCCGCAATCGATGATATATCTTTCTCCGGATTGGGCCTGTATAAAGACGCAGGTGGTGTTTCCGCCGACTGTTCGTGAAAGAGACGGATCCAAGGAGTTTAAGAATTTTTCCTCTGAAAACTGCCCGTTTTGCCGTTTGATCTCGGAATGAGCCGCTTTCAGAATTTTGAGAATTTTCTCCCGATATTCCGATTCGCTCAGTGGTGTGGGGAGTGAGCCCCTTACGCCGTATAGTTTTACTTTCACTGTATTATATTAGACAAACAAAATGTGTAAAATTCTCTGACGATAAACCATGATCCAAGAACTCGAACAGAAACTTTGGTCGATCGCAGGCGGTATTCCTTTCGCTTCGGATTATTTTTTGCAAGCTAGCCCTGTAAGGAAACTGAAAAAAGAAAATTTATTCTCAAAAGAGTTCGAGACATATTTTTTAGAGCTTGGTTCCGGTTGGGGAGAAGTGGCGATCGCCATGGCCCGTCAAAGACCGAACACCGGATTCGTGTTGATGGAAAAAAAATTCGATCGCATCCGTCATACGATACGCGGAATCGAAAAACATTCTCTCGATAACGTTAAGATTCTTTGCGTAAACTTCAATTGGTTTTTGGAAGACGTGTTCGAAGAGGAAGTTTTCGGCGAGATTCTTTTGAACTTTCCCGATCCTTGGCCCAAAAGAAGACATCATAAAAATCGAACGATGAACTCTAAATTCTTGGAGTCGCTTCGGATCCTTCTACCGCCGGGCGGTAAATTCTCCTTTGCAACCGATTACGGTCCTTATGCAAGAAAAGCGATTCGTCTATTCAGAGATTCGGAAGTTTTTAAACCGGAAACGGCGGAACTCAGATTGGAAAGAAGCGAAATTCCCGTTTCTCACTTCGAGAGAAAGAAACGGGAAGAAGGAAAAAGAATCTATTATATCGATCAGATTCTTTCCAAGAAATAAGTTTCCTCGGCGATCAGCGTCAGCGATACACCAAAGAATAAATCTTTCCGTCCTCGTCCTTGAGAGGATAAGACCAGATCGGTTTTCCGTCGATTCCGTAACGGATCGCTTTCCCGGATTTGAAAAGAACGATCCCGTCGTCTTTTTTACCCGGAAGAATTCCTTCGATGTCCGAAGCCTCGACCGTAAAAGAACTTACCTTCAAAGAACCGGACTCGACACGATAGACGGTCTTACCCGCGTGAAACCAAAGATACGGAGAACGAACCACGAACTGAGAAGCGGATTCGTTCGGCAAGTCGATCGAAGTAGACTTATCGTTTTCGACGGAAACGATTTTCTTTCCGGAAAGAAAGAAGATTCCGGTTTCATAAGAACCCAAATATCTCAGATCGCCGCTTCCTTTTTGGGAAATCTTTTTAGGATTTAAGTCTTTTAGAGAAGCTTCATATACTTGCGCTTGAATTCCGTCTTTTTGAGTTACGGAGAATAAAACTCCCGATTTTACTCCGGACCAAAACGAACCTTCGAAAGCGATCGAACCGTTCAACTCAAGCTGATCCGAATAACTGTAGATCTTCGAGTTTTTTCCGGTCGCGATTTCCACGAGAATGTTTTCTCCCGATAAGTTCGCCTTTTTGACTTCGCCGGATGGAAGTTTGATTTCTCTCAACACGATGCCGGTTTTTAAATCCATCACTTCGAGTTTCTTATCCGAAACTCCGATCAAACGTTTATCCGCGAGTAAGAATTTATAAGGGACGGAAGTTTGAATTCTCCAGTGACGAACGCCTCGATCCTTATCCAAAGATTCCACGCTCGTTCCGTAATTCAATATTACGGAATTGTTAATCAGTACCGGAACGCCGATCAGCTTTCCTCTGCTTTGATACGATTGAAGAATCACCGGATTATCCTCGTCCGCGATCACGAGACGTTCCGCTTGAGCCGCGTGCGGAGAAGAAGGAAACTTTTCGGCAAGTTCTCTTCCCAAATCCAAAACTTCTTTTTTGTGGGAAGGATTCGCCATCTTCGTTTTTTGTTCGGAAAGAATCCGAATCAAAGCGAAAAGATTGATTTCGTTTCTTTCCAAATCGAGCGCCTTGCGAATTTCCTTTTCGGCCTGTTCTAAATCGCCGCGCTTATAATAGATATAAGAGATTTGATAGTGTGCGTCCGAAAATTCGGGATTCTTTTGGATGATCTCTTTGAAGATCGTGATCGCCTCGTTGTAAAGATTATCGTTAAAAAGAATGATCCCAATGTTGTAAGGCGCGAGTTCGTTCGCGGAATCCTGTTGCATCGCCGCTTCGAATTCTTCCTTGGCGAGTTTTTTATTTCCGGAATGATACGTGGAAATTCCCTTTCCGATTCTCGCAGCGACAAAGTCCGCGTTTAAAAGAAGGGAACGATCGAAAGAATCGATCGAAGCGTCGTATTTCTTTCTTTGAAGATGGATGATTCCCATCTGATAATGGCTGTAATACGAATCCGGTTTTTTGGAAAGAATCTCCTTAAAACCCGCTTCCGCTTTATCAAGTTCTCCTTTGCGAAGAAGGAACGCATTGATCGCTTCTCTCGTTTGAAGGTTTCGAGATCCTTGCGGAGGAGTTTCCAACATGGAAATCCCTTTTTCTTCGTTTCCTAAAGCCAAATGACATTCAGCAATTTTAATATACAAAGTGAGCTTTCCGGTTTTTTGGAAAGCGTCCTGATACAATGGAATCGCTTTTTCATACTGATGTGTGTCGAAGAGTTTGTTCGCTTTTTGAATGGTCGGAATTACGGTGGCGAACTTTTGATTCTCCTGAATCGTCTTTCTCGTTTCCGCGATTTCCGGAATGTCCTTGGAAAGTTTTTCGGCTTTTCCGATCCAATTCAAAGCGGAATCGTGATTGCTCTTTTCGTTTTCCTCGAGAGAAATCTTGTAATACAACATCGCGAGACGAAAGTTCACCGCTTCGTTATTCGGAAATTTTTTCTGAAGATTCTTATAAACGTTTTCGGCTTTTTCGTATTCTTTTTTATCTTCGTATGTTCTTCCGAGAACGATCGCCGCGGACGGATCGTTGCCGGTCAGATTTTCAAGTTCCTTCGTGTATTGATTTGCGAGCGTCTGATTCTTTTGGGAAGAATAAAGACGGATCAAACCTTGGAGCGCCGGAATATTCTGTTTATCAATGGAAAGAGCTTTCTTAAAATTCTCTTCCGAAGATTTCGGTTCGCCTGAAATAAAATACAATCTTCCGAAAGCGTTGTAAACGGAAGGTTCTTCCGAAGAAGCCTTCTTCGCTTTTTCGTAAAAGGTTTTTGCGCCTTTGGAATCCCCTTTGCGAAGATGTTTATCTCCTTCGAAGATCTGTTCCGAGACGTCGATAAAAGCGAGAATCTGTTTTTTTTCGGTTTCGGATTTGAGAGACTCGGCTTCTTTTCTCGCGGCCTTATAACGATTTTCCGCGATCAACAAAAACACTAAGTTTGCGACCGGCTCCGCGAAGGTCGGATCGAGTTCCTGAGCTCTCGTAAAATAAACGAGCGCCTTTGCGGGTTCACCTAACGCTTTCATGTTCAAACCCATTTGGTTTTGATAAATCGCGTTGTTCGGAAATATGGAAATGGCTTTTTCCAAAACGGAAACCGATTTTCTGTAGTTGCCGGTTTTGTAATGTACTGCCGCGATTCCGGAAATCGCTTCCTGATAATCCGGTTTGAGTGCGAGGGAAGATTCGAAAGCCTTGAGAGCCGCTTCGTATTCTCCGTTTAAGATTCTCGCGTTGCCTAGAAAAATATAAGGCGCCGGATTTTTCGGATCGTTTTGAACCGCGTTTTGAAAGTGGGAAGCCGCTTCCTTGTAATTCTTTTTCCGCATCGCTTGATTTCCGTTTTCCAAAGCCGAAGCGACTCTGGTTACGGAAGCGGATTTTTTTGCGGATAATAATTCGGGATCGTTCTTTCTCGCTTCTTCGAAATAAACTTCGGCTTCTTCATACTTCTTCAATTGAACCGCGGCGTCTCCGAGTTGCATGTTCAACTGAGCCGGAAACGCGAATTCCTGAACCGGAATCTTTTTTAAAGTCGCGTAGGATTGTTCGAACTTGCCTTGGTTTTTGAGAAGAACCGCTTTCTTAAAAGAATAGTTGTATTTCTCTTTAACGGGAAGTGATTCCAATTTTCCGTAAACTTCGATTGCGTCTTCATTCTTCCCTTCGGCGGTGTAAATGATGCCTAACGTCAAAAGAATCTGTTCGTTTTCGGGATCAACCTCGGTTCCTTTTTTGAGCGAAATAAGAGCGTCCTGATTTTTACCGAGTTTATATTCCGAAATTCCCGCGAGATAATAACCGGGCGCGGTCGGATATGTGTTCACCGCAAGATTTGCCTTTTCCAAAGATCTTTCGAAATTTCCCTTTTGAAAGAAAGAATTTCCTTCATTCAAAATCTTTGATACTCGTTTCAGTTTTTCGCGAGTCGCGGAATCCTTTTCCAAAATCGCGTCCTGGGTTTGCGATTTTTTGAAATCCTTGCTCAAACAATTCACGCTGAATTGTGCGCCGACTAACAGTAATAATACGATTGATATGATGTTGTTTTTCATGGAATTCGAACCTTTCATTTATATCCCTTGTATTCGATCTTGAGATTTCGAAGCGGAGAACGTTTTGAAAACTTTTCTCCCCTGGTAAGAATGGAAATTCTCCAAACACCCGAAACGTCGAACTTATCTTCCAAAACCTTGGAATATCCTAAATACAATCGAACCGTTCCTTCTTTCGTATCCGTTACGATTCGAAAAGGACGTCCGTCTTCCTTGTTTTCCTGTTTGAATTTATAGGTTCCAACGTTGTTTCCCGTAGAAGGAAAAGAATAAACGCTGAGTCTCTCCTTTTCGTATTCTAAGCTGATCGTTTTTTTAGGAGTGTGAAACGAAATCGCTACGATTCCGGAATCGGACTCCGTAGTGATCGGAATGATTCCTTCAAGTTCCATATTCTCGGGAATAAACGGCGCGGAAAAAACTCCGTACCAACCCGGCGGCAAAGAAGAAGCATTCTGAAAATCTAATGTTTTTCCGGAAAAAGCCTGAAACCCTTTTTCACCGGAAAGTTTCCAAAACTCGGGTTCGGCAATCAGGTTATCGGTTTTATAAGGCAGGGCGACTTCCGTAATCTTATCCGCTTCGACGGTTAACTGACCTTCGTAATAAACCAAAGGGCCGTTTTCCGTATCGCGAACCAACTCGAGTTGCATCGCGCCCGGAGCAAGATTACTTCTGTAAAAAGGGGTTTCACCGGTTCGAAAGCCGTCTAACGCAACTTGAAGAGCGTCCGGAAAACTTAAGATTCTCAAACCGCCGAGTGTTCGATCCTCTTTCCATTCTTGATAAATGGAAACGGTTTGACCCGCGCGGATCTGCAAGGACTTAAGAATATCTTTTTGTCCCGGACGAGTGATTTGAATCTGTTGTAAACCTTCCGGCAAAGGATAATTTCGAAAAGAAGCGATCCCGATCTTTTCGCCTTGAAACACGACTTCCGTATCCGCGGAAGACGCGCTGAAGGAAAGATAACCTTGGATCGACTTTTTCAAAATCGAATCGATTTCTCCCGAGCTGAGGGATTTTTCCCAAATCGGAACCAGAGAAGATTTCGGATCCAGCGCCAAAACGCCCGAACCGTGTTTTAAGTAATAAACCTGATTGGCTTGGTGATCTTCTCCGGATTGCGGAGATTGAAACGAACCGTCCACGTTTCCGTATACGATTTCCTTAACCGGATCGGCGATCTTTTGATTTACGATCCACTTACCGGAAACTTCTCGGATATCGGTTTTGATAACCGCGTCCACTCCGAGTCTTTTGAGTTCCTGAGTAAGCAGGGAAGAATTCTTCCAAGTCGCATCCGTTATGCGCGCTTGCTTGCCTTTCACCTTCGCCCAGATCAAACGCACTTCGTCGCTTAAAAAGGCGCCTAACTTAGGATCGATTCCGCTCGGAAGGTTGATCGGAGCCAGCGCGAAAACGGGAACGGAACTTCCGGTTTTTCGAATTTTATAATCCGCATCGGAGGCGCTCCCGAGAATAATTTCCTCTTCCTTGAGGGCCTTAAACGTCGGCTCCTGCAAAACGGAGTTGAAATTTTCGATTTTTTGAACGGAAGAACAATCAATGAGAATCAATAAGAAAAAAAAGAAGAATGGAAAGAGCCGCATTGGGTTAATAATAAATTTCATAACAGTTCAATAATTTTCCACCGGTTGAATGAGAATTCCATTATAAAAAAAATCGGGGAGGCAATCATCCGTAATTTTAGATGATTCACTTTAAAAATAAAAAAACCGGGGAAAAATCCCCGGTTTTGTGCGCAAGTTCGGGTTTGCTAAAGTCCTAAAACGTTTCTTTAGGATTTAATTTCAGCTTTTCCTTTTGCACATCTTGTTGTACATACTTGGTTTCGTTCACCGCTTTTGCGGTTTTTGTCACTTCGTCCGCGTTGTTACGATTGGCTTCGCGTTTTTGAAGTTCGGCCTTCGCTTCTTCTACGGAACCGGATTGGCTCAGAATTTTAAGCTCTTCGCTGGAAGATTTGAGTTCTTCCACAAGTTTTCCGTATTCGAAGGTTTCGTTTTTATGAAGAACGATGAGTTCCTTCATTTCGCTCAAAGAATCTTTTTGCAAAGAACGAATCAACTTGTCGGTGAGTTTTTGATTCTTTTCGATTCTAAGTTCGCGGTTTTTGCTCAGGATCACTTCGGAAGAATCTCCCTTTTTAGAAACGGCGATCGTTCCTTCGATCACTGCAAATCGAACTGTGCAATTTTCTTTCGCACAATTGATTTTAGATCCTTCAGGACTTTCTACAGATGTTAAGAAGGAAGTTCCTCGAACACCTGCAAGTGCGGTCGGAGTCGAAACGGTAAACTCGGTATTCTTCTGACCTTTTTTAACCATGGTCACGATTTTTCCGTAGTTCACTTGGACGTTCGTGTCGGATCCGTTCGGATTCATAAGAGTAGAAATTTCTATGTCGGAGTTTTTGGACATCTTGATCACTCCGCTGTCGGCAACCATGATCTCGGCGCCGCCGTTTGCTCCGGTTACAACTCGATCCGATGCGGAAAGAGCCAGACCCAACTCGGCTTTTCTTTCTCCGGAATCGGAAAGAACTTTAACGTCTCCAAGAACCCATACGATTCTTGCGGTTGCGGAATCGGATTCAGTTTTAACCTGATCGCTACCGGATGATTTATTGGTACTACAAGCGATGGATAACGCAAAAAATGCGCAACTAATCGCCATTAATAGAGAACGGTTCATATTACCCCCCCGAACTTTAAAAAGATTGCATTCTAGTTAACAGACTTACAAGAAAAAAATTGCAAAAGTTTAGATTTAGTTATACCACAGATATAACTAATTTCCAGAAAAAATGCCCGAGTTTACGCTTCGTTTTATTTTTTCTTGGGTTTTTCCGGTTCGACCATAATATCGTCCAATTCTTCCTCCAACTTACATTTCGGATAGTTGTCGATCGGAAGACTGGTTCCGACCCAGCCGAACGCTTCCTGCGCCGTAATGACGTGAATGTCCCATCCCATCACGATATTCGGACATCCCCAGACCTTATTCTTACAAAGAACCTGACTGGATTTCGGTTTCGGATAAGCCCAAGCGGAAGGCGGATAAACACATTTCATTTCCACTTCGGCGATCTTTCTCATTCTCTTTACGTTTACTTCGAAATCCTTAAAGATCGAGACCAACGGATTGGCGAGAAGTTCGTCGAAATATTTTTTGGACGTATTGTATGCGATATAGTATACCAATTCTTCCATTACGTAATCCTTATCGGACGCGTTGTGACTCACGTTGGCGATGTAACGCGCCAACTTCAATGCGTCCGTTAGAAGGGCTTGGAAAAAGTCGTACGATTTTTCGGGAATCGCGTCTTCTCGGGAACTATCTCCTTTGCTGTCGCTTTCCCCGTCGTCGGAAATGATATCGTCGAGAAACTTATCGTCCAAATTCTCGCCTTCTCCCGTTTTATCGATGGAGATCGGTTTATCCGGATTGTCCATCATACCAAGAGGCATGTGATTCGAGATCGCGCTGTATGTAAAATCTACAAGATCAAGTTTTTGTAATATATCGGAACATTTTTTTGCGACTTCCACTTTTTCCGAGTCGTCGGAAGGCAACTTCGTATATCGATCCACTCCGATTCTAGGAATGTCCATAAGAATTCCGGCGGTGAACGCGTATCTTCTCAAAAGTCTGAACTTCATCGTGTCCGGAATCATCACGATTCCCAAAGTCAAAAGCCCCAACTCGCTGATATATCTGAAGAAGTTTACGTTTTGAATATATACTTTTAAAAGCGCGAGAACCGTTTTTTTGGAAAGAAGAGAATTTCGGATGATTCCTTTATAATTGTAAGTCGTGTTTTCATACATGAATTTCAAAAATTTCATGTCGGAAATTTTCAGTTGGTTCACGATTTTCATCGCGAGAATATTCTGAATCTGTTCCAAAAGTTCCTTGTTTAGCTTAACGTCGAACTTGGGAGTGTATTGACCTTTGATATCCTTCAGACGCGCCAGGGCGGATTCTTTTACCTGGACTTCTTCCTTTACCAAAACGTTTCCTGAATTGTCTTCGATCGGAGAAAGAAAACGAATCATGGAACCGGTTTCGAATTCCTTTGTAAAATCGATTAGGTCTTCAATGGAATCAAATTCCAAACAAGAATGGGTCACTTTCATTTTGAAATTCTATCTCTCCGTGTGACTCTATGTGGATTCTCAAGACTCGCGAGCATTGATTCCAAACTTTTCCTTCTTTCCGAAGTTATAAATTCGGTTTCCAAAGCCGAAAGCATCGCACAGTCAGAAGATAATTTACAACAATTTGATTCTTCACAATGCTTTTTTTGACTCGCAAGCTCGGGAAAACTCTCCAAAATCTCCTCTTTTTTTAGATGGAGAATCCCCCATTCTTTGATTCCAGGAGAATCGATCAAGGTCGTCCCGTCGCCCAAAACGAGTAACAGCGAATTCGTCGTCGTATGTTTTCCTTTATCCTTGGAAACGCTGATTCCGGAAGTTTTTTGAACCTCAGATTGAGTCAATAAGTTGATAAGAGTAGACTTACCGACGCCGGAATTTCCGACGAGGAACGTCGTTTTTCCGACGAGATATTTTTGTAATTCGGGAATCCCTTCTCCGGTTGTACAGGAAATTCCGAGAACTTGATAACCCAAATCCCGATACACTTTCAGGCGATTCTCCGCTTCCTCTTTGGAAATCAAATCCAACTTTGTGAATACGATCAAAGGTTGCGTTCGAGACGTAAAAACCGCGGCCATACAACGATCGATAAATCCGTCTTTCGTTTCGGGAGATTTCAAAGATACGAGCACGGCAGTTTGATCGGCATTCGCGCATAAAACCTGAGTATCGCCTTCCCGACTTTTGCGTGTTAGGAAAGATTTTCTTTCCAATCGTTCACAGATCACCCAGTCCTGGCCCGAAGAAGGTTCGGCAAGAATCTGATCGCCGACCACAAAAGGATGTCTTTCTTCCGCGGAGATCGTTCTCAGTTTGCCTCGAAGAAACGCTCTTACCGTTCCGCGTTCGGGAGAATAAATTTCATAGTAGGCTCCGTAAACGCGGGAAATGATAAAAAATTCTTTGACTGATTTGTCCGACTCTAACATGATTCTTACGCGTTTTATATGTCGACCCAAAGACTCAACGCCCTAGGGCCAATCGTATATTTAATTTTTTTGATAGCCGGTTTTCAGCTTATCTCCGTGCTAACTTTGCAGTCATTCCATTTCTTTTCTTTCGAATCATACAGACTTCTTTTAACTCTTCTTCCCGGCGGCGTTTTAGGTTTTATAGTCTATATTCTTTCCATTCGAATTTTAAGAAGAATTTCCGGAAAATTCTTAGGAAGAATTTTTCCCTTCCTTCAATCCTCGAACAGCGAAATCGTAAAATATCTTTCGATCTTAGATCAGTTCAAAAACGATCTGATCGCAACGAATCTCACCGCACTGGTATGTGAAAAAATTCTAAAGTTCATCCAAACGGTCGTGCCTACAAAGAAGGTTACCATCTTTCTTTGGAAAGAGGAAATGGGAAAATTCGCTCCGTTCCCGGATTCCGGAGAAATTCAATTTTTTATTTTCGATCCGTTTCTTCTTTGGATCACCGAAAACGATAAGATCTACAACTTTAAGGAATTTGAAACCAATCCGAATTTAAATAAGATCCGAAACTCAGCCGAAATTTTTTTCACGAAGACCGAAGCGGAACTCGTAGTTCCGTTGATTCTCAACAAAAGTCTTTTGGGTATGATCGTGTTGGGCGAAAAGAAGAATCAAAAAAAATACGGCTCGGCTGAAATCGATAAACTCAACGAAATCCGTTCCGTTTCCGTCATGGCTCTTTCCAACGCGATCTTTTACGAACGTCTGATCGAGTTGACCGAAACCTTGGAGGAAAAGGTTAAAATCAGAACGCGGGAATTGGAAAGCGCTCAGTCGCAGTTGATCATGTCCGAAAAGATGGCTTCTCTCGGGATCATGGTCGCGGGAATCGCTCACGAGATCAACACGCCCGCCGGTGTGATCAACGGAGCCGCGGACAACTTGGATCAGAATATGAATTATCTGGTTCAGAATATTTTCGACATCGTTCTTTTGGCGAGAAACAGAAAGCTGAGAAAGAATTTCGAACTCGCGTTGCTTCATCTTCTTCGGGACAAAAAAACCTCGGAGCTTGATTCGAGAGAGAAGTTCCGTTTAAAAAACGAACTCAAAGAGGAAATGAAGGATAAGAACTTCTCCCCTTCCTTGGCGTCCGAACTTTCCAATTTTATCATAGAGAATCAGATCGGCGAGGAAAGAAAATACATATATAACGTTCTCCTAAAGGACGACGAGCGCGGTTATCTGATGCTCAAAAACGCGACTCATATCAACCGAAACATCAAAAACATACGTTATGCGATTCGCAACGTGGTTCGAATCGTCAAGGCCTTGAAGTCCTATTCTCACTTGGATCAATCCAAAACGTTGTCTCCCGCAAATCTGATCGAAGGCTTGGAAACAACGTTAGTCATTCTTCACAATCAGTTGAAATACGGAATCGAAGTGATTCGGAATTTTAAGGAGATTCCGCCCGTGATCTGCAACCCGGACGAGTTGAATCAAGTCTGGACGAATCTGATTCAAAACTCGGTTCAGGCTATGAAAGGAAACGGTAAAATAGAAATTTCCGTTTTTCCCGAAAACGAAAACTTCGTCGTTGTTCAGATCGAAGACAACGGTCCCGGTATTCCCGCGAGAATTCAGGATCGAATTTGGGATCCTTTTTTTACGACCAAGGATCAAGGTGAAGGAACCGGTCTCGGTCTAGGAATCGTAAAAGGGATCGTTGAAAAACACAAAGGAAGAATTACTTTAAACTCGAGTCCGGGCAAAACCCTGTTTCGAGTCGAACTGCCGATCGATCCCGAAAAAACCGCGTCTGCCAATGCTCAAGAATAGATCATGCCCCGAACATCCAAAATTCAACAAAACAAACAGAACGTAAAAAAGAAGGATGATAATTCCGAAATTTCATTCTTTAAAAACGTGTATGCGCTCGTCAAAAAAGTTCCGAGAGGAAAAGTAACTTCGTACGGAAGAATCGCCGCGCTTCTCGGAAAACCGAGGGCCGCGCGCGCCGTCGGTTACGCGTTAAACGCCCTTTCGAAAGATCAGGAACAAAAAGTTCCTTGGCAAAGAGTGATCAACAGTCAGGGAAAAATTTCATTTCGCGGAGATACCGGCCGATCCATTCTTCAAAAGAAAATACTCGAAGACGAAGGAATCAAATTCAATTCCGCGGAAACGATCGACTTGAAAATATTCGGGTGGCCCGATACGATATCGAATCAGGTTCCTCGTAAAAAAAGAAGATAAGATTTCTTATCTTAAATCGAATCAATTTCGTTTGGTAAAACGTTTATGACTGAAAAAATAAAACCGGTTACTCTTACAATCGCGGGGTCCGACTCGGGCGGAGGCGCGGGAATTCAAGCGGACTTAAAAACCTTTACCGCGTTGAACACTTTCGGAACTTCCGCGATCACATGTCTTACTTCTCAAAATCCGTCCGGTGTCACCGGAATCTTAGAAGTCGACGCCGAATTTTTAGAAAAACAAATTTTAGCCGTTCTAGATTATTTTCCGGTTCAAGCGATCAAAACGGGAATGTTGTTTTCGACGTCGATCATCGAAAAGACGAGTTCGCTTTTATCCGTCCGAAAAAAATCGGAAAAAACTTTTTCACTCGTGATCGATCCCGTCATGGTTGCGACAAGCGGAGCGAAACTTTTGCAAGACTCGGCGATCGAAGCGTTGTTGTTCAAGCTGATTCCGATCGCGGATTTGATCACTCCCAATTTGGACGAAGCGGAAATTCTCTCCGGAAGAAAAATCGGAAAAGCGGAGGAAATGCCCGATCTCGCAAAAGAAATATTCGAAAAGTTTAAAGTTCCGATCTTACTAAAAGGCGGTCATTTGCAAAACGAAAAGATCGCGCTCGATATTCTTTACGACGGAAAGGCTTTGTATAAATTCGAAAAACCGTTCGTAAGCGGATTCTATCCGCACGGAACGGGTTGTACGTATTCTTCTGCGATCACTTCTTATCTGGCCTTGGGAGAATCGCTTCCCAAAGCCGTATTGCACGCAAAAGAATATCTTCACGCGGCCATAGAACAGGCTTACACGGCCGGAAAAGACAAAACCTTAAATCATACTCCGAAACTTTAAACGGGAGGGAGAATTTCCCTTTTTTATTTCTTGTCGCTTAACAATTCTTCGTTTACGAGGCCTTCCAAAATCGTAAGCGGCAAAGAGCCGCTGTCCAAAACGACGGAGTGAAATTTCCGAATGTCGAATTTGTCTTTTTGTTTTTCCCGAACCTTTTCTCTCAATTCGAGAATCTTCAACATACCGAGTTTATACGAACAAGCCTGACCGGGATAAACGATATATCTTTCGATTTCGGAAGTGACGTCTTTCGGCGCCATTCCCGTATTCTGCATCATATAAGAAATCGCCTGTTCTCTGCTCCATCGTTTGTAATGCAAACCCGTATCTACTACGAGGCGAACGGCCCGAAACAGTTCCGCCTGCAATCTTCCCAAATCCGAATAGGGATCTTGAAAAAAAGAATAATCCTTCGCCAATCGTTCCGCATACAAAGCCCAGCCTTCCACGTAAGCCGTAAACGTAATCGTATTTCTAAATCGGGGAAGACCTTTGAGTTCCTGCATGATCGCGATCTGCAAATGATGTCCCGGAATCGCCTCGTGATACGTTAGCGTAAACATCCCGAACTTCGGAATCTCCTTCGTATCGCGGAGATTTGCGTAAAAAATTCCCGGTCTTGAACCGTCTAACGCGGGTTCGTCGTAATACGCGCCCGGGGCCGTCTTTTCCTTAAACACCGGAATTCTTTCCACTTCCACCTTGCTTTCCGGCATTCTTAAAAAAAGAGGCTTTGTTTTTTCTTCCGAGTCCTTTAGAATTTTCTTATATTCTTCGAGAGCCTGGAGTTTTCCCTCTTCCGTATCGGGAAATAAAAAACGCGGATCTTTTCTAAGCTCGGCCATCGCGATCGGAATCGGCTGATTCTTCCCTATGCCTTTCAAAATGGTTTTCATCTCGTTTTGAATCCGCGCGACCTCGGATAAACCGATCGTATGGATTTCTTCCGCAGATAAATCGGTCGTCGTATGTTTTTTCAGCTCCAGAGAATAATATAAATCCCCGTCCGGTAATTTCCAAACACCCGCTTTTGAATCCGAATGTTTTCTTTGTTCCAAAAAAAGATTTAGCAATTTTGAATATGCAGGAAAGATCCCGGACTCGATCGTTTGTTCGACTCGGGTCAGATAACGATTTTTGGAATCGGCGGACATCGAATTCATCTTTCCGATCTTTTTTTCGAAAGCGGCGTAAAGAATATTTTGTTTTGCCGGAACTCCGACAAATCCGCGAACCTCCGCGATCAAACGATCTAGAATAAAATCGGGAGGAAGAATTCCATTCTTATCCCGATATAAAATTCCTTCGACGAGCTGATCGATTTTTTTGGGAACGGCTTCGAGTCTTACGATATAATCCTCGGCGTCTTGCGACGAAGAGATCGGATGTTGGGTCGCTAAAAAAGTGGGAAGTTGACTTTGAATTCCGAACAACTGATTGGCCGGATAATCATTGAACAAGAATCTTTCTCCAGAAATTTTCAAACGATACGACCATTCTAAAATTTCAAAGGATAGAAGATCTTGTCCGGACAACCCTTCCTTTCCGTAAGACAAAAGAGTTTCCAGATTCTTTTTCGTTTTTTCCAAATCCCGTTTTTGTTTCTCGATGGAAATGTCGGTCAGCTTTTTTTGATGCCCCGTTAATCCGAAACGATTGAGAATTCCGAGCGAAGTAAGATATTCCGGATCATCTAAGACGGATTCCCAAAACATCTTTTCATAGAATAAATCGAGAGTGATGGGTTTGAAAAAAACCGTGTGCAAGAAAAGGGAGAACGTTAGGGACAATAGGACCAAAAGCCCAAGAAGAATCTTTTTAAAAAGGGAAGAGTTCGACATAGTGGGACAAAATACGAAACGATCGAGAAGATGAAAATTCTAATTTTGAAAAAGAGGAATCGGAACCGGAAATTTAAGACGGAATCTGAATCGAAATTACGGTCAAATCGTCCTGAAAGTTATTTCCATCCGTAAAAACGCGCAGATCGTCCAAAATCAGATCCACGATTTCACGGGCGTTCTTTTCCACGTTTTGTTTCAAGAGATCGTGGAGACGCGTTTCTCCATAAAATTCTTTCCTGCCGTTGAGTTCCTCGAATAATCCGTCCGAAAACAAAAAGAGCCGATCGCCCGGTAAAAGTTTTAAAATCTTATCCTTATAAATGGACGCCGGAGAAAGTCCGATCATTCTCCCCGTTTTTTGAAGAGTGTGAAACTCCGAATCGTGAAGAAGAACTTGTTCGGGATGACCCGCGGAAGAAAACCGCAAAACTCCCTTGTTCAGATCCAGATCAACGAGAATACAGGTATAAAAAAGACTCAACGATTTGAATTTCGAGATGAAATCCGTATTCAAAACTTCTAATATTTCTCCGGGACGTTTTTCGCTTTGTTTCACGAATTCATACGCGACCTTAATCGCCATCGTAATCAGCGCTCCTTGCACCCCGTGTCCGGTCGCGTCCGCCAAAAACAATCGATACCTTCCGAAACCGGTTCTCGTGATGTCGAAAAAATCCCCGCCTACTTCGTCTTTCGGAATGTATTCAGCGCGAATTTCCAACTCCGAATATTCTTCATAACCCGAAGGAAGCATACTTTTTTGAATTCTTTTTGCGGTAGATAAATCCTTTTTGATGATATGAAAGGATTTATTCAATTGTGCCATCAGTTCTTCGATGGTCTTTCTTTCCTCGGAAAGTTTTCGTTTGTGCTTTCTGGATTCCCGCAAAAGTTTTTGAACGGTCACGGTCTGAGTTTTTAAAAATCCAGAAGTAACGCTCATCCAATAAAAATACAAAAGAACGGAGAATACAAAAACGATAAAAAAGACGACGAGTGTTTTATCCGAAAGACGAATCGGAGAAGTTCCGGCGATTCCCGTAAAATAAAAGACGAATAACGCGAACGCGTAGATCAACGCGCCGAATATGAAATATCTTCTTTCCATAACTCCGAACGACGCAAGATAACCCGCGTAAAGAGTCGTAATCATAACCACTAGAAAATCCGGAACTTGTACGGTTAACCACGCGTTGCAGAGCAGCATCGGAACATACCAGAAATAAAAGGAAAGCTTCATCCATCTTTGAAGATTCCATTTTCCCCTCGCCAACTGATAGTTGAGAGGGATCGCCGTGGAAACGTTAAGCACAACAAGAAGAGAAAGTTCGAGATAAGAGACTTTCTCCAGACCTTCCGTGCCGAAAAATTTTAGGATCGAAAAAAGAAGCGATACGAACGCGCTGCCGAGAATCCAGTTGAGCGTAACCGGAAGCCGAAATGTTCTTTTTAGATTTGAGAAATTCATAAATTTCTAAACTAACGGAACGATGACTAAGGAGATAAAGGAAATCAATAAGGTCCAGATGCTCGCGGAAGAAAGGGAAAACCAAAGAGAATTCTGCCATTGAATCAAAGGAGTTGCGACAAACAGAATCATTCCCAAATAAGAAAGATAGGGAGAACGGTTATAAAGATGTTTCTGCCATTCGATAAAACCTTCTTTAAAGTCCTTCACGTCCCCGCGAAATTTCAAATCGAGGATCAATTCTCCGATCCAACCCGAAATCGAAAAGATCAGGGTCCATAAAAAGAATAAAACCGGAATCGATACGGAAAATTTACCGAGCCAAAGAAAGACATACGCGACGAGAAACAATAAACCGACAACGGGAAGAGCCGGATAAAGAATTTTGGTTCTGAGAAATTTACTTTCGGATAAAAAACGAAAAAAAGGAATCGAACCTCGAGACTGAAACGATCCGCAGAAAACGCATTGAACGGACTCGGCTAAGATATGCGTGCCGCAGTTCCTGCAGAATCGTTTCTCAGTCTCCATCTTCGACGATAAGAATCAGCTTTGGTTGATCAGCTGATTGATCAGTTGGCGGAGAAAATCCACGTCCGGCGTTCCGCTCTTGGGAAGCGGCTTGTTGTTGATGAACAAAGTCGGAGTCGAATTGATTTTGAGTTTATCCGCTTCGTCCACTTCGCGATTGATCTGATCGCGGATCTTCGGCGAACTCATACAAGAACGAAACTGGTCCATCTTCAAACCGTTCTTTTCCGCAAGACGACTTACGGTTACGGCGGTGTGCATAACGCCCGCTTCGTTATCTTCGTAAAGTCCCGTATAAACTGGGTAGAATTTATTCTGTTGATTCGCGCAAAGCGCCGCGCTGGCCGCTACACAGGAACTCGCTTCGGGAGACTTTCTTCCCACGAAACGATTGCAATTTCCATCCAAAGGGAAATTCTTATAAGCGACCTTGATGATCCCGTCGTATTCGCTTAAGAAAGATTTTAGAATCTTACTCGTATGCATACAATGACCGCAGTTGAAGTCCGCGTATTTTACGATGGTGATCGGAGCGTTCGGATCTCCGACGACCGGAACGTCTTTTAAATCGATTTGAACCGTCGGGGTCGTCGCAAATTCCTTTAATTGTTCGGGAATGGATTTTTCCCCGCTCGCCGCACCGGAAACGAGTCTGGCGCCGCCTGTGGAGATTCTTCCGCCGTAAAGACCCAATACGAAAAAGGAAAGGGCCACGATCAGAAGATTCAAAACTTGTCCGTTTAACGAACCTTGAACGGCTTTGAACGATTTATCGGAAAGGGATTTAAAATCGGAAAAGTTCACGGCGATCAACGCGATCGTCACCGCGTAGGTCGCGGCACAAAGACCGCATAACGCTTTGATGATTCCAACGGAAACGAAGAATAATCCGAGATCCGCTACCAAGCCGAGAACTAAAATATAAAAAGCCAATCTAAGATTTTTCTCGGCCGTTTCCTTTTTGATTTCGGATTGAACGAAAAGAAAACCGAGAAAACCGTAAAAAACGAAACCGAACAATGCGATCGGAAGATCTCCCAAACCGGGAACGTTTCGAATCGCGGAATACGCGCTTTCCGAAACCTTATCACAGGAGCCGGATTCGCTCAAAGCGTTACAAAGCGATTCTCCGATCGAACTCGGATCTCCGTAATATTTTTGAATGAGTAAAAAAGAAAGAATCAGCCCCAAAGCGGAAAGAATGATTGATATTTTATTTTTTGATAATTGATTCATGAATATCCCCGATCCTGTGAGATCGATTTACCTTTATGTATGGTTCCTTTACAAATGAAAAGAAAAATCTAATTCTATTTTCGGTTTCCTCAGATGGAAGAGATCGCTTCCGCTAAATCCAGTTTCCCTTCGTACAATGCCTTGCCCGTAATCACACCGTAGAGCGCGATTTTGGTTTTGAGAGAGGAAAGATCCATCAGATCCTTTAAGGAGGAGATCCCGCCGGAAGCGATGACTTGAAAGGGATAAGAATTTAGAATTTCTTCGTACGCTTTCAGGTTCGGACCTGCGAGCGTACCGTCCTGCGCGATGTCCGTAAAAACTACGTGAACGATTCCCGCCTTTGCAAGACGTTCCATCAAATCCCGATAATGAACACCGGAATCCTTTTCCCATCCGGCGATCTTTACGATCCCGTCTCTTGCGTCCACAGCAACGACCACTCTTTCTTTTCCATACTGATCCAACGCAAACTTCAGAAGATCCGGATCGGTTACGGCCGCCGTCCCGAGAATGAATCGATCGATTCCGATCTTATCGTAATAAGCGAGCTTTTCCTTATCGCGAATTCCTCCGCCTAACTGCACTTTGAGGGAAGTCGTTTCCCTGATTTTAAGAATGGAATGTTCGTTGACTCCGAGCTGGTTTCTCGCTCCGTTCAAGTCGACAAGATGAAGCAGACTCGCTCCATTCTTCGCAAAACCTTCCGCGAGTTTCCAAGGTTCGGAAGAATAGATTTTCTTTTCTTCGTAGTTTCCCTTAAACAAACGAACGGCGCAGTTATCCAATAAATCTATGGCGGGGATGATGATCATACGGAATGAATGAAATTCTCCAAAAGTTTAAGTCCGTGAGTATGAGATTTTTCGGGATGGAACTGAGTCCCGAAAATATTATTTTTTTCCACGACCGCGGGAAATCTTTCCTGATAGTAATCGCAAAGTCCCGTGATCGCGTTTCCTTCCGCGTCGGTCGGTCGGAAAGAATGGATAAAATAAAAGAAGGATTGATCCGGAATTCCCTTGAGCAAAACGCTTTTATCTTTTTTACGGATTTGAAGACGGTTCCATCCGATATGAGGAACCTTAAAATCCTTACCTTGGAATTTTTTGATTCTTCCTTTGATATAACCTAAACCTTCGATCTGTTCCTTTTTCGTTCCTTGAGCGATCTCTTCGGAAGATTCGAAAAGAATTTGAAAGCCTATACAAATTCCGAAAAGAGGTTTTCCGGAACTTACGAACTTGTCGATGGTTTCTCGAAGACCGGTCGAATTCAAATTCTCCATCGCCTTATCAAAATGACCGTCGCCGGGCAATATTAGAGCTTTTGCATTTTCGATTTTCGTTTTATCGTTCGTAAAAACGAAATCCTTCGTATAAAGAGAAACCGCCTTAAGACAGGAATGAATGTTTCCCATTCCGTAATCGAGAATGGCTATCACTCCAGGACTCCTTTTGTGGAAGGAATCGCACCCGCAGCCGCGGAGTCTTGTGCGATCGCCATTCTCAACGCCTTACCCAAGGCTTTGAAAATCGATTCGTGAATATGATGTCTGTTGTCTCCGTAGTGAACGACCACGTGAAGATTCATCTTTGCGTTTAACGCAAGCTTTTGTAAAAATTCCAAAGAAAGTTCTGCGTCGTAGATTCCGAATTTTCCGGTAAGTTCGGGACCGGTGTATTTGAAAAAATATCTTCCGCCGAGATCGACCGCAACCGTGGTCAAGACCTCGTCCATCGTAAGAGTAAAATGCCCGTATCTAAAAATTCCGGCCTTGTCTCCGAGTTGTTTGTGGATCGTGGTTCCCATGAGAATCGCCGTATCTTCCACGGAGTGATGACAATCGATTTCGATATCCCCTCGCAACCACAGATTCAAATCGATCAACCCGTGTTTGGAGATATGTGAAAGCATATGCTCGAAAAAAGGAATCTCGGTATCGAATTGATACTTGCCGGTTCCGCGGAGATTCATCTCCAACTTGATCTCTGTTTCGGAGGTTTTTCGTTCTGCTTTCATTCTAACTGGATCATAGAATCCGAACGACCTCCGTGTCAATGAATTCCAAAATAATGGATGACGGAAAACCGGAACCTATTGAGATTGTAAGAGCAGTTTCTCACTGCATTCCACCTCGCCGAAGTGGCGGAATTGGTAGACGCACTGGCTTCAGGTGCCAGCGATCGCAAGGTCGTGGGGGTTCGAGTCCCTTCTTCGGCAAAATTCAATTACAACAATCAACATAGGACTCGAAGCTTTTGAGCGAAAGCATTTCAAGCGACTCATAGGGAGCGAAGAAATGCGATGTGAGTCCATGGATGGACGAACACGCGAGAAAGACGTCGTGGAGCTTAAGTTTCCAGGATGGAAACTTGCGAAACGACGAGTCCCTTCTTCGGCAAAAATTAATTTATTATTTTTCCCATCGCAGCGGAAAGAGTAGCAACACCGAACATTCCCGTTAAGATCCAACTAGTTTGGGCGGCGACGGTTTTATGAATGTCGACAATCGATTTTTGTAATTCGTGTAGATCGGATTTCATCTCCGCTCTTAGTTCCGCGATATCGGTCTTTAACTCGTTTCTAAGATTGACCATATCTATTTTGATTTCTGCAATTTCCATCTTTACCTCTCCTTGTAGATTTACATTCTTTAGATTTATATCGTACCGTAGTTTTTCAATTTCTCCGTTCAAACTCATTTTCAACGTTTCCATTTTAGAATGAACTTGTATGAGTTCGGGTTTTAAAGTCGTTTCGAATTGTACAAAACTGTCTTCCCGTATCGAATTTTTTAATTCCGCAAACACCTCGTTTAAAAAAGCTACAAATTGATCTTTTCCTTCTCGACCCAAAGTCTCTTCTATTTGAATCGGAATTTTATGGATTAAGTCTACGGGCATATTTTGCCCCTTCTTGCAATTTGATTTCAGGCGCATTTTTTTCTATACGTTACGATTCTCGGATTGAGTTACACAGTTCAAATGAGGAAGAATTCTTTCAAAAATTTGGAAAGGGTTTCGAAAATTTTCCTGAACAAAGTGAAACAATTTGAAAGGAAAGCGATTCCTTATGAATTAAAAACAAATCATTTCTTAAATCTGAATTCTTTTATATGCCGATCGATCCAATCGGATTCTTTGCAAATTTTAATGTGAACTAAAACCGAAATCGAAAGCGGAATTTGGGAACAATTCAATTTTGCTAGAATACTTTTCTTGAATTTATCCAATGAAATCTATAAATGGAGTCAAATCGTCTAAACGGCGGAGATTGGAATTGATTTCAAAGAAAACAATCAAACCGAAGAAAGTTATAAATAGCGAATCGGGAAAAGATCCTTCTCTTCTCAATCCTAGAAAAGAACCTTCTCAAAAAAGATCCATCGATCGGGTTCAGAAAATATTAGACGTTGTCGCCGTACTTCTGGAAAAGAACGGAGCCGAAGCGATCACCACCAATATGATCGCTTTGGAAGCCGAAATTCCGATCGGCTCCTTATACCAATACTTTCCGAACAAACACGCCGTCTTAAACGCAGTCGGACAAAGACATTTGGAAAGAGTGAATCTGATGCTTTCCGAAATTTTTCAATCGGACTTATCCGGAAAATCCTGGGAAGATCTAATCGATTCTGTGATCGATTCTTTTGCGAACTTTTATCTCACCGAACCCGGCTTTGCTCCTCTTTGGTCTTCCATGAAACAGGATCCCGAGCTGATCGAAATCGACCGCGAGAATAATTTGAAAATCTCTCAAAACGTTTCGATGATTCTTTCTCAATTTAACGTGGATCCGGTCGAAAATAAAATTATCTCGAGAATTATCGTGGAAGTTACGGATGCGATTCTAAACCGTTGGATACGCGAGCAAAAAGATAAGGAGTTCTCGGATCGAATGATCATAGAATTGAAAATCATTCTTAAATCCTATCTGACTCGATATTTTCCCGGAGGACAAGACGCGCTTTGATTCGGATTCTTCTTTTTGAATTTCCCTTAACCACGTTTTTCGTTTTTTTGATGATTGCGACTTTCTTTCTCGCAAACATTTTTCTTCCCGAACATGTGATTCGTCATTATTTTCTAAATCATCCCGGAAAGTTCGATCCGGTTTCCTGGATCGGCGCGGTGTTCTATCATGGAAGTCTAATACACTTATTCGGGAATATGTTTTATCTTTTTTTTCTCGGAAGAGCAGTCGAATACAAAGCGGGAAAAGGAAGATGGCTTTTGTTCTTTTTTATGGCCGCTTTGATTTCGACTTTGTTGGATTCGTTTATACGGGGAGTGATTCTTCACGATTCGACTCCGGTGGTCGGAGCCTCGGGAGCGATCTCGGGAATCGCGGCCGTCGCGGCTTTGCTTTCTCCATTCTCCCTTCGTTTTAATCAGAAGAACATTCCTTTCCCCGTTTTTCTCGTGGCTTGGATCATGGTTTATTCCGATATCACGAACGTCTTCACCGAAGACGGGGTCGCACGTTGGGCGCATTTGGGAGGGTTTATCTCCGTAATTTTCGCGGCCTATTTTTTGAAACCGACGGAACGCAAACAACTTCACTCCGGTTTTATTCTCAACTTGATCTTTATCGTTTTGACTTTGATCCTCGCGTTCTTTTATACGAATCGCTGAGGGTTCCGAAGATAAAAATGATTGTCAGCCTGTAAAAAGTATAAGCCCCTGTAGGAAACTCGGAGAACGAATCATCCTTGAGCAAACACGGCTTTTTTCAAATTACTCAAAAACTTTTCTTGAGAAAAGGGGACGAACTTCTAATTCTCAGAGACCGTAAATCCGGTTTAGGCGATCTTCCCGGCGGAAGAATGAACGAGGACGAATTCTTCGAAGACTGGAAACTCAGTATGGAACGGGAAATCGAGGAAGAATTGGGTCCGAAGGTTCAAGTCGAAATTTCTCCGAAGCCCTTGTTTGTTCACAAACACCGAGTGAACGAAGGAAATTTTCCGTGCATCATCATCGCATACCACGCCGATTTTATCGGAGGTGAAATCGTTCTTTCCGACGAACACGATTATATCGCCTGGGAAAACGTGCATTCCTACCGTCCGAGTCCTTTGTTTACCGAATACATGCTCGACGCGGTCAATCTGTATCTTAAGGAATATGCATCTTTAGTGCATTAGAAAAAAAGAATATGACTCCATTCTGGAAAAACGCAATCGCATCCCTCGTTTTGATTCCGATATTTTTCGGAATCGCTTATATCTTTTCGGGAAAGGGAATTTCCTCCGAACAATACAACGAACTTCCTCAAAAAGAATATCAGATTCTCAGCAACGGATTCGACAGAAACGCGGGAAACGTTCTCGTGGTCCAACCCGAATGGAAACTCGAGGATTTTTCCTCGGAAGAAAGATTTTTAAAGTCCTTGGAAATTCCGCTCAAACAAGCGAAACAAAAAGGTCTTTTAAAAAAGAACACCTTGGTAGTATTCCCCGTTCACACTGGAAGTTTTTTGTATTTTTTAAATTCCCGAAAGGAAATTTTTAAACAGAAAACGGTCGAAGAAGCGTTTCAGTTTATTAAATTAGAAATTCTTTATAGAGGTCTGATCGACTCGATCTCCGGGAAAAAAACGGATTTGTACGCGAAAACGGCCGAAACGTATTTAAGAATTTTTTCGAATTTATCCAGAACTTACGGAGTTTATATTTTACCCGGTTCGATTTTAATCCAAAGCACGGCCGTGGAATCCGAAACTTCCGATCGATTCGTGTGGAGGGAAGTCGTTTATATCTTCGATCCGAACAAACCGATTTCTTTGAAAGACTTCGTTTTGGATCGAACTGCGACTGCGATCTGGAAAAAGAATTTAGCCGCGTTAAAATCCCAGGAATCGGAATCAAACGCGTCTAACGTGATTGAGGAAAAAAACTTGGCGACGTTCCAATTTCCTTTTGCGAGATTCGGAATTTTTTATCTCGAAGATTTTAAAAACGCGGAGTTTCAGGAAAAGGTAAAGAAAACCTTCGTGTCGAGATTGATCGCGATCGGGGAAGATTCTTCCGAAACTCAACTGAAGGAATGGGCGACAAAATCAAACATAGAATCCACGATTCGAACCGTTCCTTCCGGTTCTTTAATGGATCAAAATTACGGAGGAGGAAGTTATATCAAAACCAGATACGGCGCTCCGACTCCCGGCGTAAACAGTAGAGAACCTCTGATCTTAAACTTATTCTTATAAAAGCGCGAACAAACCCGCGCTTATTTACTGCGAACTTCTTCGTAAAGTTTCCAAACGCTCCAATCTTCCGGTTGAAAGTCGAGTTTGCTAAGAAGCAACTGGCCCGGCTCGGTTTCGCAAACGATCCGATCGTCTCCGGATAAAAACGCGCGTTCGCAAAGAATCGGAAGGTTCTGACTTTTTTTAGCCGGTCCCCAAAGATGAACCTTGCCCGAATAACCGGATAAGAATTCGTTCTTCTTGGAAAGTTTCCACGGTGTGATTTCTTTCCGACTGACCGTAAAAAGTTTCGTGATAGCGGGTTTGCTTTTGGACGAAAAGTTGATTCTTCTTAGATGCAGTTTGCCGATTTCGCCGCCGACGTAATACGCGCTTTCTCCGTTTCCGTAATAAAGGATCGGGCTCAGAATATCCTTATCGATTTTCTCGACGGTTTTCTGAGAAGGATGAAACCAATAAAGATTGTACGCGCCCGCGTTTCCCGAAAAAATCAAAAATGAATTTCCGGACGGATACATAAGAAACCGCGTTTTTAAATTAGGAAACGGTGATACGATTTTTTCCTTGTTCAAAACCAAAACGGGCTTTCTCGGTTCTACGGTTTTTTCCTCGTAAAGATTATCATCGACGAAGTAATAAATTTTCGAACCGTCCGGAAGAATCGATCCTCTGCTTTTGCAGGAAACCTGCGCGCCCGCTTCGTAAGAGAGACTGGAATCTTTTAAGGAAATTGCAACATAACGACAACCGCCCGAAGCCTGCATCGTATATTCAACAAGTGCGTAATTCGCATTTTGAGAAAGAGAAAGGTTGGAAGGAACCTGATCCAAACTTCTGGAATTGTTCTCACCCGCCGCAAGATCCTGAAAGAAAATCTTTTGATCCTCGGTCCACACGAGTTTTAAACGATCGTTTGAAAATTCTATGATACGGGGAGAATCGGGAGCCTCGGTGGAAAGAACCTCGTCCCTGTCCTTCGGAGATTGAAGTTTTTCCTTCAGCTTTTCGGAAGCCTTTTCGTATTTTTCCTGTTCGACGAGTTCCTGAATCTCTTCGATAAAAGTTTCGTGACTGCTTTTACAGAGATTGAAAAAGGAAATCGCAAACAAAACCAGGATCGTATTCTTTTTAATAAAAGCGGCTAACGCGATTCTTTTTTTCAAGATGGATTCAAGTTTCATAATATAGTTAAAAATCAGTTTCAGACCTATTCTTCCAAGACGCCCGTAAATTCCAATTCCTTTTGAAAGAGTTCGGCCGCCCTTCTTCCCGTCGTTTTCGTATCCAGAAAAGAAATTCCCCCGTTTAGAATCGCGCCGATATAAGGAAGCCACGCGAACTTAGAAGAGGAATTTCCTCCGTTCTTCCGAAACAATTTCCATCCAAGATGAAAACCGATCGAACGAAGAATTTCCAACGAAGCCGGTCTAACCAATACGCGGCTTCCTGCGTCTCTTACGATCGAACGGATCAAAGCGTGATTCTTATCCGGAAAAATGCAATAACTCATGACTTCGGGAGATACTTGAGATTCTTTTCCGTAGAGCGCGGCGATGTCTTTGACGAGATGCCCTTGGATTCTATAGAATAGAATCATTTCGGGTAACAATGTAAGATAACCGAGATGTCTTTTCGGAATCGAAAGCCCGAGGCTGATCGCACCGGCGCGGATCGAGGCCTTTTGAACGCATTCCTGAATGAAATCGGAAGGATCGCCCACGGTTTTCCCGAACGGACTCCGATAACCCCGAAGATCGGTCAGCAAGGATAAGAATTTTTCAGAAAAAGCTTCTGCGACGGAAATATGGTTTTCCATAGAGTGCGTTGATTTACAAAGGAAAGGTCGAGTTCATTCAATGATAGATAGACTTGAAAAAATACAAGAAAAATACCTTCGAATTAGCGAAGAGTTAAATCTGGCGAAAGATCCTTCTTCCTTGAAAAATCTTTACAAGGAAAGATCCAGACTTACCCCTCTTTATCTCAAAGTGGAAGAATATCTGAAGATCCACAAAGATAGAAAAGACGCCGAAGAATTGATCCAGTCCGAAAAGGACGAAGAAATGCATTCCATGCTCAAAGAAGAAATCCGCCAAGCCGGTGAAAAACTCGATGAACTGGAAAAGGAACTCGAAATTCTTCTTTTGCCTCCGGATCCGAACTCCGGAAAAAATATTCTCGTGGAAATCAGAGCCGGGACCGGCGGAGAAGAAGCCGGTCTTTTCGTGGCCGATCTTTACAGAATGTATTCCCGATTTGCGGACAAACAAAAGATTAAAAGTGAAATCATCGATTCGTCTCCGACGGGAATCGGCGGTCTGAAAGAAATTATTTTCGCCCTCGAAGACGATCGCGCCTACGATCTTTTCAAATTCGAAGGCGGAACACATCGGGTTCAAAGAATTCCGAGCACAGAATCCGGTGGAAGAATTCATACGAGCGCGGTGACCGTCGCCGTACTTCCCGAAGCCGACGAGGAAGAAATTGAAATCAACGAAAGCGATCTTAGAATCGACGTTTACCGTTCTTCGGGCGCGGGCGGTCAGCACGTAAACACGACCGATTCCGCGGTTCGGATCACGCACATTCCGACCGGAGTTGTCGTCGCTTGTCAGGATGAAAAATCCCAGCATAAAAACAAAGCGAAGGCTTTGCGGATTTTGAGCGCGAGAATTCTCGAGAAACAAGCCGAAGATAAAAAACAAGCCTCGGACGCGATTAAGAAACAAATGGTCGGAAGCGGAGATCGTTCCGAACGAGTGAGGACGTATAATTTTCCGCAGGGAAGATGTACGGATCATAGGATCGGATTCACGAGTCATAACCTTTCCGCAATCATGGAAGGCGATTTGGAAGAATTGATCGGAGCCTTAACCGAAGAGGATCGAGCTCGGAAAATTTCCGAAACCCAGACTCATTAAAATTCAATCGAATTTACGGGTTGAAAAATCCGAGATCGATCAGCGACTGGAATCAATAGAGATGTTAAAAGAAGTCAGCGAACCCCATCGAACTCTCTGCGGAGAAAGAATTCCCTTTGAGAACATTCACGCGGTTTCCGTAAGCCTTCCGCAGTTGACGGACGTGATCGGTTACGAAGAAAAAAGAACCGAGACTCTTTCCCGATTGAAGTCGGGTTATCCTAGATTTGTAGCGCATTCTTACATCGCGAGAATTTTGGATTATAACCGAGAAGTTAAAAAAATAAACACGCCTCAGTTCGTCGTTTCGTCCCGAAAGGCCGCGGATACGATCGTACAAAAATTCTCCATCGAAAAATACGAAATCATAGAAGACGAAGGAATCGTAACTTTGGTGATTCCCGAACTCAAGGAATTGGAAAAGGAAATTCTTTCCTTTATACAACACACGGGATGTCTTGCGTCTTCCAGAATGGCGGAGGATTTTCTTTTAAAGAAGGGAATCCTTCAGGAAATATTCCGCGAGAAAGTCGAAAAAGAAAATCCGATCGGGAAAATTCTTTCCCAACTTTCTTCCTTTTACGGAAATCTAAATCCGGAAATTCTACTTTCCGTTTCCGGTATGAACGGAGTTTATTCCGTGTTCGAAGCTTTCGACCGCGTCCGGAAAAAAGAAGGAAAAAAAATCTGGATTAGACTCGGCTGGCTCTACGTAGACAATATTAGAATATTAGAAAAATATACGGAAGATTCTTACGTGATCCATAACGCGACGGATCTCGAGGAACTGGAGAATTTTCTAAAACAAAACTCGGATCGAGTTGCGGGAATCATCACCGAATGTCCGACCAATCCTCTTCTTCTCGTTCCCGATTATGAAAAACTAAAATCCATCGTGGATCGATACGAAATTCCTTTGATCGCGGATATCTCCGTTGCGGGTTCGGCGGTGATCAACGTTCTTCCCTATGTGGACGTGGTCGTGGAAAGTTTGACCAAGTTCGCTTGTGGAAACGGGGATCTTATGATGGGCGCGGTCGTATTCAACAAGGGTTCGCGTTGGTTCCGAGAAATTTTTCCGATCGGCAAAGAATGGATCGAAGAACCGTATCTTCGAGATTGTGAAAGACTCGCGTACGAAATCAAAGACTACGAAGAAAGAGTTCTCAAGATCAGCGAGAACGTAAAAAAATTAGCCGCGTTCTTTTCGGAACAACCCGGAATCCGAAACGTATTTTGGACCGGATCGGCCGATTCTTCCCAAAACTTTGAAAAGATCACGAGAATTCCCGGGATTCAATCGGGGGTTTTATCGATCGAACTTTCGATTCCTTTGGAAAAATTTTACGACCGACTCGCGCTTCTTAAAGGACCGAGTTTCGGAACCGAATTCACTCTCAACATGCTTTATGTTTATCTCGCGCACTACGAATTGGTAACACAGGAAGAAGGAAGAAAGTTCTTAAAGGAGAATGGATTGGACCCGAATCTGATCCGAATCTCGGTAGGAACCGAAAATCCGGATCTTTTGATTCAGGAATACAAGAAGGCTTTGGAAGTTTAAGCGCGCGCTCCCGCAGGAACTCCCGATGCGGAAATCGAATTTCCTTTTAAGTGGAAGATTCCTTTGTAGAAAGCGAACAAGATTCCATATTTAGAAATTCCTAATACGTAAAGAACTCCCAAACTCAAAGCGCCGCCGAAGATCCAACCCAAAGCGTGAATCAACAAACTGCAAACGATCGCAAGACCAAGCGCGCCTATAAACACGGAACCGAAAAAGAATAGAATTCTTTGAACCGGACTTCCTTTTCCTTCCTTGGTTTCTTGTCCGAGAGAATTCCCTTGGATTTCAAGACCTTCCTCGAGCCAGCACGACATGATGAAAATCATAATCGGAATCATAACGATTCCCATGACATACAACGTGATCGCGACGTCCGAAGTTAACCAAGAAAGAGCCGTGTTCCAAGTCCAGTTCGTGAGATATTCCTCCCTGGTTGCGGAAAAAAATCTTTTGTAACCTTCTCCGTCCCAACCATGAACCAAGATGAAAAACATTCCGAAGTAACCGAGCATCACTTGCAAAAATCCTAAAAAAGCTTTGGACTTTTCGAGTAATTTCCAAACGACCCAAAACGCGAGAATTCCCTGAGATACATTCGTAAAACCGAATAGAGTTACGAGCCATCCCGGCATCGACTTATCCAGTGCCTGCATCGTTTCCCAGTTCGTAAATTGCCAAACAAGATACAAACCCGAGGGCCCGAAAACCAACGATAGAAACAAAACGTTGATCAGAAAATACGTGGTTTTCCAAAAGGGAGTTTTTTCGGTCGTAACTAGCGCTTTGGCGTTTTTCAAGGACGCCGAGTTTTCCGAATCCGAAGAAGATTGAATTTTTTTGATCTGACGAGAAGCCGCCATTGCAAAACCTGCGCCCAATCCGTAGGCCCAGAAGACATCCACTTGTACCATTTTTCAATTCTCCTAATTTCTCAAATCTAAATATAGAATGACATATCATTCAGTTTTTTCAAGTAAAAAATGTAGGAACTACTACTCTTTCCGGGAAAACTTTGATTTCGGTTGGTTACGAACCGGCTCGCATCCCATCCAACATCAGGTCCGGGACGGCTTTCATCCAACGAGCGGCGTATTCTTGGTTGGATTTATGGGAAATCGACTGGCGAATTCCCTCGAACATCATGGAATTGATCGCTTTGGAAGCGACATCCGTGTCCAGATTCTTTCTTAAAAAACCTTTTTTGACCCCGTTGACGAGATAAAGCTCGGTGACCCGAGCCGAAAGATCGTGAATTTTCCGGATTTTTACGGTGACGGTTTCGTCGATTCCCTGAGTTTCAAAAAAGAAAACCTGACCGATCCGAGTATCCCTTCCGAAAAGTTCAAAAAGCCCAAGGCCGATGTCTCCGATTTGCGATCTATATTCTTCCAAAGAATTGGATTTGTCGGGACTTTGTCTCGAGATAACTTCCGCAAGTCCGCTCTGCACTTGATCCAAAAGCGCGTGTAGGATATCCAACTTATTCTTAAAATAACGATAACAAGTCCCATGTCCTATGTCCAATTTTCCGGCGATATCCGCGATTCCCGCGGCGTGATATCCTTTCGCCGAAAAAATGTCTAGGGCCGCGTCTAAGATTTCCTCTCTGCGCGCCTGGATTTTTTCTTCCTTTTTCATCTTCGGGGAGAATGTTTTGAGTCGGAGTTTTTTTGTAAACCGGAAGATTCTTAGATCAGATCCACGGAAAGAGGAATCAAAATCTTAAACCGTGTTCCTTTCTTGGAATCGGAGGAAAAATCTATTTTTCCTTTGAGTTGTCTTACGAGAATATTCACGAGTTTTAAACCGAGCGAGTTGGAATCTTCCAAATCAAAACCGAAAGGCATTCCGATTCCGTTATCTCCGATCTGCATTTCCAAATTTTCATCGTGTTTGGAAAGTGAGATTTTCAACTCCGGTTTTGTTGTCGAAAATTCTCCCTCGGGAAAAGCGTATTTTAAAGAATTGGAAACTAGTTCGTTGATGATCAATCCGATCGGGATCGCGCGATTGATCGTTAGATCCAAAGATTCCAAAGCGGTGGTCAATGTCACAGAATTCGATTTACCGTAGACTTGAAAGAGTTGATTCAAAAGTTTTTCGATATAAATGGAATACTGAATCTTACCCAAGTTTTCGGATTGATACAGTTCCTCGTGGATCATCGACATCGTTCTCAATCGATTCTGACTTTCCATAAAAACGGAAAGGCTTTGTTTATCCTGAACGTAATCGGATTGCATCGACAAAAGAGAAGAAATCACCTGAAGATTATTCTTTACCCTGTGATGAATTTCCTTCAACATCACTTCCTTTTCTTCCAAGGAAAGCTGTAATTTTCTTTCCGCGGATTTGATCTCGGTGAAATCGAGCAAGGTAACGATCACGCTGGAAAGTGAAGATTCGAATCCGGGCGGAACGGACCATCGAATCTTGATATCGAGTCGAGTGTTGTCTTGAATTCTAAAACCAACTTCGACTTCGTAGAAATAAGATTCTTCCCGGATCTTTCTTAAAACCCTTCTGAAAACCTTAAAGTTATCCTGACTGAAGAAACGTTTCCAGTTTTTAAAAACCGCGTCCAGAGATTCCACTCTTAAGAAGTTGACGGTCTCCTGGTTGACTCCGATGACTTGGATCGAATCGTAACAAAGCTGAACGAAATCGGGATGCGTTTCCACGTATTCGGAAAACGCATCGCCTTGAAGATCGGGCGGAAGACTATCCAGCACTTGTTTCAGTTTGGAATAATCGGCTTCTATGATCGCAACGGGAAGATGTTCGAACAAACCCATATAACGGGTTTGGCTTTTTTCCAAAGCGGCCCTTGCTTCGTTTTTTTCCTGAATTTCCTCGCGGAGAATTTCGTTGGAACGAAGAAGCTCGTGCGTTCTTTCCTTTACCTTTTCCTCCAAACTCTGGTGTGAAATTCGAAGTTGATTCTCGGCTTCCTTTCTTTCGTTGACCATACTTGCAACGAGCAGACTTGTGATCGACAACACGGCGATAAAGAATTGAAGAAGAATGTAGGACGCGTTCATCGATTCCGCGTAAAACTGCGGAGAACCAGAAACCGTTCCTAAAATCGCGATGATCGAAGCAAGAACCACCGCCAAACTACTGGCCCGTTCGCCCAATCGAAACGCGGCCCAAAGAATCAACGGAATCAGAATATAACCCAAAGGATAACTGAAGGAAACGATCGGCGTTACCAAATCGAAGGACGCAAGAGAAAAGAATACGATCAAAAGAAGCAAGATCGTGGATTCTAAAAATTCTTTCCAATTCGGAGTTTTATAAACTCCTCGAAACCAAAAAAGAATAAAAGGAGCTCCGATATAAATTCCGAGCGCGTCACCGACCCACCAAGTCAACCAACTCTGCCGTATGGAGGAGAATTCGATTTCTCCGAGAAGATACATTCCCGCGACGGAACCCGTGGAGCTGATCAAACAAACGACCGCTTCCAAGGAAATAAATAGGAATACGAATTGGGTTTTGTCCGAAATTTTACATCCGGGAATCTTATACGAAAGGACGACTTTTCCGATGTAACACTGAAGCGCGGAGAAGAACGCGATTAAAAAGCTAAGATATAAGTTTTTTCCAGTGTCTATCCAAATCGCGGACAAAAGATCCGTTCCGGAATTCGCCAAAAACGAAGCCACGAAAACTCCGATGATCGAGTAGTTTCCGAAAAGCAAAGTAAGTCCGAGAGCCGCGCCGGATGCGGGCCAAATCGCGGAAGCATAACCCGGATAGATCGCGGTGTTTCTTCCGATCTGCGCGAGAATATAATAAATAGAACCGGAAATAAAAATGATTCCCGATATCCTTATTATTTCTTTGAAACGAAGAGACAAAATCATCAATCCCAATTAAGTTTGCTCTAAAATGAGAATTGAAGAGCTCCTATTCTCTGGCCAGCCTTTTATGATTTTTGACGAAGGATTCCATCCTTTCGGAAAGATTATCTTTCACAATCCGATAGAAGTTATCGAAGCTCGTGATCCCGATCAATTACCGACTTCTCTGAATCGAATAAACGATTATCTAAAACGAGGTTATTACTTAGCGGGTTTCATTTCGTATGAGGCAGGATATTTTTTTTCCGATATGAATTGGAAAAAAACTGAAACAGTTTTACCACTTTTGCATTTTGGGGTTTATTCCGAGCCGCAAAAACTTTCGGAAATTCAAACCGAAACTTTACAAAACTACGGCTTTTATATTTCTTCGATGCCGAATCGTGAAAGTTACTTTCGAAGTTTGAATACGATCCGAGAAAAACTTTTTCAAGGTGAAATCTATCAGATCAATCATACGGATAAAATCTCGTTCGATTTCGAAGGAAATATATTATCATTTTATAAAATACTTTCCGAAAGACAACCGGTTTCCTACGGATCTTGGATTCGATTCGACAACTCGGACATACTCTCGTTTTCTCCGGAACTTTTTTTCGAAAAGAAAGGAAAGACCCTAATCACAAAACCGATGAAAGGAACGTATCCGAGAGGCAAATCCGAACAAGAAGACGAAGAAAACGCGCGTATTCTGATCCATTCCGAAAAGGAAAAAGCGGAGAATTTGATGATTACGGATCTGATGCGGAACGACCTCGGAACGATCAGCAAGAAAGGAAGCGTTCAAGTGGACGCGTTGTTCTCCGTTGAAAAATACAAAACGATCTTTCAGATGACGAGTACGATCCGGTCGGAACTTGCGGATTCGGTGGAATGGAAGGATATTTTCGGAAAACTTTTTCCAGGCGGATCGATCACCGGAGCGCCGAAACTTCGGGCCATGCAATTGATTCAAAAATTGGAAAATCCGAGAGGAATTTACACCGGTGCGATCGGAGTCATTCAACCGAATCAAAACGCTGTGTTTTCGATAGCGATCCGAACCTTGGAAATCGCGAACGGAAAAGGAAACATCGGAATCGGTTCGGGTATCACTTGGGATTCCGATCCCGAAAAAGAATGGCTTGAAATTTTGGAAAAAGCGAAATTCTTCACCGAGGCTCCGCGCAGTTTTTCCGTTTTCGAAACCGTACTTTATAAAAACAATATATTCTATTTTTTGAAAGAACACAAAGAAAGAATCGAATCCTCCGCGAGAACGTTCGAATTTCCGTTTTCAACGGAAGAATGGGATTCTTCCCTGAAAAAGGCCGCGGCAAGTTGTTCCGATATTTCCAAATCGTATCGGGTTAAGATCGCCTTGGATTCTTTCGGCAAGTTCAATTTCGAAACGCAAGAACTCGCGAGCTTTCAAAAAGAAGGTTCTTTGGAAATTTCCCGCATTGGGATCGATTCCTCCTCTGAGTTTAGAAAACACAAAACGAATCTGAGGGAAGTTTATGACGTCGAAGGAAAACGTTCTCGGGAAAAAGGCCATCTGGAAGTTCTATTCTTAAATGAAAAAAAAGAAATCGCGGAAGGAAGCATCAGCAACGTTTTCGTAAAGATAGGAAATTCTTTTTTTACGCCTCCGCTTTCTTCCGGAGTTCTTCCCGGCGTTTTTAGAAACCGTCTGTTAAAACGAAATGGATTTTCGGAAAAAAATCTTACCTTGGAAGAATTGAAAAAATCGGATTCTATTTTTATCTGCAATTCTTTGCGGGGAATTTTACGAATCAAGAAAGTCCTCGAGCCGGCCCCGAACGAACTCGGAATCTAGTTGCGGAAATCGAAGGGAGTTCTAAACTTTTAAGCATGAGAACCTTTCTCGGTATCGCCGTACCCGACGACGTGAAAGAACAACTAACTTCGATTTGTTTCGGACTTCCCGACGTCCGCTGGGTTCCGAAGGAAAACTTTCACGTGACCCTGGTGTTCTTAGGGGAACAATCCGAAGAACAGTTGGATGTTTTGTTCGAGTTCTGTTCTCAAGTTTCCTTTCCCGAATTTCGGTTGAATCTAAAATCCGTGGGAACGTTCGGAAAACAAAAATCGCCTTCGATTCTTTTTGCGGACGTTGATTCTTCCCCGGAACTTTTACAACTTCAAAAAATTTTGGATTCGGGGATTCGAAGAATCGGTTTAAAACCGGATCGACAAGACTATCATCCGCATCTTACGATCGGTCGCTTTAAAAATTCCAACGGAACGCGGGTATTGACGTATTTGGAGGAATTCTCCGGTTTTGTCTCTTCCTCGTTTCCGGTTTCGGAGTTTCATATCTATTCTTCCAAAACTTTCTCGGAAGGACCGATCTATTCCATTGAAGAATCTTTTTCACTTTTACCGTCTTACAAGAATTATGAGAGTCTCGGATCTTAAAACATCGGTACGTTTTGAAATGGGGAATTGGCTTTGAAAGATTTTTCCGATTTTTTTCGAAACCCGCACGTTTGGGATCGCGAAATCGTCGCGGTCGGGGGCGATCTTTCTCCCGAAAGACTTTTATACGCGTATAAGAACGGAATCTTTCCCTGGTCCGACCATCCTATCCTTTGGTATTGTCTGGATCCGAGAGGAATTTTCGATCTCAATAAATTGCATATTTCCAAAAGACTCAAACGCAAAATCAATCAGAAACATTATACGATCACTTTCAACCGAGCCTTCGAACAAGTTATGCGCTGTTGCGCCTATCGTCCCGGAGAAGAAACTTGGATCACCGATCTTTTTATCAAAGGTTATACGGAGTTTCATAAACTGGGATACGCGCATTCTCTGGAAGTTTGGGATGAGAATGGAAAACTCGGAGGCGGAGTTTACGGAGTCGCAATCGGAAATTTTTTCGCGGGTGAATCCATGTTTTCCTTCATTCCCGATTTCGGAAAAATAGGGCTCTTTCATTTGTTCGAGGCTTTGAAAAAAGATCGGTTCACTTTGTTCGATACTCAGCAACTAAACATTGTTACTCTGGGACTCGGTGCGTATCAAATTCCCAAAAAAGAATATCTCAAACGTTTGGAATCCGCCGTCGCTTCCGGCAAAAAATGGAACCCTCCTCGTTCCGTTCTTTAAAAAAAACGTATTTACTTTTTTGCTAAGGGTGTTGCACTTCTCCAATCAATCACTCTATTCAATAGGAAACTTTAAAATGACCCTTTTTAAGAAAATTCTTGTTCAACTTTTAATCGCCGCAATGGCTTTGACCGGATTCTCAGGACTCGTAGCGGACGAACCTACTACGGAAGCTCCTGCTGAACAAACTGAAAGCCCGAAAGAAACTAAGTCCGAAAAAAAAGGAAAGAAATCTAAGAAACACAAAAAGGCTAAAAAAGCAAAGAAATCTAAGAAAAAGTCTAAGAAGGAAAAAGCAGAATCCAAGAAAGAAGAAGCTCCTGCTTCCGAATCTTCTGCTCCAGCCGGAGAAGAGCAATAATATCTTCCTTCCGTCTATCTCCCTCGAGATAGACGGACTTTCTTCTCTCCTTTTTGCACCGCACCCTCCCAATCTCCTTTCTAAAATTTGATTGACTCTCTCAATTTTTCTCTTAGCTTTATTCAGCCTTTACCCTATCGGAAATCATTCCGGTAAAACTCACTAAAGAGGAATTGGAAATGTATAAAAACCTCGCGGATATGTTAATACAATCCACCGAGAAATTTGGAGATCGACCTGTATTCTGGAGCAAGGGAGAAGATAAAGAGTTCCACCCTACTTCTTATAAACAGCTATACGACATGGGAATCGCCCTTGCCGAAGCTCTCATCGACATGGGATTGAAAGCAAGAGAACACGTCGGAGTGTTGGCTGACAACAGACTCGAGTGGATGATTACGGACTACGCAGTTCAGTTTTCCGGTGCGGCTAACGTGCCTCGGGGAACGGACGTGACCGAGTCCGAATTAGAATACATCCTTCATCACTCGGAAGCAAAGATCGTTTTCATCGAAAACGATAAGATGCTGGAAAAGTACAATAAGGTTAAATCAAAACTTCCGAAAGTCGAAACGATCATCGTTATGGACAAGGCTTCCACCGCAAAGGGAAAGAACATCCATAAGATTTACGATCTGATCGAGGAAGGAAAAGCCCTTAGAGCAAAGGGAGGTAAAAAAGCGGAAAAAAGAATCGAGGACATCAAGCCCGAAGATCTTTTCACTCTGATTTACACTTCCGGAACTACGGGAATGCCGAAGGGCGTTATGCTCATGCATTCCAACATGATTCACCAGATGATTCATGTCGTTCCTATGCTTTTAACGGACATCAAACCTACAGATAGTATGCTTTCCATATTACCGATTTGGCATATATTCGAACGAGTAAACGAATACGGCGCCATCTCGAGCGGAATTCAAACGTATTATACCAAAGTGTCCGATCTCAAAAACGATTTGGCGAAAGCGAAACCTTCGTTTATGGCTTCCGCGCCTCGCGTTTGGGAAAGTGTTTACACAGGAATTTACAATAAAGTAAACGATCCGAAACAAACCCCTCCGCTTCGCAGAGGATTGTTTAAACTCGCTTACTTCTTCTCGAAACATTACAACGCTTCTCGAAGATTTTTGAACGGTTTGGAAGTGGATTACGAGAATCGAAACATTCTCAAGTCGCTTGCAATCGGAACAAAGTCTCTGATCGTTCTTCTGTTAACCGGTCCTTTTACGGTGAGTGCGATGGCGATTCTCGCTTATTTGGCTCTTCCCGCTTACGGAGTTCATTTACCGAACGCGCTATTCTTTACGATCGCGGGTTTGGGATTGATCTTCAACGCAAAGACGTTAGACGCGATCGTTCTTTCCAAGATCCGCGCGGCAACGGGCGGAAGATTAAAAGGATCCATGTCGGGCGGAGGCGCGCTTCAATCGCACGTGGATAACTTCTTCAACGATATCGGAATGCTCGTTTTGGAAGGATACGGAATGACCGAAACCAGCCCCGTGATCTCGGTAAGACCTTTCGTAAAACCGATCATCGGTTCCGTAGGATTTTTAGTTCCTAAATCCGAACTGATGATCAAAGACGATAACGGTCACGTACTGACTCACATCAACGATAAGTACGAAGTTCTCGCGGGTAAACTGGGACAAAAAGGCGTTGTCTTCGTAAAAGGTCCTCAAGTGATGAAAGGGTATTACAAAAATCCGGAAGTTACGAAAAAGACCATCGTGGACGGTTGGATGAACACAGGAGATATCGGGTTCATCAACTTTAAGAAAACCCTCACCTTAACCGGAAGAGCGAAAGACACCGTTGTATTGTTAGGCGGAGAAAACGTGGAACCGGTTCCGATCGAGAACAAAATGGACGAATCCCCGTACATCAAACAATCCATGGTTATCGGTCAGGATCAAAAAGTCCTCGGCGCGATCATCGTTCCCGATGTGGATCAGTTGGCGGCTTGGTGTAAGGAGAACGGAATCGATCCTTCTAAAGTGGAAGAATTGATTAAGAATCCGAAAGTCATCGACTTCTATAAAAAAGAAGTTCGTAGCTACAACAGCACGAAGACCGGATTCAAATCCTTCGAGCAGGTTCAACACGTGATTCTTACGAAAAAACCTTTCGAAGTAGGCGACGAGTTGACCAACCTTCTAAAGATGAAACGTCACGTGATCACCGAAAAATACAGCAAGGAAATTAAGAAAGTCTACGATAAGGACTGAGCTTAAGATTCTTTTCGTATTTAAAAGAAAAGGCTCGGGTTTTTACTCGGGCCTTTTTTATGCACGCACAACCGACACTACTTAAAAAGAATCTAATATTCTCACTCCGGGAACAAGTTCCTCGCCTTGCGTCATAATCGAAGGATCGTGTAAGGTGAGAATTTTGGTTCCTTTCCCGTTTAAAACCCGAACGTAATCGATAAAATCGCGATTTCGTTTTAACGAGAACGCCGCTTCTTTGGGAAGACCGATTCCGTTATTACATTCTTCGATAAAGTAACATTCGTCGCCCGTAATTAAGAATTGTTTCCGATCGGAAGCGACCCATTCCAAAGCCTGAGATCCCGGCGTATGTCCGCCCGTGAATAATATTTGCAAACCGGGCGAAAGAGAAAACGTTCCGTCAAAAGAATGAAGCCGATCGGTTTTACCCAATTTGTTCAAATACGAGGATTGATTCGGAAAGTAGATTTGTTTTTTTAAAAGATCGTAATCGTGATTTTGAATATGAATGTTCGCCGAAGGAAAAAGAAAAATTCCTCCCGCATGATCGAAGTGAAAATGCGTAAGGACGATATCGGTGATTTCCTTCGGGTCCATTCCGCATTTTTTTAAAAGTTTATCCGGACTTTCAAAACTCACAAAGCCGAATTTCTTTTTGTAAGAATCGTTGAAAAAACCCGAATCGATCAGGATATTCTTTCCAGGAATCCGGATTAAATAAAAAAGATAAACGATCTCGCGACTTCCCTTATCTTCTTCCACGTTCAAGAAACGATCGGGATATAAACTTTTCCCGTATTCGAAAACATAAAGCCCGAGATTCGATTTACAATTTTTGGAAACGGTCGAATTCGAACGCCCCTCTCTTTCGGTTCGACTTTCGGAAACACAACCGAAGACCAAACAAAAACAAAGGAAGAATCTCCATCCCGCGAATTTCATTTTAACGCTTCTACGGGCTCGCTTTTGATCATCGAAAATCCTTTTTGAATCGGGGTTCTAAACTGCATTAGAATTCCCTTATGAAGGTGACCGGACAACAACATCCAATCCTGAAGATTCTCCAGAGATTGAACGTTGTAATGCAAAGGATAATCGACCGGAATTTTTTCGCCGTCCGGCGATCCGTATTCTTCCTTGGTTCCGTTTTGCATCGTTCTGAGTACGATTCCTTTTTCGTCCGTGGGCAAACTGAGAAGGTTGTCTCTGAATCCCGGCGTATAAGAAAAATAATCTTCGATGTTGGAAAGATATACGACTCGAATGGGAACGTTCAATCTCGCGGCTCTTTCACCCACGGATCTCATACTTTTTTCGGCGTTGATATCGCCTTTGAGAATTTGAATTCTCCCTTGAAGAACCATATTGCGGACATACTCGTATTCTTCTTTGGAATGAATGAACGTCTTAAGACCGAATCTCTGAGAAGTACGATCGAGTTCGTTCCATCGTTGCGGAATATCTGACTTACCGCGATGTGCGACTTCCCAAGCCTCGCGGATCAAAGGCCATTCGGGATCTTTTTCCCATTCTTTTTTGATCAGTTCAAAAGAGGATTGTTTGTTTTTTCTGGACCAAAGTTCTCGATAAGAATCCGGATCGGGTGCGAGTTTAAAAAACAAAAGATGAATCCGGTTGATTATACAGATCGTATAATCGAAATCCATCAACCAAGCGTATTTACTTTTTGCCCAAGCGATAAACGTAAAGTTTTGATCGGTGCCGGCGCCTAAATAACCGCCTTCCAGATTTTCGATATAAGGTTTGAAAAGATCGATTCTAAGTTCGTTCGAAGCGGGATAATGTCTTCCGCCCAAATCCTTCGAATCAAACTCATCCACGACCAAAGGAGCGAGAAAAAGTTTTTTATCCTCTTCGATCGGAGGTACGATCCACGGATCTTTAGGAGGAGGAGTTTTACAAGATAAGGTAAGAATGATACATCCCGTTAACAAGAACGGGATCTTTTTAGAATGAAACATAAACCTGGTTACTTCGAGTTGAGTTTATACCAGTTCAACCATTCGTTCCTAGAGTAAAAGTTCTTTCCTGTGATCGATGCGAGAGAAGCCATTAAAAGTTTGGAACTTTCGGCCCGGTTGCCTTCCAAAATCCGAATCAAAAGAGGAACGCTCGCCTTATCTTTTCTTTTACCGAGTTCCGATATCGCAACTTGTTGTAAGGAAACGTTTTCTTTTTGGGCGAAATTCTCCAGAACCTTACGAGATTCTTCGCCGGGAATCGAAGCGATTGCAGGAACGACGACCGAAGCCGAGTTCGGATTGTTTTCGGCGATTTCCACAAGCGTAGAAAGCGCTTTCGGAGATCGTAGAAGTCCGAGCGATTCCACGGCCAAGGAAGAAAGTTTCGGATCTCTGGATTTGGACGCGGCGATCAAATCGTCCAAGGCTTCGGACGCTTGGAGAATTCCGAGCGACCAAGCGGCCCCGTATCTTCCTTCTCCGTCGGACTCCTTTAGAACGTTCAATAAAATCGGAATACTCTTTTTATCGCCGAGATAACCCAAGGATCGAGCTATATTTTCCCGGTTCGGTATATTAGAATTTTCTAAACTTTTTTCGATGGGAACGCGCGCCGGATTGAAATGAATTCTTCCCAAAACCAAAGCCGCGGGCGCGACCGAGTCCGGATCTTTTTCCTCTAAAATTTTCAAAACCTTAGGTCCAGTTTCGGAGGAAGGAATTTCGGAAAGGACGTTTACCGCACGATAACGGATTTCTGGGTTTTTGTTTTTTAAAACGGGAATCACGGAAGAAATCGCGGACGCACTTTTGATCTCGATGAGAGCGATCATACAATTCTCGCTTCCCTTATCGAAATCTCCCGCAAGTCCTTGGACCAAAACGGGAACCGCGTTTTTGCTGGAAATCCTTCCCAAGGCAAGATAAGAAGCGGCTAACGTAGGAGGAGGTTCGGTCGTTTTTGCAAGTTCGATCAGAAACGATTCGGCAGAACGTACTTTCAATTTTCCTAATGCCATTGCGTACGTCTTTGCAAGTTCGGGATCTTTGTTTTGACGCGCCAAGTTTAGGATCGATTCTCCGGAAGAATATGCTCCGATCCGAACCAGAGTATCCACGGCGATCAATCTCAAAGTCGAATCCTGAGATTGTAAAAAGGGAAGAATGACCTTCGCGGCATTGGGATCTTCCATTCGTGCGAGCGCTTCCAACACGATGTCGGCCGTGACCCCGGACTTGACGTCGAATAATTTTTCGATTTCGGACGTTGAGGTTTTATCTTTCCAAGTTCCGAGCGCGATCGCCGCAGTTCCTTTCACCGCAGGATTCGTATCGTTTTTGAGAAGGTCTCGGATTCGGTTCAGGGAAGGTTTATGATCTCTATTAGAAAGTTCTAAAATTGCCTGCGCTCTGATTTGCGGATTTTGAGAATTCAATTCTTCTTGGAGTTGTTCCAAAGGAATTTCTTTTTTTTCATCGGCGACAGGCAACATATCCGGGCGCGGCGGTCCGCCGCAGTTTCCCAAAATCGACAAAACGAAAATCAAAAATAAAAACGATCTCATAATATCTCCTGAATGTAATTTCGATCCCGGTTTGAATCGGAGAATCAAGATCACGGAATCTGACTTTGTACCTGTCTCAAATCGGTAAGTTCCTTTTTCCAAACGAGAAGATCTTGATTGGCGGTTCCGATTTGCTCCGGATTGAGTTTTCCCTGTTGAATCGTATATTCAATTAATTGAATTCTCGATTCCAACTCGTCGATCTTATAACCGATATAAGCGCGTTGTTCCTTCGGATTTACGCTGGATTCCGTGGGAGCCTTCGGTTCGTTTCCGGGTTCGGCGTATTTTCCCAAAGAACGGGAAATCGCGTTTCTCGATTCCATACTCGTAACCGCGTCCAATCTTTCCCTCGCTTCCTTTTCCTCGCTTTCGGAAAGCGCGGGTCGGAATTCCGCCGGGATGTAAAGATTCTTCGGATATCTTGCGACGAAGTCGGTCCATTCCTTTCGAATCTGTTCTTTTTCTTCGGGAGTTTTTCTCGGTTTAAACGCTTCGGGCCAGAGTTTTTTGGCCTGATCCTCGAGTTCCGGATCCTCGTTGAAAGGATGAGGCGCGTCCGGGAAATACGGATCCATTTCGGAATAATATTTAGTTTTTAATACGACGTCGCTTTCTTCCCCGATCGAAAGCGTTTGTTTCTTAAGATCGTCCGGCCAGAAAACCAGAAATAATATTAGTAAAAGTGCAAGTAGAACGGTCGCAAAGACGAGTTTCTTTTTGAATTCCATAAAAGCCTATGTTCTAAAATAAAAAAACGCCGCCCCGTATAAAGGCGACGTTTTTATTCCACTTTCTTCTTCCTTTAATGAAGAAGAATTCTCTTAAACAAAAATTCCGATTACCCAAGAAATGAACTGTCCGAAAATGTTTTCGGTCAGGAATTTCTTCAAGTCCACCGGATTTCTATTCAAGCTGTCGTAGTACCATGCGGTGTATTCGCTGACTTGAGCGATGTTCAGGCCATAACGTGCGTTAATGACTTTGATCAACTCGTTAGCGAAAACCGAATGTCCGAACATATTCGGGTGTACTCCGTCCAGACCGAAAACTCCTGGTTGGTTAGGCAAAGGCCAGTTTGCACGGGCATAACCTGGGCTCCAACCGGAAGGGCTTTTTACGATACGTCCGTTCTCCTTGATATCATCAAAGACAACTTTCAAATCCGCGACAGCAAATCCCATCGCCGCACCTTGAGCCTTAACTTCGTTGTTCAACATAGCTAAGAAGTTGGTGATGGTTGCGACTTCACTCGCATCTAAAACTTGATTCGGGTCGGATACGGAATTACGGAAGAATGCTTTTAATCCTGTGTAATTCGCTCTTCCTTGAGGATCTTTATAAGGTTCCAAGAATGCGATCGCGGTTACGTTTGGAATCGTAAACAGGACCCCACCTTTTAAGCTTCCAATCGCCGCCAATCGTCTCATTACTTCACGAATGTCTCTCTTATAACGAGCCTCGTCCAAACAAGCTGTAGTGGTGGAAAGCGCGGTACAAAGAACATGGTTCGCCGCTACGGTTCCGAAAAGAAAGCTCGGTCTGACTTTTTCCATAATCTCGATCTGAGTTCCGGAATCCCGGAGACCGAATTTATGAAACTTATCAGGTTCTTTACAATCCTGAACTTGTACCCAACGATAAGTATACCAATACCATGTCGCCCAATACCATTCTTTATCCCACTTAGTTGCGGTAACATCTTCGCATTTTCCGGAAGTTCTTAAAACGGAAGTGTATTCGGCGCCCGTGATTCCCGCGTGAGTCGGAAGGCTTACGGTGGAACCGTTTCCTCCGATGATGGAACCAGCGATGCAGAAAACCCCACAATCCCCTTTCAGAACGTCTTCCAAGTTGATATAAGGTCCGGTAAGAACGTTATACGATACGGAAGATCCGGCTTGTTTGCTGACCAGAACGGGATAAGCCCAATCCTGAGTTTTTTTCTCGACCGTTGCCCCAAAGAAACCGTGACTCAAAGAATCACCGATAACTCCAGGCTTCGCGAAAAGCTGGGCCTGAGATTGAGCGGATAAAGTTCCGGCTCCAAATCCGAGCACAAACAGAAGAGTCGCAATCCAATTAGCTTTTTTCATCTTTCACTATTCTCCATTTTCATATAGGCCTGGAGAACGACTCGTCCATAAATGGACCCCATCTCTCGTTCTTCTGTTGGCCCGGGTTTTTTACCCAATGTAATCCTAAGTATGTAGCGAACAGTCAGTCAACAGGAATTGTGATATATCTCCTAACGCGGAAAATTTTTTTGCAGTTTGCCGTAACGTTCGATATAAAACCACTATGACAGAAGTTTGTCGAAAAAATATTTTTGAATGTTTGATATAAAAGTTTTTAGGAAATTCGAATGGAAGGAAGAACGATTTCCGCTTAGACTGTTCTTCTTACCCGCTTTGTTCTTTAAAAATAAGAATTTTGCAAAATATAACGTGAAAAACTATCTCCTAAGTAAGCGTATTTAATTTGGAAAAGTAAGCTCGTCATTTTTTCTTGAAAGAATGAAACATTCTTTCTATCGATTGTTCATCACCCACATCCTATTTTTAATTCCATTTGCGACCTTGTTTTCCGTTCAGATCGAAACCATCGGAGGAAAAACTTTTAAGAAAGTAAAAATCATCAAAGAGAGCGGAACGGAGATTCAATTCGAAAACGAAGACGGAATCATATTAAGAATTCGTAAAGAAAAGGTTAAGAAAGTTTCGCCCGATCCGATCGAAGAGGCGCCGGAAATTTCTTCGGATGAAAGTCTTCCCTCTCCCAAGGTTCCCGAGGAAAAAGCTCCTTTACCCGAACATTCTTTTCAATTCACTCAGTTTCTTTCCAATGACGGAGCGTTCCAAGGCTCCAGTCTTTTCGGAGAACGACAGGCGCGCAGAAATAATGCGAAGTATAAGGATTATTACGAGGCTTATTATCTTACGACTTCCGTAAATTTAATAGGACTTCCTCCTCAAATCAGAATCGGTTTTACGATGATGAATCCCCTTGTGGATCGTACGAACACGGACGCGGACGGCCTTTTTCAAAATACTCCGGGCGGCGCGGATCAATCGGGGTTGATCAATCAATTCCTGCAAACCAACGAGCTCAGATTCGATCCCAATCAAACGAAACTTCGTAAGGAAAAAAACGGTTTAAACGATTATCTATTTACAAGCGCTGCTTACGAACATCTGACTCGAATGGGCGCTTTTTCGGTCGGATTCTTATTTATCAACGTGGACGATCCTACGTTTTTGATGAGAGGTTATTTTCAGATCGCTTGGAAACCTCCTTTCCTTGAATATCTAAATCCGCAGATCACCATCAACAATAAGATGTTGTCCGAAAGTAACGGAATTTTTCAAGGAACGCATAACGTGCGTCTTTCGATGAGTCACGAGTTTTTCAAGGGACAACTCATTCAATTAACTCCGAGTTTGGTTACGGGTTATCAGGACGTAAACGATAACGTGGATCGCAAAAAAGGAATCAGCGACGTTAGTCCGAGAATTCAACTCAATTATACCGATTTTTTTATCGCGGTCAATTGGATGTATCGCGCAACTCCCGCCTTGGTAGACAATCAATTTTCGACGCCGAGCTCGGGAGTTTATCAAGATTCCAATGAAACCGACGGCAAAACGACCGATCCATCCAAAGTAAACGGATATATGAATCACGCAGTAATCAACGCGATCACGAATTATTCTCCGAACGAATACGTTTCAAGAGAATTGATTCAGCACTATCAAAGTCAACATATCGTAAGAGGAATTTATTTTTTTAACGTAGGATATTCGATTCGAATCTAAAGATTTCGATCCGTACGACTTTCGTTTGTTTCGGGTCGAATCCCGGTTTATGAACCCGTCGGATTTTTTGTTTCAAATTCCGAATTTATACAATTTTTGATTTCGAGGAAATGTTAGGCTTTCCTCATGAATTCAATCACACAACCATCTGCAAGAATCGAAGTATATGATTTTCCTCATAGAGGACTTAGAAACGCGCTTTCCATCTGGATATTGGAAACCGGAAAAACCGAATTTCAAAATTCGGAAGAATGGAATCGACTCAAAACCCTCAGCGCTGAAGTTCTAAGACTTTTAGAAATTCACGCGCGCGACGAAGAAAGCGTAAGTTTAAAATATTTGGGTAAAATCGATCCTTCCTATTCCGCAAAGGATATTCAAACCCACGCGCTTTTGGAAAAGGAGATTCGGGAAATTCGAAAACATCTGGATCGAGTGGAGCTTTCCGACATCGCAACCAGAAACGAAATCAAAAAAGAACTTTATAAAAATCTAATTCGTTTTCAAACGCGTTATCTCGTTCATATGGAAGAGGAAGAAACGGAAACTCAATCCAACCTTTGGAAAGAATTCAGCGACGCGGAACTGGAAAATCATCGCAAAGAAATCATGACTTCCTTGGCCACCGAAGATCTGCGGCTTTGGGTTCGTTACGTGGCCCCTACCTTGCCATCGGAAGAAAGAAAACGATTCGTGTCCATGACCCAAAAAATTCTCTTCCAAAACGCGGGAAAGAATTGATCTTTCTTCTCTCAAGGGATACGTTCAAACGACTTCCCGCTATGGACTTGAATACGATCCGACACGACTGGATTACTCAAAAGGAAGAATCCAGTTATTCCGTAATCCCGGACGAGTATTGTGTGCTCGGAATTCAAGTCCAAGGTCGGATTCATCTGGAAAAGGAAAATTCTTTTCAGAAGTTGAATGTCGCCGGGATCACCGGAATGATGACCGGTTCGAAAACTTTTAAAGCGACAAAGAATACGGTTTCTTTTTTAATCCGAATTCCTCCTTGGATTCTCGCGAAACAAGTGGACATTCCGTTAAACGAAATCGTAAACGAAAGCCTTTCTCTCGATTCTATTTTTCCCGAGAATGCGGTGCGCCGATTGCAAGAAGATTGCATCCGGGAGCACGAAGAAGGTTTGGAATCCGGCTGGGCCTGGAAAAAATTTCAATCGGAATGGAAATCGAAAAAATCGGAACCGAAATACATCGCCGAATCGATCGAAAGAATCCGTTTACAATCGGGAGAAACTTCCATCTCTTCCCTCGCGGCAAGTCTCGGAATCAGCCAAAGTAAATTAGAAAAAGATTATAAAGAATTCCTCGGACTTTCTCCGAAAGACTACGCCTGTTTGATTCGATTTCGAAACGCCCTTCTTTTAAAAAACGAATCCTCGAACTTGACCGACTTGGCGTATCGTTCCGGTTATTACGACCAAGCTCATTTTATTCGGGAATTTAAAAAAAGAACCGGACAAAGTCCGAAGCGATGGTTTCAAGCAAAAGACCGATCGGATCGATTTTGGAATCAAATATATTCTTAAATCTTAATATTCTTTAAAACTAATCCTTTAGAAATGAAAAAGCCGGAGCAAGTCCGGCTTTCGAAAAGAAATCGAGCTGAGAATTCTAATCTCAGTCCTTGTCCTTTTTCTTCTTCTTTTTTGATTTCTTCTCGGACTTATCGTCATCATCGTCTTTGTCTTTTTTCTTCTTAGACTTTTTCTTTTCGTCTTTATCGTCGTCCTTATCTTTCTTCTTGGACTTCTTCTCTTTTTTTACGTCGTCACCGTCGTCTTCTTTATCTTTTTTCTTCTTCTTGGATTTTTTAGAATCGTCGTCTTTATCCGAGTCGTCTTCGTCCTTATCCTTTTTTTTGCGTTTGGACTTTTTATCGTCGTCATCGCCGTCGTCTTTGTCTTTTTTCTTTTTGGATTTCTTTTCCTTTGTCGCGGAAGAATCGTCGTCATCCTCGTCCTTATCTTTCTTTTTAACGGGTTTACGATCTCCGTCGCTATCGCCTTTGCCCGGTTTCGCCCTGCAATACGCGTCTACGGAAACTCCGTCTTGTCTCGTATAACCGCTTACCCAAGTACAATCATCGTTGGATTTACAAGAAGACGCGGAAAGTCCCTGACAAGCGCTATCCGCGGAAACGGAAGCCGGTCCAAAAAAGCCGAACACAGCGGCAATCACGAGCGCCCATAAAAGGCGGAAAATTCGATTCGAACGCATAATATCTCCTACACGACCCTTATTTAATTTTGGTCAAAAGAGATAATTCCGGCTCCGCGAGGTTTATCAATAAATTTTCGTACGGAAAATTCTTAATTTTGAGTTTGTCAATTTCTTTCGGCTTTTACGATCACTTCGAAATGTTTCGTGCGCGGAAAAAAATCAACAAGGGTAATATTGGAAATTTTATAACCGGCGTCCAGAACCGCTGAAAGATCCCGCGCAAGAGTGGTATGATTGCAACTGGAATATAAAAATCCGTCCGGTTTGCGGTCGCAAAGAATTTGGGAAACCTTCTTCGATAATCCGGCGCGCGGCGGATTCATGATCCAAAAGGAAGAATCAAGAGCCTCCGCCGAATCGATCGAGTCCGTTTCCAAGTTTAAGGTTTTGAAATCGAAAGACGAAATTCCGTTTTGTGAAACGTTCTTCCTTGCCTGTTTAACGGAATCGGATGAAAGTTCGTAACCGATCCAATTCTTTGTTTTGGATTGAAGAGCGATCGAAATCAATCCGGATCCACAATACAATTCTAATATTCGATTTTGATGATTCGGAACCAAGTCGAATATCTTTTCGAGCCAAGGCGCGATCAGGAATCGATTGATCTGCGAGAATCCGCCCGCGGGAATTTGCCAGACGATTTCCTTCGGGTCGGGAATCGAAACGGTTTCTCGAAATTCCACGGATTCTTTTTTATACGGAACGACCCGATTCTTTTCCAATCGGAACGAAAGAGTTTTCGATTTTGAAATCGGAGCCGATCCGTTTTTTTCCTTTTTCAAAAACTCGAAGAACGCCGAATTCATTTCGTCGGGAAGATTCTTACATCCCTCTTCCGGAAAGTTTACGATCGAATGCGAGAATTCTTCGTAAAAACCCGCGATTCGTTTGGACCCGACAAACCCCAATTGAATCTGAGCGGTGTTTCTATATCCGTTCGGTTTTCCGGAAAGAATTTCGATTTCAGGAATTTGAATATGATTTTTTGAAAGAGATCGTTCGAGAGTTTCTTGAAGAAGAAACTTTTTGATTTCCAATTCCTTTTTGTACGTTACGTGACGATAGGAACAGCCGCCGCATCTTGGAAACGCGCCGCAATCGGAAGAAATTCTTTCCTGCGAAACGGCTTCGATTTCGGAAGCGACTCCCCAAAATAAGGAACCCGATTGTTTGAGCGGAACGGTCTGAACCGATTCGCCGGGAATCGCATTTTTAAGAAAGAATGTTCCTTCTTCCGAGTTCGCGATCGAATAACCGAGGTTCACCCAAGAACGGGGTTTGAGCCGAATCTTCTCCGTAAATTTTTTGCGAGTTGGTTTTACGGAATGATTTTTATGTCCCTCAGAATCGGCTTTCATCTCTTTCCATCACTGCTTCCAGGAAATACCGAGAACCGGAAGCGCAAAGAACAATTCACCTTGACACAGGGGGGTTTTCTCACGGTAAAGTAATTCCGTCAGGAGAAGTGGCTGAGTGGTCTAAAGCAGCGGTCTTGAAAACCGTCGTGGTAATCCCACCGTGGGTTCGAATCCTACCTTCTCCGCTGACAACCTTTGGAGACGTGCCTGAGTGGCCGAAAGGAGCAGTTTGCTAAACTGTCGTACGGGTAACTGTACCCAGGGTTCGAATCCCTGCGTCTCCGGATTTTGCTTTCATTTTACTCTATCATCGGAATTCTCATCCTATGTCCTCTGAGCGGTTCAAAACCCAGGAATTTATTCAGGAAACGTTGAGAATTCTCAAAAGCGAAGAACTTCCCGGTTTGATCGCCGCTATTTCCTACGTTCCTTTTTTCGGTTGGTTGTTCGTTTGGGTTTTCCGCAAAGCTCAAAAGTTCGCGGCCTTTCATATTGTTCAATCCTTGAAACTCAACGTCGGATTTATTGCGATCTATTCCGTTGTTTGGTTTCTCAGAGAATTTCCCGTTATCAGCTGGATCTTATCTTTAATTCGAGTCAATCCGATCGTTACCGATTTTATCAGCTATGTTTCTTGGATCGCATTCTTAGGTTATAGCGCGCTCGGCGCTTGGAATGCGTATCAGGAAAAAGAATTCACACTGCCTTTTTTCCCGGAGATGGAAAATGAAATTCAAAGAATATTTAAAAAAATACGAACCGGTTCTCCGTAACCTTCCCGAAACCACGAATCGTTTTCTTAGATCGGAAAGATTCTTAGTCTATCTCGTTTCCTTACCTCTTTTCGGAACTTGGTTGATCGGTTTTACTTTCTATTGGGAAAATCAGACGGTTCGAAAATATTCCGGACTTTCGTTTATTAACTTTCTCTACTTCTTAGGATTTCTTTTGGGAAGCGTTCTCGTTTCTTGGATTCCGCTTGCGGGACCTTGGCTCGGTCATATCGTTCATCTCGCGGGAATTTTGATTTATCTAGGAATCTCCGGTTTACTGCTATACAATTACACTAGTGCAAAAAAGATTGCTCTCAGGATTCCGGAAGAGCATCTTTCTCGTTTGGAATCTTATATCCATTAACCCGCGCCCATAGCTCAGCTGGATAGAGCGTCTGACTACGGATCAGAAGGTCGGAGGTTCGACTCCTTCTGGGCGCACCACTTTCTTCTTACTTTCCAATTTATCTTTTACCTTTCAAAGCAAGCGTAACGTATTTCGTTTCAATGGAGAATGGAAACGTTCGAGCTTCTTTGAGTTCTTCAAGTTTCTCAGTGAGGACGTAGTTCCGACCCTTTTCCAAAAAGATTTTCGCTTCAGTTTGAATTATGTCGCTTACTAGCGCGACCGCTTCGATCCGAAAATCCTCGATTTTTTTTCCAAAAATTCTTTAGAAAGCCGATGTACGATTTGACACTAAGACTGAGTCTCATTTCCATTGTATTGGAACGCTGATAGAGAAGAGTTGGATTCAAATGGATAAATGCCACTGCGCACAAGTAGCCTTCGAAACGATCGTAGAAACCGCTAAATCCGAAGGTGTCGGTTATCAGGAAATAATGGAAAGAGTAAACGCAGGAAATACTTGCACGGCTTGTAAGTCGTATCTTATTGAGTACTGTGAATCCAGACTCGAACTCCAGACCGCATAAACAATTACTCACAGATTCTCTTTTTTCCGAGGTATTGGAAAAAGCCAATGCCTCGCCCCGCAAAAGGGCCAATCACAACTTTCACGAACTCACAGAAGTATACCAAAGATTTTTAAACGTTCTTACCAAAGACACGTACATCCAAGCGCACAGGCACAAATCTCCTCCAAAACCGGAAACCTTTCTCGTTCTGAAAGGAAGTTTAGGTTTTATTCTTTTTCACGAAGACGGAACCGTGCAGGAAACGCATCGACTCAGCTCCGAAGGCCCAGTATACGGGATCGACATCGCACCCGGAGTATACCATACTCTTATATGTCTTTCCGAAAATGCGATTTGTTTCGAAGGAAAATCGGGACCTTACGAACCGACAACGGACAAGGATTTCGCTTCTTGGGCTCCCGCCGAAGCGGATTCGAACCGAAACGAATACTTGGAAACGCTCCGAAAACTTTTTTAAACCGGATCGGTTTTTTATTCCGAAGTCGTTTTTTTTACTTTCCTATCCAAAATTGAAGGTTTCTATTTTGGAAATCCCGATCGTCGGATTAAAAAGATTCCGAAAAACGTTATGAGTTATCCTGTCAAATACGGTCATTACAACCTGATACCTGATTCTCTTCCGTCAGAAAGCGAATTCTCGTTAAAACTTAGACCGATGGATCTTCGCGTACAATGGAAACGTTGTTCTCTTACGGCGGATTACGTTTCCAACTATTGTTCGTTTCAGGAAAAGTCGGATCCGGATTCCGCGAACACGATCTCTATCGTGTTAAACGAACTGATAGAAAACGCCGCAAAATTTTCCAAGGACAGAAAGGGAGAAATTCTTTTAGATCTGAAATACTATTCCGAAATTCTAAAGATCGAAATTAAGAATTCAACGGACGAAGTTTCCAAGAATAAATTGGAGAATTCGATCGCGGCTCTCGTTAACCGCAACTCCGACGAAATCTATATTCAAAAATTAAAAGACGACGGAGGAGAACCGAATTCCGGAATCGGTTTACTTCTTCTTTCCAAAGATTTTCCGGTTCGCTTGGGATTTTTGATCAACGAAATTTCTTACGGAACCTACGAAGTGATCGTAAGAGCGTATCTGGATTTGAACGAAGTAGAAAGAACCAAACTCAAAGCCTTAAAGGCGAAACCTATTCGAGACTTGTCTTAATTTCCGCCCTGAGCTTTTTCAGATTTTCCAAAAACTTGATCTGCCAATAACGATCCTTGTTCCCTTTGATCTCCACGTTGTTGATGTTCTTTTTATCGTAAGCGGCTACGAATCTGGAAAGACTCGCGATGCCCGCGCTGTTTAAAAAATCCAAATTCTTTATATCAATGACTGCTTTGCCTCTTCCGGAATCGTCGAGCATGTTTTCTATCAGAGAGATGATCGGGTCGTATTCTTCCACGTTCAAAAGACGCAGAGTTCCGGAGATTCTAATTTTTCCTCGATTCTTTTCCGTTTCGACGGAATAATCTTCTTTTGAGATTTCCATTCTTTCCATTACACCGAAGGGCCGTTTTCCCTTTTAACAAGATCATATCCTAACTCTTTAAAAATTAGGAAGGCATTTCTTATATTTTAAAAAAAAAGACAAATCTTTCCGTTCTTGTACCAGAGATTCGTTACTGAAAGAACAGCTTTTCGCAAAGCTTTCTGATTTTTTCCGCATTCCAAATTCTGGATTTTGGGAATTCTATAATTCTGCCTCTTTCGTTCTTTTTTACACTTTCATTTTGTTTCACTTCCCCGTTTTTTTGATTATGTCGTTTTACGGAACCAACCTCTATCTTCTCCATTAGTATTACTTTCGGAATCGAGAGTGGCGATCTTCAGAAGCCATCGACAAAAAAGAAAAACTTAGTTCTAAATTATTCTCCGATTATTTTTCCTCTCAACGAAGATTCTCGGTGTGAAAACGCATTTTTTAGAACCTACGATATGAAAACTCTTGCAACATCGCGTCCCTGAGAAGACTATACGAGATTGTGGGAATTTTACCCATTTATATAAATAAACCTGGAAAGAAGCTCTATGCCTGAGTTTGATTCGATTGATCTTATGAATTATGCAGTTTACGGGAACGAACAAGATCCCGAGTGGGCCGATATAAGAAATTATATCAAGTCCAGCGCTTCCGCTCAAAGAGAATTGGAAGAATTAAGACGTTCCGTTCCGCAGAACGCCAGAAAAAGAAGAGATCCCGTTCGTCCTCAAGATCTTGGTAGAGAAAGATCGTACGATTCGGATTCTTCTTCCGATTCGAGAAACGCAAATTCTCCGGAAGAAAAAAAGAAATGGTGGTCTATTTTTACGGGGGAGTAAAATAGCCGCCCTCATCGCAACGACTTGAGGGAGTAAATGATGGAAAAGGAAGCTCAAACATATCTCAGACTGAAACAGTTTGTGGCTCCTTTCTTGGGTTTTGCCGTTAACATCAACGCTTATGGAACGGAACACATCACCCAGGAAGGTAAGCTAATCCTTGTCAGCAATCATAGATCCGATATGGATCCGTTTATTCTTTCCTATACTTTCCCAAGATATATTTCCTGGATCGCGGCGGATTACACGTTTCGAATTCCAATTTTCAAAGACTTAGCCAAGTTAGCCGGAGGAATTCCGATGGCGATCGACGGAAAAATTTCCATGGCAAGCATCAAGATGGTGCAACAGGTTTTTAAGAGGGAAGGAGTTCTCGGAATTTTTCCCGAAGGCCACGATTACATGGTCAAAAACGATTTCGCCGCTCCGATGGTTAAATTTCACGAAGGGTTTGCCGCGTTTTCGATTCGAAACAAAGTCGATATTCTCCCTTCGGTGATCGTTCCGATCGAAGAAAGTTATTCCGATATTCCGATTCCTTCTTTGGTTCGTTCTTTTATGGGAATGCCTAAGGAAGTCTGCGACATCAAACGCAGATCGATTTATAAAAAAGTCCGCGTTCTTTACGGACCGAAGATCGATCACAGACCGTATTTAGAAGGAAAACTCGAAGACAACCTCAAGAAACTTTCGGACGAGGTTCGAGCGAGAATGGAGAATCTTCAAAAAACCGAAGTCGCCTGAAGAATATTCGTAGTTTAGAAAATTCTAAACTACGATTTTAGATTTATACCTCGATCTCTCCCGAAAAAATCTCCCGAGCCGGACCGGTCATCAGAACGTTTCCGGATTCCTGCCATTGAATTCTGAGAGTTCCTCCGCGCAGATCGATCTGAATGTCCTTTCCGGACCTTCCCGTCAGATTTCCCGCAACCATCACGGCACAAGCTCCTGTTCCGCAAGCAAGAGTTTCACCCGCTCCTCTTTCCCAGGTTCTTTGATAGAGATGATCTTTTCCACGAACGGTAACGAATTCAACGTTCACTCGTTTCGGAAAGATAGAATGATGTTCGATCAAAGGTCCGATTTCTCTTACGGGAAATTGATCGCTATCATCGACAAAAATCACGCAGTGCGGATTTCCCATGCTGACCGCGGTGAACTTTAAATTCTTACCCGCGACTTCGAGAACTTGATCGATGATCGTATCTTCGTTTTTCCAAATCACCGGAACTTTCGAAGGAATCAAAATCGGTTTTCCCATATCGACGCTTACGAGATCGACCTTATTGCCGGAACCGATCTTCAAATCCACTTCCAAAATGCCCGCGCCGGTTTCGATCTTCGGATTTTTAGAATTCGTTAAACCGTGATCGTAGATATATTTAGCGACACAACGGATTCCGTTCCCGCACATCTCGGAGGAACTTCCGTCCGAGTTGTACATATCCATCATAAAATCGCCTTGATTAGAATTGCGGATAAAGATAACGCCGTCGCTTCCGATTCCGAAATTACGATCGGATATTTTTTGAATCTGTTCCGGCGTTAGACGAATGTCCGTCTTGGTCGAATCGATATAAACGTAATCGTTACCGATTCCTTCCATTTTTGTAAATTTAAGCGCGGCCACGGGAACTCCTGATATGAATTGAATTCTATATTTTCTTAGACTGGTTTCGGGGAAATTCAAAAACGAGAAAAAGCCGCGTACTTTTTTCTGGCTTTTCCCGCTTCGCCCGGAGACATTGAAAATCCGGCGCTTTGCCTGGGGGCTTTTTTGAACCGAACCTGTTATCTTTGCTCAAGCACACAAAATTCCACAGTTTTTGTGGAGAATGGAATCGACATCGTCCGTTGCGCTTCTTGTGGTCACGTTTTTTCGACTTACGAACAAGAAGAACACTACGAAGGATATTGGGACGACGATTCTTCTTACGATCTCGGATGGTGGGACAACGCGCACCGGGAAATCTATCAGGACTTCATTCAAGAATTCTTAACCGCTCCTTCGGGAAAAATTTTAGACGTGGGTTGCGGGCTCGGCTTTTTTGTAAAACGAATCGGAGATCAAAAACCAGGCTGGGAAGCGATCGGTTACGAAATTTCCGAAAAAGCGGTGAAGTTTGCCAGGGACAAAAACGGATTGAAAAACGTTTTTCCCGGAATCGTTCAAAACTCAGGAATCGCAAAAGAATCTTTGGACATCATCACTCTTTGGGACGTGATCGAACATATTCCGAAGCCGCATAGTTTATTAGAATATTTGCATTCTCTTTTAAAACCGGGGGGAATTCTTTTTTTACAAACTCCGAACTTCCCGATCCAACTTTTCAAGGCGAATTTGAAAGTCGCATTAAAAGGGATGAAACCCGACGGTCATTATCTCGAAGCTAAGGATCATATCAACGACTACACCGAAAAAACGATGAAGCTGCTCGCGAAACAAACCGGCTTTAAGGATTGTAAGTTTACGATTCTCAAACCGATCGCATCAGTTTCCGGAAGCGGGGGTGGAGGACTCGGTTCTCTATTTAAAAAAGTTTATTATTATGCGACAAAATTTCTTTGGTTATTCACATTCAAAAACTTGAATTTGAATAACACGTTATTCGCCGTTTTAAAGAAATAGTTTCAAAGCGGTTCTAAGATCGTCCGTTTCCAGGTAAGAATTTTCTTTCCTAACAGATTGGATTTCCAGAACGATTTTCTTTTCTTCCGCCGCCTTGGGCTTTTTGGAAAAGACGGAAGTTACGTGAACCGCGGGGATTCCGTAGCGAAGAAAACCTTCCACGTCGTCCTTTAAGGAATCGCCGATCATCGACAAAACTTTTTCCCCGTTTACGAGTTTGTTCGCGGCGTTCAAAAATTCTTCGGAAGGTTTTTCCTTTCCGACTTCCTCAGAACTTAAGATCGCATACGGAAACGTTTTCGGAAAAAGAAGATTCAGTTTTATCAACTGTGTTCTCAAATTCTCGTTCGTACAAAAAAGAAGTTTCTGTTTTTCCGAAATCGTTTTCAGAATCGAAAAAACTTCCTTATATTCCGTTTCGTTTTTCTTTTTACGAAGTCGGATTCCTTCTTGGAAATATTTAAAGTAATCATTTTCCAGTTTTAAAATCCATTTCGGATTCAACGTGTTCCATTTCGCCAAACAGATTTTTTTGAAATAGATCAAACGAAGTCGATTCGATGGAGAATCCCGCAACTCGGACTTCGCTTCTTTTCTTGCGGCTTCGTAGAATTGCGAAAATTCTTTACCGGATGAAAATCCGTATTCTTTCGCATTTTTAAAAAGCCGTTCGATCGTTGTTTCATAAATTACGATAGAATCCAAGAAAGTGTTGTCGAAGTCCAAAAAAAGAGCCATTCCTTGCAAAAGAATCTTTCCGATCGCAAACGCAATTCTTTTACTCCATTTTTCCTTGCATGATTTTGAATTCCCTTAAATCTTCCCAACAAGCATGAACGAAAACCAAGAATCAATTTCTCGCAGATCCTTTCTTGCAATCATGGGACTTTGTTTCTCCGCGCTTGCCGGCGGAATTTGGTTTTTAAAATTTAGGCAAAAAATTTCCGGAAAAATTCTCGGACCCAATCACGAGCTCGGTCATAGAATTCGAAAAAACTTAGAATCCGATCCGGGCGCAAACGTTCAACTTCCCGTTTCCGAAAAGGTAAACACATTGATTCTCGGCGCCGGAGTTTCCGGATTGAGCGCGGGTTATTATCTTCATAAATCGGGTTTTGAAGAATTCGAAATCATAGAACTCGAAAACGATTCCGGCGGCAATTCGAGATCGGGCAAAAATTCGATCGGTTCTTATCCTTTAGGCGCGCACTACTTGCCTCAGCCCGGAGAAGAAGCGATTCTCGTTCGTAAGTTTCTGGAAGAGAATCGAATCATCGTAGGAAAGGATCGAAACGGAAAACCGATCTACAACGAAAAGTATCTTTGTTTCGATCCCGAGGAGAGGATTTTTTATCAAGGACGTTGGAACGAAGGTTTATACCCGACCGGAACTCCGGAATCTCCTTCCGCAAACGAAGAGGAAAACTTTAAAAAATTAATCCGAAGTTGGAGATCCAAAATCGGAAGAGACGGCAGAAAAGCTTTCTCGATTCCGATCGATCTCTCTTCGAAAGATTCCGAAATATTAAAACTTGATAAAATTACTTTTTTTGAATATATCAAAGAACAGGGATTTCAAACCAAGGAACTATTCTGGTTTTTGGATTATTCCGTCCGGGACGATTTCGGCGGATCGATGGATACGATCTCCGCTTGGATCGGATTGCATTATTTTTGTTCCCGTCCCGTAGATGAAAACGGAGAAGACCTCACTCTTCTTACTTGGCCGGAAGGAAACGGTTTTTTAATCGAAAAGTTGAGAGCGCCGATTCGATCGAAAATCAGAACCGAAACACTCGTTGAAAAAGTAAAACGATCCGATTCGAAACACGCGCGGTTCGAAGTGAAAATCTATGACGCAAAACTCAAAGAACAAAAAATCATTCTTTGCGATTCCATCGTTTACGCGCTGCCGTCCTTTACGCGAAAATACGTTCTCGATGAAAAGTCAGAAATCATAAACGGATTGGTTTATTCTCCGTGGATAACGGCGATCCTTTCCGTGGATAAGGTTCCCGCCGGAAAAGGAATGCCTCCGTGTTGGGATAACGTGATTTATCAAAGTCCTTCGCTCGGTTATATCGTTTCCACACATCAGGACTTGCGCGCGAGCAGGGAAGAATCCGTTCTCACCTATTACCGAGCCTTCGGGGAAAAAGATACGGTGAACGTTCGCAAAAGGATGATGCGAACTTCTTGGTCCGATTGGAAAGAATCGATTTTATCCGATCTGAAAAAAGCGCATCCGGATATCGAAAAAAGGGTACAATCCTTGGATGTGATGACTTATGCGCACGCGATGATTCGTCCCGTTCCCAATTTGATCTGGGGAGGACAAAGAGAAAAACTTTCTCTTTCGCTTCCCAATCTTCACTTTGCACATTCCGATCTCAGCGGAATTTCGATCTTTGAAGAAGCGTTGGTGCGCGGTCACAACGCGGCCAACAAAATTCTCGGAGAACAAAAAATATGAAATCGGAAGGATGGATCTTTAAACCTTCCTTGGATCTGACGTTTATCATTCTTCCCGGAATCTTATCCGTAGGATCGCTTTTTATATTCAAAGAATGGAATATTCTACCCTCCGAAATCAATCCTTGGACTTGGTTCTGCACGGTTTTGTTAATCGACGTCGCGCACGTTTATTCAACCCTATTCCGTTCTTATTTTAACGCGGAAGAATGGAGGGAGAAAAAAACTCTTTTGATTACGACGCCCATCGTTTGTTTTTTATCTTCCGTCTTTTTGTATTCGTTCGGATCGATTTGGTTTTGGAGAGTGATGAGTTACATTGCCGTCTTTCACTTTATCCGGCAACAGTTCGGCTTCTTAGCTCTGTATCGAAAAAAAACGACCGCGCCGCAGATTCCGTTTACGATCGATAAGATCACGATCTATCTGATGGGTGGAATTCCGATTTTATATTGGCACCTAACGGATCAAAAACGGGAATTCTCCTGGTTTATGGACGGAGATTTTTTGACGTATCCCGTTCCGACATTGGCGAACGGTTTGCTCTGGTTTCAAAAGATATGGCTTTGTCTTTATATTCTCGCTCACTTATATTATTACGCGAAATACCGCTCTTTGCCTTTAGGAAAAATTCTGCTCGTAATCAACACTTGGATCGTTTGGTATTTCGGAATCGTCTTCTTCAACTCCGATTTTTCGTTTACGGTCACGAACGTAATCAACCACGGAGTTCCTTATATCTTTTTACTTTTTTATTACACGATTCAAAACGTTTCGGAAATCAAAATGGAAACGTTTCGATCTGGCTCTTGGCCGAAGATACTTGTGTTCTTTTTAGGCATTTTATTCGTATTCGCTTTCGTTGAAGAATGGATTTGGGACAGTTTTATCTGGAAAGACCATTCTTCCCTGTTTATGAATTCCAGTTTTTATTCTTTCGAACTTCCCGAATTCGTTTCGGCGCTTTTGGTTTCTCTGCTGTTTCTTCCTCAGTTCACTCATTACATTTTGGATGCGTATCTCTGGAAGATCGGAAAACCCAATCCAAGGCTCTTTGCCTTTTTTAAAATTCCTGAAAGAACCTAAAAAACGCGCTAATTTGAATTTCTATCACATTCGAAAACGGTTTTCGTTTTTAAATAGACAATCCAGGTTTTCCTTCCATAATGACGAAAAAGTTAAACAGGAATTGATCCATGATTATCGTTGAAGGAATCGACTATTTCTTAATACCTGCGGAGAACCCGGAAGCCTCTGCGAAGTTTTATTCTGATATATTCGATTTTGAATCCGTGGACGAAAAATCAGGCGAGTATGTCGTAATGGGACTCGACTCGATCAACATCAAACTTCAGAAAATTTCCGGTTTCAAAAACTCTTTAGGGGAAAGCAAAATTCCCGTTCTTAGTTTCGTTCTCGATGTGGACGATTTTACCGAAGCGATCGCGGAATTGGAAGAAAACAAAATCTCCATCGTTCGCGGACCCGAGACAAACAGCGGCGGAGAGTTCTTACATTTCTTAGATCCCGCAGGAAACGTTTTAGAGATCAGCTACAAAGACTGATTCCACTCGAAAAACCTCCGTACACAAAAAAGCCTCTCTTTGAGAGGCTTTTTTATTCTCTAAAGTTCCGAACCGTTTTCTCCCGATTCAGCCAACCTTATCGATGAACGTACCCTTAACCTTGTAGAAATCCCCATTTTGACCGGCTTCAACCGCAAAGGCTTTTCTGTCTGAAACGTTAGCCTGTTTATTTTCATAAGGCTCGACGCGAACCATCCCTTCTTCTTTAGGGATTTTTCTTGTATCCTTGACTCCTTTTTCCGGAAGCCCTAGCTGAACGGAGGAAACTACCTTCATGATACAACTCCTAATCGAACTCTAACAGATTTGGAAAAAAATCCAAACATTTTTTGGGGAGAATTTTCCTTATCGACCGCCATTCTATAACCTTGGCCCTAAAATAAAATCGACTCTCATTGAAAGCCGATCTTACAACTTCCCTTGGCCGTGGTGATAAAATACTGAACCGCGTAGTTATCGGTAAAGTTGATCGTAGGATTGTAAACCGGAGCCGCTACGGTTCCTTGGTTTGCCGCGACACATTTCGTGGAGAAATACGTAACGGCGATCAGGTTATCACATTCAAAAGTTAGAATGGTACCTCCGGTCTCCCTCAGATTGGAACGAAACGCCTTCGTGGAATAATCCTCCGTAAATTTAACCGTTTGCGAATCCGGGTAATTGATCGCGGTTTCATCGCCGTAGATATTGTTGTAAGCCTTATAACAATCTACGTAAAACCTTCTCGCGGAACAGTTGTAGCCGTCGGTTCCGTAAACCGTATCGCAAAATCCGTCCGCCTTGGACACGGTCAAAAAACCCGCGTTTGCCCCGGCCGGTACCGTGGTAATGATTTCGGTCGTAGTCACCGAAAAAACCGTCGCAACGAGATCGTTGAATTTTACGACGGTATCCGTTGTGTTCGGAGTAAAATTTCTTCCCTTGATCGTAATCTGGGTTCCGGTATAAGAGACTCCGTTTGTTTGCGGGGGAGAACCGGCGGGAGGATCGATCGATGTCACTACGGGACTGCCCAAACCGAGTCCCGTAAATAAATCGTTATTCGAACTGCTTTCCTTACACTGAAAGAAAATGGATAAAAGTAAGAATGTCAAAAAAATTGGATTCGATTTATGTAGCATAACCTTACTTGGCTTGAAAAATTTACAACGGGCATCTAGTTTATCGGAACAAAAAGGTTTCGGCAAGAATTATTCTGCCTGAAAAATGGTGCATTGAAATGAACGAATCCTCCACAGTCCTTTATTCCACCGAACAGCAAATCGCGGTTTTACTTTTAAACAGACCCGAAAAAAGAAACGCAATCAGTAAAGAACTTCTTTCCACGCTTCACGAATCGATCGTAAAGGCGAAAAAAGAAACCTCCGTTCGCGCTTTGGTTCTCGGAGGAATCGGACCTTCTTTTTGCGCAGGCGCGGATCTCAAAGAAAGAACGACCATGTCTCCGACGGAAGTGAAACGCTTTTTGGACGATCTCAAAAACTGTTTTTTGGAACTGGAGAATTTTCCATATCCAACCGTGGCTGCTTTGGACGGAGACGCGTTCGGAGGCGGATTGGAACTCGCGCTTTGTTGCGATTTTATTCTCCTTAAAAACGACGTAAGAATCGGACTTACGGAAACACGCTTGGGAATTATTCCCGGTGGAGGAGGAACACAAAGGCTTCCTCGAAGAATCGGAGTTCCGAAAGCGAAAGAAATGATTTTTACTGGAAAGACCATCGACGCAGAAACCGCATTGAGTTACGGACTCGCAAATTCCATCTGGCACGATTCTTCCTTACCCGCAGCGAAAATGTTGGCCGAAGAAATCGCGTCGCACTCGGCGCCTATCGCTCTTCAGCTTGCAAAGAAAGCAATCGCGGAAGGTTATGGTCAGGATATACTCACGGCTCTCAAAACTGAGAGTAAATACTATAACGAAACCTTAAAAACGGAAGATCGGTTGGAAGCTTTGAAAGCGTTTCAAGAAAAACGAAAGCCGATTTTTAAAGGAAGATAAATGATTCTTACAGGAAAAGAAATTCAAAAACGAATCGATAAAGACATCGTAATCACTCCCTATTCTGAAAAACAACTCAACCCGAATTCTTACAACTTAAGATTACACGAAGAACTTTTGGTTTATACCGAACTTCCTCTGGATATGAAAAAACCGAACCCCGCGGAGAAGTTGATTATACCGGAAAGCGGACTTCTTCTAAAACCCGGAGTTTTGTATTTAGGGAGAACCTTGGAGTTCACCGAAACGCATAACTTGGTTCCGATGCTCGAAGGAAGATCTTCGATCGGAAGATTGGGAATGCTCGTTCACGTAACTGCGGGATTCGGCGACGTCGGGTTTAAAGGATTCTGGACTTTGGAAATTTCCGTGATTCAACCTCTGATCGTATATCCGGGCGTCGAAGTTTGTCAGATTTTTTATCACACGCTCGAAGGACAAATAACGGAATATACATCCGGAAAATACCAGGCGAATCAGGGAATCCAACCTTCGATGTTATATAAAGATTTCGAGAAGTAGAATCTTTTTCTTTTTTGTTGACTTTCTTCGTATTCTTTCGAGAATTTTGACCGCAAAACACTTTTTGGAGAATGGAATGAAGAAGTTTAGAATGATCGCAATTTTTCTTGCGTTCGCATTTATTTCTGCACCGGCATTTGCAGGTGAAGATGATGCAATTCTTGGAAAATGGTGGAACAAAGAAAAAGACGCACAGGTCGACGTGCACAAATGCGGTACAAAGATTTGCGGAAAAATCATCTGGTTAAAAGAGCCTGTTTATCCTGCGGGAAGCACGGAAGGAACTCCGGGGACTCAAAAAGTAGACGTAAATAATAAAGATGAAAGTCTTCGTACTCGTCCGATTATGGGATTGGTATTCCTTACCAATTTCTCTTACGAAGGCGAACAAATTTGGACCGGTGGAAGAGTTTACGATCCGAAAGGCGGTAAAACGTACGACGGAAGACTTACTTTAAGAAATGCCGATACTCTCGATCTGAAAGGCGGATACAAAGTCGGCTTTATGATGATCGGAAAAGAATCCACTTGGACTCGAGTAAAATAATCTAAAGCATTTCGATTTCCATCAATAGGATGATAAAAGATCCATTGTTGCAAAATTAAAAACAGAAAATCTCTCCGTCGGTTTCGATCGGAGAGATTTTTTTTGTTTAAACCTGATTCTCCAATTTCTTAAGAATCTTCTTCGCGTTTTCGTTCTGCGGATCCAAATCCAAGGCTTTGATCGCGAACTCTTTCGCTCTTTCGTATTCGTGCTGAAGTCTGTATAAATCCGAAAGGTTCACAAGGTTGTTCGCGTTTTCCGGTTGTTTTACGATCGCTTTTTCGGAGGCGGAAATCGCTTCCGGAAATCTTCCGAGTTTTTTATTCGCAACGGAAAGATAATACCAATACTCGCTGAGTTCCGGATCAACTTCGAGATACTTTCCTAAAATTTCTACGGCCTTCACATAATCCTTATCCTTAAAACTCAAAAGACCGAGTAACTTAATCACCTTGGAATCTTCCGGCGTTTTAGAATAAAGATCCGCGAGTTCGTCGATCGCTTCCTTTACGTTCCCGTCCTTATACAACTGTCTCGCATGAGAATAGGATACGCTCCAATCCTGCGCTTCTTCGTTGAAGGAAAAAACGCCGGACTTGTCCACGTCAAAGGAACTTGGAACCGCATTCGTTTGTTCGACTCCGTATTCGATTCTTAAAAGAGAAAGATCGTCCGTAATCTCTCCGTTCTTATAGATCAAATGTTCGATTTGTTCTATGTTTCCTTGGCCGGCTTCCACCGTTTTTAAGAATAAGGTTTCGTCCTCGTTGATCGATCTTGTATCTTTTTCGGGCGTCAAATCCAGATCGTCCTTACCGTCCGAACCGATGATGAGCACGTCGCCTTCCCGCATCATGGTCGTAAAAACCTGAAACGGATATTCGGACTCCAATCCGATTTTACGAAGCGTTAAGGAAGAATCCAAAAATGTCGCTCTTCCGTCCCGATACAACACCGTAAACGGATGTTCCGCGTTGAAGTAAAAGGCTTTACCCGATTCTTCTTCGATCAAAAAACAAGAAGCGGAGATCACCATACTCCCGTTAAACGATTTGAAAACCGCGTTTATTTCTTCGTATGTTTCGGTAAGCCATTGTTCCGGAGAAATATCCAAGATTCGATTGTCGGCGGCGGAACGCGCGAGAATCGAATTGATCACGACGCCCATCACAAGAGAACCGCCCGCGCCTTGCATGGACTTGCCCATCGCGTCGCCGTTCATCGCAAAAACGTAACGTTTGAAATCGGAGGGAGTTCCCAAACGAAGATTTCCGGTAACGCAGATATCGCCGCCGAGATCGGCCTTCTTCCCCTTAAACTCGAACTGCTTCTTTTGTCTGAGTAAGAATTGAGTGGAAATCCGATTCGACTTACTTGCGTTGTAGTTCAACGGTTTGGCCAAAAGAGAAGTTAGAAAATAATCCCCGTCCTGTTGAATTTTAAGACGCTGAAACTCTTCGATCTTTTCGGACAATTCTTCCGTTCTCAACTTGACCTTTGTAGCGAGGTGTTCCGCATAATCCTGAAGTTCTTTTCTCGCGTCTCGGATCGAGGAAACCATGTTGTTGAACGAATCGGCCAAGAATCCGATTTCATCTTTGACCCGGATCGGAACCTGCACGTCCAAGCTCCCGTCGTTCACCTTTTCCACACCGCTTAACAAATCGTTCAAAGGAGAAACGAGACTTCCTCTAAAGAACAAAGGAAATAAAAGAATGATAACCACGATCACGACGCCGAGTACGATGATTTGTTTCAGCGCCGTAGGGTGCATAAACTCGCGATACGCTCTGTAAGAGAAACCCACTTCGCTTACGTTATCCCTCTCGCGATCGTATTTGATAAATCCGATGTAGTGAAGACTGTGATCGCCCACGTCTTTTTTACGATAGTATCTCGTTAAAGAAGGAACAAAGGGGCGGAAATAATTCAGAACTTCTTCCTTTAACTGCGCGGGTGTTACGGTTTTGCCGTCCCACTTGCAGAAATTCCAACGATATTCTAAAGAGATCCGAAACATCTTCACTTCTTTGGCTCCGTCCAAATAACTTTTTCCCTTTGCGCAAAAATCCTCGGCAAAAATATTATCGAGTTTGTTAGAAGCGACGAATACATAAAGACCCAGTCTGGACAATTCCTTGTTCAGCGCCGCTTTAAGAGCCTTACCTTCTAGATCCGGATTTTCTTTTAGAAAGTTTACGATGGAATATCGATAACCTCCGAAATTCTCATGCGAGGCTTCCACAAGTTTTACAAGGGATTCTCTAAAACCTTCTTCCTGAAGATTGAATATTTCCTCGTATAAAAGCGTGTTCTTAAAATCGATTTCTAGCTGTTCTTGATTGGGATGAATCTTAGAATCGTATCTTTCCTGATCGAAAGTGTTCTTGGATTTATTCCACTTGATTACATAGGATATTCCATCCTCTACGCTCCCGCCCTCCAAAGCTCTTTCCATGTGAATTTGACTGAGCGTGTCGTACTCGGATTCTTTGTCTTGGTTGGAGATGTACACCAACGCTTGCATGATGATCAAAACCGTAACGAAAGTGATTCCTACGATCTTAAGCATGAAGGAAGTTTTTTCGACCGAGAAATTCAAATATAAGATCAGAATGATAAAGAACGCGGCCATAAACAAAAGAACGATCGAAGTCAGATAAATCGATCTTTCGATATAACCGTCTCGGCTCAAAAGATTGGCGACCACGGGAACGGTTCCGCCGATCAAAAAGGACATCATAAATCCGAAAATGATCCAGCGTGTTTTGCCGTGAAGGTGCACGATTCTCCAGATAGGAATCGCGACAAAGTTGATGAACACGTAACTGAAAATTATGATCGCAATCGTTCTACTTACGTTCTCCGCGTTGAAGTCCCAATGATGCGCGGTGAAGTGATATTTAACGGAAGCGTTCCAAGTGGAAAAACAAAAGTAACCCACGGCGAGCACGGCCACGATCCAAAGAACGATCGTAGTAATCCGATTGAATCGCGGAAAATCGTTTTCGGGATATCGCGCTACGAATTGTCCGATATGAAGAATCGCGGGAAGAATCAATCCGGCAGTGATCCAGCGATGATAAGCCGCAAAAGGATGATACAGAACCGCCGCAAATACATAACCGAATTGGAATATCCCCAACAGGAAGGCGCCTAATGCGAGATGTTTCGTGCTCGATACTTTTTTATCGATAAAAAGAAAAACACCGGAAATGAGCATGGAAGTTAAAAAAGATAACAAACTTCCGAACGAATAATAATTGAGAAGTATATTGTCCCAGATCGATCCTGTTTCGCCCATAGTCTTACAAACCTTACTTTTAAAAATCTTTCAGCAATTCGTGAAGAATCGCATTTCTATTTTTTTCCGAACAAACGTTACTCTATTGGTGGGAATCTTCTTTTCAATGATAAAAAAGGAATTGTGTCGATTTAACGAATCGCTCTCGGGTTTCCGCCCGCAGTGGAGCCCTCGGAAATAAATTTATGTAGAACAAGCGTTCGCTTTTAATTTCATTGAGCGAAGGTTTTGAGAATCGATTCTTTTTGAAAGGTCTTCCAGGTATAAACTTCATAAGGTCCCGGCGTCACCCAACCTCGTAATAAACTGGACCAATTCTTATCTCGAATCGATTTCAACGTTAGAATCACTTGGCTCGTCGTTTTGGGAGAGTTTTCAAACACTAATTTTTTGACAAAGTCCCTGTATCCGTTCGGACCCAATTCCTTATAAAGAATGTATTGGATCTTCAAAGCCTTATTGTAAAAGGTCGGCGTCGCCGAAGGATATTTTTCCCGAAAGTCCGGATCCAAGGGAAAATCTTTACCGCCTTGAAGACCTTCTTCCGTACTCCATTCTTCCGCTATGGAAACGAGTTCTTCTTTTGTGAGTTGGATTTTCTTCTCTTTATAAAGAACCAAAGGTAAGAATGAAACCAATCCTTCGCTCAGCCAAGGTAGGTCCGAAAAATAAAAATGACCGAGCTCGTGAAACAAGAGCGCAGGATATCCCGCAGGAGAAAGGTCCGGTTCCATAAAAATTCCCCGAGCGGGCCCGAGATCGCCCGAGATGTTATTGTAACCGCCGACTCGAGTTCCGTTTAAAAGAATCTGGTCTTGAACGACCAAAAGGACCTTATACTTTTCGGACGCCCTTTGTCCTTCGAAAACGGACGCGCTCGCTTCGTGAAAAGAAATTCCCGAATAGGATTCGAGCGCTCTAAACAAATCCGCCGTCTTTCGATACGCGAATTCGTTCCATTCTTTGTCCTGTGAAGAATTACGGATTTCTAATACGAGTTCGCCCCGATTCAAAGGAATCCTTCGAACCCAAGCGCTCTTATCAGAATAAAGGCCGACGGTTAATAAAAAAAGAAATCCGACTAAAAACTTACGCACGATCTCTTTCGATGAGTTTTAAAAGTCTTTCCCCGTTCTGATTACCTGGATCGAGATGCATGAGTTTACGAGCTACTTCTTCAGCTAAATCGAATTGATCGGTCAAACGATAGATATCCGAAAGATTGACGAGGTTCGATAAATTCTCGGGTTGAATGTCTCTCAGTTTCAAACTCGCTTGAAGAGCTTGTTCGTATTTACCGACTTTTTTATTCGCGATGGAAAGATAGAACCAGTATTCGTGCAGCCCCGGATCGGTTTTGAGATAGTTGTTCAAAACTTCGATCGCTGTCGTATAATCTTTTCCTTTAAAACTCAAAAGTCCTAAAAGTTTATTGATCTTTTGATTTGCGGTGTCGTGCGTATAACCCGTCTTAAGAAGTTCGAGGGCCTGATCGACCTTGCCGGTTTTATAGAGTTGTTTCGCGTCCTCGTAGATCACGTCCGGATTTAATGCGACTTCGATTCTATCTCCGCCGGTAAACATCTCGTCGAGTTCGTCTTTTTTCTTTTCCGTTTGGAATTCGATCTTAAGTAAGGAAAGGTCGTCCGTCAATTCTCCGTATTTACGGATTTCGGATTCGATGTCTTCGAGAACACCTTTTCCTTTTTCGACGTTTCTTAAGAATAGATTCTCATCCTCGTTGATGGTTCTCACGGTTTCTTCCGGAGTTAAGTCGATATCGTCGCGGCCGTCCGATCCGAGAATCAAAACGTCGCCTTTTTTGAGTTCGAAAGTCTTAACTTGAAAATCGAATTCCGAATCCAAACCGAGTTTTCTGAGTTGAAGACCTTCTTCCAAAAAGCTGGCTTTTCCGTCGCGATACAAAACGCTGAAAGGATGTTCCGCGTTGAAGTAAAAACATTTTCCGGTTTCTTCTTCGATCAAAAAGATCACGGCGGAAATCACCATACTTCCGTTAAACGATTTAAAAACCGAATGAATCTCCTGATAAACTTCGCTCAACCATTCGGCGGGAGTTTTTTCCAAAATTCGATTGTTCGCCGCGGAACGAGCCATGATGGAATTCATCACGACCCCCATCACCAACGCGCCACCGGCGCCCTGCATGGATTTTCCCATCGCGTCGCCGTTCATCGCCATCGTATAACGTTTATAACTATCGGGAGTTCCTAAACGAAGATTTCCGGTAACGCAGATATCGCCGCCGAGATCCGAATGTTTTCCGCGGAACTCGAATTGTTTTTTCTGCTTTAGAGTAAATTCAGTATGAACCAACTTCGATTTGTTGGCGTTGTAAAAAAGAGGCTTTGCCAGAAGAGAAGTGAGGAAGTAATCCCCGTCCTGCTGAACTTTCAGCCTTTGGACTTCTTCCATTTTTTCCTGAACCTCTTGGGTTCTTTCTTTTACCTTTTCTTCCAAATTCTCCGCGTAATCTTGAAGTTCTCTTCGAGCTTGTTTGATTGAAGAAACCATCGAGTTGAACGAATCCGCCAAAAATCCGATCTCGTCCCGTACTTTTACGGGAACTTGAACGTCCAGATCCCCTTTGTTTACCTTTTCCACCCCGGATAAGAGATTGTTCAAAGGATCGACGAGACTGCTTTTGAAGAATAATGGAAATAAGACGAGAACGACGAAGATCACCGCGAAAAGAATGATCGTTTGTTTCACCGAAGTCGGGTGCATAAACTCGCGGTATTTTTTATAGGAGAATCCAAGCTCGACGACCTGCTTCTTCGCAGGAATGTATTTCATAAAAGCGACGTGATGCCCGAGTCCGTCCATACTTCTACGGTAGTGGCGTGTTTCCGCCGGTTTAAAGTAACTGAAGTATTTCAAAAACTCGGCTTTGAGTTCCTTTCCGGAAACGCTTTTTCCTTTCCAAGAACATCCGTCCAGATTCTTGAGAATCCCGTTCTTAAAAGATTCCAAATCCTTGTTCTTTTCAAGATAGGATTTACCTTCTTCGCAAAAGGAATCGGGGCTGATCCCTTGAAGTTTGTTCGTATTAACGAAAGCGTCCTTATTTAGCTTTTCTGCATGTTTCAAAAGAGCTTTCTTCAACTCTTTGGAGTTTAGGGAAGAATTCTCCTTAACGAACTTATAGATCGCGTCCTTGTAACCGGCAAAGTATTCCGGAGATCCGTCGAGAATGAGTTTCAGATTTTCACGGAAGTTATCTTCTTTGAGAGCCGCGATTTCCTCGTAGATCAAAGTGTTCTGCAAATCCACTTTTACGAGCGTAAGATCCAAGCCGTATTTCGAATCGTAATCTGTGGTGATCAATTCTCCAGTTTTTTCGTCGTAACGAAGCGTGTATTGAACTTCGTTATTCTTTTGACCGCTTTCCAAAACGCGTTCGCTGTTTACGAGGTGTAAACTATCGTATTCGGATTCCTTATCCTGATTCGAAATGAATACGAGCGCCTGCATGATCAAACAGATCGTAAACAAAGTGATACCGACGATCTTAACCATGAAGGTCGTTCTTTCGGTACTGTTGTTGATGAAGGCGATCACCACGACCGAAAACGCCGCGATAAAGAAGATGACGTTCGAGGTCATGTATGTGGATCTCTCCATATAACCGTCTCGACTCAACACGTTGGAAATGTTCGGATAAAAAGCCGCGATCATAAACCCGATGGAAAAAAGAAAGATCGCAAATCTCTTTTTCTCCTTATCGGTGATGATTCTCCAAGCGGGCACCACGATAAACGCAATGATACAGTAAAACGCGATGATGAACGCGAGATATTTACTCGCGATCAACGCGTTGAAGTCCCAGTGATGCGCCGTGAAGTGATAAATCTTTTCCGAAATAAAAGTGAGATAGATAAAAAAACAAGCTACGATAAGCCCGAGAACGTGCTCGAAGATCATCACCCAAAAACCGATCTTCTTATTTACGTTGCCCGGATAACGGATAAAAAATTGGGTAAAATGAGTAACCGCCGGAAGAATCAAACATCCGGTCATCCATCTGTGATAAGCCGCGATGGGATGATAGTAAAATGCGGCCATAAAATATCCGATTTCAAAAAGACCGAATACTAAAAAAGCGATTCCGAGATGATAGGTGGCGACCGTCTTTCGTTTTAGGCTGATAAAGAAAGCGGCGAGGAAGAAGGCAGTAATCGTTACTAAAAGACTTCCAAAGGAATAATAGTTGAACAGAATCAAATCTGATCTCAGAAAATCTAATCCCATAATCTCCAGGTCCGTCTTTCTAATTCTTTATTTTGTTCGAAAAAAGCACGGCATCATCAAAAAATCTCGAAAACGGTTTCAATAATTCATACCAAAACTAAAAAGCAATAGAAAAAATAAGGAATCAAAAGAGTTTTCCATTATGCCGGTCTTTGAGAAACTAAATTCCCTCAGCGCGAAGATTTTAAACCATTTAAAAGAGAAACTCTGGTTAAAAATCTTAATCGGAATGAATGCCGGAATTTTTGCCGGAATTTTACTCGGTTCCGATCTGTCTTTAGTGGAGCGCAATGTCGCTCAACTGATTACTTCCTGGCTTGTTATACCCGGACTTATCTTCATCGCCCTTTTACAGATGATTATGGTGCCTCTGATCTTCTCTTCTATTATTCTCGGAATTTGCTCCGCAGAAAACTTAGAGAATGTCAAAAAACTCGGAATTAGAACCTTAATTTATTTTGTTTTAACGACCTTCATTGCAGTCGCGATCGGAATCGCTTGGGCGCTTTGGTTGGAGCCCGGAAAGTCCACGATTCAAATTAAGAATGCTTTGAATTCCAAAATCCCCGCTCCGACTTCGATTCCGACCTTGGATAAATATCCGGAATTGTTTATGTCATTCTTCCCAAAGAATCCGTTTCTTTCCATCACTCAAGGGGAGATGTTAAACGTGATCGTGTTTTCCATTCTGATCGGAATCGCGATTCTTTCCGTGTCAAAAGATCTTTCCAAACCGATTTTGGAACTCTTGAATTCCGTTTTTCAAATCAGTATGAAAATCGTAAACTGGGCGATGGCTCTGACCCCGTTTGCGGTCTTCGGTTTAATGGCAAAGGCGATATCTTCGATTGGAGCGGAACTTCTTCTTACTTTGGGAGTTTATATGAGCACCGTTTTGCTCGGATTGATTTCGGTGCTCGTTCTGTATTCGATCATTCTTATTTTTTTAGCGAGAAGGAATCCGATCGACTTCTTCAAGAAAATCGCCGGTTTACAACTCCTCGCTTTTTCCACTTCGAGTTCGGCGGCGGTGATGCCCGTTTCGATCAAAACGGCTACGGAAAATCTAAAGGTTAAAAAGAATATCGCGGAATTTATCATCCCCGTCGGCGCGACCGTGAACATGGATGGAACCGCTCTTTACCAAGCCGTTGCCACGATTTTTTTAGCGCAGTATTACGGAATCGATTTGGCTCCGACTCAGTTGATCTTTCTTCTTTTTGCAACGGTCGGCGCTTCGATCGGAACGCCGAGTACTCCTGGAATCGGAATCGTGATTTTGGCGACGATCCTCGCCGGACTCGGAATTCCAACCGAGGGAATCGGAATTATCTTAGGCGTAGATCGTTTTCTGGATATGTGTAGAACCACGATCAACGTGACCGGAGATATAACCGCGTCCTGCGTAATGGACAGGATGAGTTGATTGAGATCCCGATTTTATAGACTTACTTTTTACAACATTCTCGCGAACATCACGGTTCCTCTGACGGGCTTGGCCGACACGGCTATATTAGGAAATCTTGATACACCCATTTTTATGGCCGGAGCCGCGTTATCCGGAATTCTGTTCGATTTTATCTTTTGGATGTTCGGCTTTTTAAGAATGGGAACGACCGGATTGACCGCTCAGGCTTCCGGGGAAAAAGACGAAAAAGAATCCCTTATGATTTTGGCCCGATCCTTGGGATTGGCTTTTTTTTTCGGAACGTTGATTCTTCTTTTTTCTCCTTGGATTCGAGAATTCGGATTTCAAATCCTTCAAGGCGATTCGAACGTCAAAGCGGCGGGACTTTCTTATTTTGACGCGAGAATTCCAGGTTCCATCGCGGTTCTTTGCAATTACGTTTTTACCGGTTGGTTTTTAGGACGGGAAAGAAGTTCCTATGTTTTGATTGCGACCATCGCAGGAAACGGAATCAACGTTGCGCTCGATATTTGGTTCATTCTCGATTTGGGTTGGGACGCGTACGGAGCCGGTTTGGCAACGAGCATCAGTCAATTCGGGATGTTAGCGGTTTTCGTTTTTTTATTCTTCAGAGAATGGAAATTGATACCGGATTTAAAGTTATCATTCCTTCGCGATAAACATCTATTTTCGCTCGGCGGATTTTCTTCTCTCCTTCATTTGAATCGGGATATTTTTCTAAGAACCTTGTTTTTGATTCTTACGTTTAGCTTGTTTCGAAATTTCAGTTCGGAAGCCGGTACGGAAATCTTAGCGGCCAATTCGATTCTTCTTCAGCTGATTCTTGTAAGCGCGTATTTGGTCGACGGAGCGGCTTTTGCCACGGAAAGTTTGGCCGGAAACATTTACGGAGAAAGGAATTGGAAACTTTTGAAAGAACTTCTTTCACTCGCGGTTTCGGTGAGTTTGATTTTCACTTCGGTATTTCTCGCGTTCACGTATTTATTTCCGAGTCTTACGTTCGGAATGATCACCAAAAGCGAGACCGTTTTGTTTTTGTTAAACGAATATAAGATTTGGCTGTTTCCCGTTTTGGAAATCGGAGCCGTTGCGTTTATTCTGGACGGATTTTTTATCGGACTTACAAAAGGGAGAATTCTCCGCAACTCGATGTTAGTCAGCACATCGCTTTTCTTTTTTCCGATGGCCTATCTCGGAAAAATACAAAAGGACAATCATCTCCTTTGGCTTTCGTTGGCTCTTCTTATGTTCGGAAGAACCTTGACCTTATCGATTCAAGCGAGAAAATTCTTTCTTAATTCTCCGTTACAAACGCCGATCGAACCGCAAGCGAAGACGAACCCGTAAATTTTATCAACGGCTTGTTACGCCTTCTTCCAAAACGACTTGAATTTCGGCGGGAATATTCTTCCATTCTTCGGAGTTTCTACTCTTATAAAAAACCGGAGATTGAATTTCGTCCCAATTTTCAGCGCGGAAAAGATCGATGCTTTCTTCTCCTTTTTTAAAAACGCGGGAAGATTCATCCGATGCGGGTTTTACGTTCTGAACGGGAGCCCATCCGAAACCGGGAACATAAACGTCCATCGTATCCTTAAACGAAACCGAATTCGGTCCGCTGATCGTCGCCGTGTATTGCGAACGAACGGGAACTCCCGAATCCAACAGACTTTTTTTCAAAGCGGGCATACTGTTTCGGAACAATCGCGCATCGAATATCTTATCCACATAATAGGAATTTTTTTGAACTCCCAAAGGCGGTCCTTTGAGAAAAGGTTTGAGATCGTCTCCGATGCTTTCCTTCTTTTCCAAAAAGTCGTCGGTCACGTAGTAACGGATGTTTTGAGTTCGAGCTTCAAAAGAATATTCTAATGTTTGTTTTCCCTTCACGTCGTCGACGCCGAGAACCTTAACGAACGCTCTTCCGTTTCCGATAAAGTCCTGTTTAAATCCTGCGTCGGTCATTTTTAAATTTCGAATTCTTTGATGTTCCGTAGTCGGAGGTTGAAAGACGCCGAGCGAACCGCCTGCGACGGAAAGTTCGTTTAAGGAAAACGTGATTCGAACTTTCATGATATGTGTGGTTTCTCCGGAAGCGATAAAACGATCCGTTTCGACGAAGGAAACCTTTCGAACTTCTTTTCCGGTTCGATCGACGACGAAGATTCTACTTCCTAAAAAAACCATTCCACGAATTTCCTTCGAAGGTGTTTTAATCGATCCCGTAATCGATCCGTTGTTCGGATTGTAGCGATAAATATTTCCGTCGGAAGAATCGGAAACCCAAATCGAATCCCGTGCGAAAACCAAATCCCTCGGTTGTGCGCGGTCGGTCAAAAATCCTCCGATCAATTTGCCTGTAGCCTTATCGAGAATGGAAATTTTCCCGTTCTCTTGATCGAGAATATACAACAAAGAATCCTGACTTGCGATTCCTCCGATTTTCTCGATCGGCACGGGAATTCTTTCGGTGACCCCGCCGGTGTTCGGTTCCACCTTTAAAATAAGTTTTCTCGCACCGACAAAAATTCTTCCCTCGCGCGGATCGAAATTGATTCCGGTTAGAAAAGGAATGTTCAATGAAAACGATTCTTGTCTTCCGCTCGGATCGACTCGATACAAGGATCGATGTGTGGAATCGATGTACCAAAAATTCGTTCCGTCGTATGTAAAACCGTACGCGTTTTCGGTGAGTTTGATTTCCTGATCTTGAGAAAAAATCGGGGTCGAAAAAACGAAAACGAACGCAACTAAATACCTGAAAAAACTGACTTGAGTGAAATCCATAGCTCCTCTGCAAGACCGGGTCTGTGTATATCAGTTCCGATTTGGATGGGAGAAGGTACGAAGATAAATAGCAGCGCGAATAAAATCAAAAGGCCGCCGATTTTTCGAACTCGATCCAAGGGAACCACCGGGTCAGGGACAAAAGGGTGTTCTACTTTTATGATGAAATAAATTAGGAAACCCCACAGTAACCAGGAAAAATTCCAAAGACATAAAAGTAAAAAGCCTATAAAAAGATAATAAATCCAATTTCTATATTTTTCACCAAAAATGGAATAAATTACGTGACCTCCGTCAAGTTGCCCGAACGGAAGAAGATTGATCGCGGTTACAAGAAGACCGACCCAACCCGCTTGCGCCAAAGGATGAATCCATACATCCTGAACGCGGGGATCAAAAGGTCCCAAGATCCATTGATTGACCGTGATCGTAAAAATGGATTCTCCGAAAGAAATGACTCCCGGATTTCCTTGAACGCTTTCCATCGGAACCAAAGAAGACCAATAGATTCCTAAAACATAACAAGGAACGGAAAGAATCAAACTCATCAACGGACCCCAGATCCCGATGTCGAAGAGTTGTTTTTTATTTCGGATCGGCTCGAGAATTTTTATCACCGCACCCATAGTTCCGATCGGAGCGAACGGAATCGGAATAAAATAAGGCCAAGTCGCCTTAACGCCGTAATATCGGGCCGCTAAAAAATGTCCCATCTCGTGAGCCAAAAGAATTACGATCAAGGAAAGGGAATAAGGCAGTCTAAGAAAAAATAGTTCTTTTAAATACTGCATCGACAAGAAGGGAATTTCTAAGAATTCGCTCTGAAACGTGAGAGTCAAAAAGGTAAGGATAAACAAGATTATATGTGTTGAAAATCTGGACTGTTTCAATCGCTATTCTATTCTTATCGGAAAGAATCCTCTTTACATCGTATCGTGAATTTTTAGCCTTTTACTTACACAGTTTGACGAAGACCGGAGAATAAAATTTGTTCGAGAACATTAAATTCATCAAGAAGTATGATCCCGCCGCAAAGTCCTATTTGGAAATCATACTTTGTTATCCGGGTCTACACGCGCTCTGGTTTCATAAATTGGCCCATTTTCTCTATCGGATGAAACTTCCCTTAATCCCGAGGATGATCAATACTTTTTCCAGATTCGTCACTGGAATCGACATTCACCCGGGAGCGCAGATCGCAAACGGGATCATGATCGATCACGGTCACGGAGTCGTGATCGGTGAAACGGCAACCGTTGCAAAAGGATGTTTGATTTATCAGGGAGTTACGCTCGGCGGAACCGGAAAAGAATCGGGGAAACGTCATCCGTCTTTGCTGGAGAATGTGGTCGTCGGCGCCGGCGCTAAAATTTTGGGAAACATCACAATCGGAAAGAACGTCCGAGTCGGCGCAGGTTCCGTCGTAATGAGAGACGTTCCCCACGATACGACCGTGGTCGGAATTCCGGCAAAAGTCGTCCGTTCCAAAATGCCGATCGGAGAAGAAGGCGAACACATGCTGGATCACAACGAAATTCCGGATCCGGTCGCGAAGGTTTTTTCACTTCTCCTCGAAAGAATCGATTCTCTCCAAAAGGAAGTGGATTCAATGAACAAGGACGGATTTCACAAAAACGTTTCGAGAAAGGAAAAAGACAATCTGGAAGAAATTCTGGACGAGTTTATCCACGGCGGCGGAATCTAAAATAAGAAATCGTAAGGGTTCCATCATTCGAGTTCCGAGTTAGGAAATTTCTTTCTGAACCGGAATCGTCCTTTTTTTCCGAATTGATTTTTCAAATTGAGAATATCTCATCAACGGGATGAAAAAGAGAATTCTCGCCTTTCTCATCGCATCGGTTTTCAGTTTCGGATTTTGGAACTGTAATATTCTTGTTTCCAACGAACAAGTTTGCGCCAAGGACATCGAAGAATTCGATAAATGTTTCCCGATTCTTCTCTTAGCGATTCCCGGATGTGTGGACACGAGTTTGAATACCTGCGGTTTTGCGGTCGTGGAAGTCGCCAAGGAAATTTGCAGGGGAAGAATGAAACAGGATAGTTGCAGAGCGCACCGCTAAAAACAAAAGCCCCGTTTCCGGGGCTTTGCTACGAGGGAACTTTCTCTCTAATTCAATCGATTACTTTTTTGGAATAAAGCAGTCAATCCCGTCCGTTTTCAATTTTGATTTCAAAGACTCGGCTCCAGTTCTGCTGCCGAAATCTCCCAACTGAATTACGAACAAACCGTCTCTGGTAAACACGAAAGTTTTTTCTCCGTATTCTTGACCGATGCTGGATTTATACGCTTCCGCTCTTGTTTGATCGCGGAATACTCCGACTTGAACCGTATAACCTTTGGGAGCGCCTTTGATATACTTTCCACCGGCAACGGGTTTGTTCGGATAATCGGATTTTTGCGGAGTCAGTTTTTCAGGCTTTCCGTTTTCGTCTCCGAGAAGCGCGTCTTCATCGTCGTTGTTTTCGAGATCTTCGGATTCTTCTCCGGCGGCCCCGCCGCGTTTAACGACTTTGATTCCTACTTTAGCGATACCGCTGTCTTTGAATTCCAGCGTATCGGCGGCTTTTTCGGAAAGATCTATGATTCTATCCTTTACGAAAGGTCCTCGATCGTTTACGCGAACCAAAACTTCTTTTTGATTTTCAAGATTCTGAACTCGAATGATGGAACCCAAAGGAAGAGTCGGGTGCGCCGCGGTTAATTTCGTTTTATCGAACTTCTCGCCGCTTGCGGTCGGTTTTCCGTGAAACTTCGCTCCGTACCAGGAAGACATTCCGATTTCGTCGAAATCTCCGTTGGAGCTGTTCGTTTTTTCCGGCGGTTGAGCCTTTGCGTATTTTTCAACGTTCAATTCTTCTTCGAACGATCTGCGTCCCGGTTTTTGGGAAGTGGTGTTCGATCCGGATTCTCGATCCATTGGAGCGATCTCTTTTTCAAAAAAGATCTCGGACGGATCTCCGGATGCGCTGATGCTTCGTTTCGATTCAACGGAAGCGCAAGACGTAAAAATAATCAGGGCAACTAAGATTGCTATTTGTTTCATGTTTCCCTCGGGTCCTAGTGATTCCTTTATCAAATCGGTAGAATCGAAAAAAATCATTACAACTTTTTCGATCGCCCAAGTTCGAAATCATTCCGATAGTTGTTCTATGACCGGGACAGACATCAGCAAGATATTCAATCAGGCTTTGGCCTTGGAAAAAGAAGGCAAACACCCGGAAGCGATCCAACTTTACGAAAGTCTGATTCAATCCCAACCGAAGTATCAAAAATCCTATCTGAATCTCGGAGCGCTCTATTCCAAACTTGGAAATTCAAGAAAGGCGATCGAAGTTTATCAAAAGGCCCTCGGGATCGGAAAAACCCCGGAACTCTATTACAATATCGGCGTAGAACTTTATAGAACGGGAGAAGTCGAAACCGCCGTTCGATCTCTCAAAAAATCCCTCGAACTCGAAAAACGATTTTTGAAATCGCATATTCTCCTCGCGTACTGCTATCGCCAACTGGAGAAAGACGACAAAACGGAACTCTATCTCACAAACGCGATTCGACTCGATCCTGAAAATCGAATGGCCCTCACCGCTCTCGCGACTTTACATTTCGAAAAAGAACGTTGGAAAGAATGTCTCGAAACCGCAAACAAGGTGAACAAACTTTATCCCGGCGACTCGAGAATGCAGGTGCTTCTTTCGGAGGTCCATACTCGACTCGGCAACTTTAAACAATCGTTTGAAATTCTAAAACAAGCGACTTCTCAATCGAAAGGATTTACCCGTTTTGCGGACGCGGTTGAAGAATCCAAAAAAAATCCGGAAGAAGCGGCCTTCTTCGACTCGTTGGAAAAACTCACCAAAAACAAATTGGATGAATTCCGTTCCAAATTCGAAATGAACAAGGAAAATCCGGAAGACTTCGCTCCTCCGAATCCGCAGGATGCACTTGATCTTTCACTCATGTATTTATTCCATGGTGATAAAGAACGGGCTTTGAAGTATATGCTTTACGCCCAGAAACAATTGGAAGAATCCGGTGCGCAAGAATCGAGCGATGGATAAAGGGCGAAATCATTCGCTCACTACTATAAACCTCAAAACTTTTTGGATTCGATCTTTAATCGTTTTATTCATCGCGTCTACCGTAAACGTCTGCATTTATCCGATACGAGAAGCCGAAGTTTTAGAAAACGACGTTTCCTTCATCTATCTTAATTCTACCGAATTCTCCGAAGCCGAACTCGAAAAGATAACCTCGATCTGGAAAGTAAGGGGCTTACGAGGAAAAGGAAATAGCGCGGAAGATAAAAACAATCTCGGCGTTTTATTCGCAAAAAATTCCTTTTTGGACGACGCTGAAACGTCTTGGAAAGAATGTATGAAACTTTCCGATTCAAATCCGATCTGTTTTTCAAATCTGATCCGAATGCATTATCTAATCGACGAATACGAAACCGCAAAAGAGGAAATCGCTTCGTATCTCAAAAACGCAAAAAAGGAACAAGTCCAACAAGTTCGAAAACTTCTTACTTCTCAAAACCGAAGAGAAGAAACCGTTCTCTTGCTCGACGTTCAGTCCAAAATTCCCGGAATGGAAGTCGTTTCTTGGGAAGAATTGAGCACCTATTTTTTGGAAAAACAGGATTACGAAAGAGCGTATTTCTATCTGGAAAAAATCCTTCAGATCAATCCCTATCATAAAAACGCGCGCGCGTCCATGGTTCTATTGGCTCACGATCTGGAAAAATGGGACGATCTTTTGATGTTCTCGATCAATCTCCATTCTACGGACGACAAGATCCCCGATTTGAACTATTACATCGCGAAAGCATATTACGAAAAACGCAATTACTCCGAAGCCCTGGACTGGATCCGAAAAGCGCCCGAATCCGAAAAGGAAACTCTTCCGTTTATCGAACTTTGGAAAAGAATTCTTCTTTCCGTAAATCCAAACTCAGATTTACATCCGATTCTCCCTTATATCAAAAGAATGCAGGCCAAAGGATTGCAGATTCGAGAAGAGGACATTTTGCCGACTTTGAATTCTTCCGGAAAAAAGACGATCGAAGACATCAAAGTCGGGCGTTAGATAGAATTTCGTCTAACGCAACAAATCCCAGATTTTCAAAGCTTGTTTTAGATTTTTCGGTTCGTGCGTTCGGATATATTCCACTTTTCGAATGGAAAGATACAACTCCGCGATCACCGTCGCGATCTCACGCTCGGAAACGTCCAAACCTCCGAGCGCGTTTCCTAAGAACGATTTTTTAGTCACCGAAACCATCATCGGGGAAAATTCTTCCTTAAGAGTTTTGATTTTTCTTAAAACCTCAAAGCTCACTTGAAAATCGGGGCTTAGAAAAAAACCCATTCCCGGATCGAAGATCAACTGCTCGCGGGAAATTCCCGCGCTCAACAAAGCCTTTGTTCTTTCCCGAAAGAATTTTACGATTTCGGAAAGTACATTCTCCCTTGTGAGATGAGATTGAACTTCGGGGCGATTCGCGTGATTGTGAGAATACATCAAAATAAACTTTCGATTTGTTCCCGAGAATTTTGAAATTTCGCGGATCGATGCCTCGTCCACAAAACCGCGAATATGATTGATAAACTCCGCACCGGCCGCCAATGAATTCGCGATCACCTCGGGTTGAAAAGAATCGACGGAAACGCGAATTCCTTTTGCGATCAGATCGGGAATCAGATTCTTCATTCTCACCCATTCGATTTCGGGTCCGACCAAACCCGCTTGGATATTGGAAGACTGAGCGCCTAAATCGACTACGTCCGCGCCTTCGCTTACGAGAGAATCCGCCTTTTGAGAAGACGCCGAATGCGTGAGATATTTTCCTCCGTCCGAAAACGAATCTTCCGTGATGTTCAAAACGCCAAAGATCGTGGGAGATTGCGCCGAAGAATTCGAATCCAGCTTAGTTTCCATCTATAAAAACTCCGATACAAGGCCGATACTTTAAGAGAGATCCTGGAATTAAACTAAAAACGGCAACTCTTCTACATTCTTTTTGGAGTGATTCATGCGTCCTTTTTCGAAATCGATTTTCTTTTTGTTTCTTTGCGTTCTTTCGCCCGTTTTTGCACAACCTTTGCCGGATCTACCCGAAAAACAATTCGGGCAACCTCTCAACACGCAGAACGACGAATACAATCCGATCATCAGCCCGGACGGCCGTTACATCGTCTTTCAATCCAATCGTCCCGGCGGAGAAGGCGGGATGGATATTTGGATCTCGGAGAACGTTCGGTTCTTGGATAAGGAAAGTCCTGCGGAATGGACCAAACCCGTAAACATGAATCAAAACATTCGGGAAGAATTAAAGCGACCTTCCGTTCAAGGAATGCGCAAACCGAATCTGTTTAACTCGAACGCGTTCGAAGGAGGCGCTTCGATCTTATTCGATTCGAACAACGCACCTTCCGAAATTTATTTCACGTCCACGATCAACCCTGCGATCAACCGCGCGGGTTTCGAAGGTTTGAATATTTACAGAACGATCAAGGATAAAAAAACGGGAAGATGGAGCGAACCGGAACATCTGAACGAAATCAATTCCAACTTCAACGAGAAGATGCCCGCGATATCGCCGGACGGAAATTTTTTGATCTTCTCATCCGATCGTCCCGGAGGTTACGGAGATTTCGATCTTTGGATTTCCGTTCGAAACGCGAAGAACGGGACTTGGTCTCAACCTAAGAATTTAGGTTCTCCTCTCAATTCTTCCGAAAGCGAAATTCTTCCGTTTATCCATCAAGACGGAGAACAGCTTTATTTCAGTTCCAATCGGGAAGACGAACGAAAGAAGTTTAAGATTTTTAGAATATTCTTAAGATATAAATCGGCTCTCGATAATATGCTCGAAGACGAGGAGGAAACGGAAGAACCCGCTCCGACCAAATCGAACGAAATCTCCGTTCCCAAAGTCGACCAATCTTCTTTACTCCTGCTCCCAAAACCGTTTAACACGGATAAGTGGGAAGGCCACGATAACGAGGGAATCAGTTTCGATCGGGACGGGATCTGGGCTTATACTTCCTCCAATCGAAGCGGCGGAGAAGGTCAATTCGACATTTATCGTTTTCAAGTTCCGGAATCGCTCCGTAATTCGTACACTCTGAATTTCAAAGGTCTCGTTTTGGACGGCTCCGAAAAAACGATGATCGGTTTGGATTCCACTCTGAAAATTTACGACGGCAATAAACCCGCAAACGTAATCACTTCCAAAAGAATCGGCGGTGATCTCACAAAGGGAAAACCTTCCAATTTTGCGACCACACTTCAAACCGGAAGGGTTTATAAAGTCGAAATCAGTTCTCCGGGTTTCCATCCCCAAGAAGATATTTTGGATCTCCGCGGAAACATCGGTAAGAATAGAAAAGTATATCGGACTTATGTTCTTCTCCCTATAAAAACCGGAGAAGGAAAAACGGAAGAATCCAAAGTAGAAGCGCCCGTCGATAACCAAACTCCTACGTCGGCGCCGATGAAAGTGGTTGTAGCGGATGCCACAACGAAACAAATTATTTCCGAAGCAAAAGTTACACTTTTTACACCGATTAACCGCAAAGGAGAATCCTTGATTCAGGAAGCGGACAAAAAATCGTTTCTGGTCAATAAATTACCGGAGAGCGATTTCGAGTTGTTTGCCACCGCTCCGAAATATATTTCCGAGAGCGTAAACGTTATTCAAAAAAATATTTCCAAAAATGGGACCGTGACAATTTTTCTTAAAGCGGAGAAGGACGTAGATCCGATCTATAATCTACACGTTTACTTCGAATTTAATAAAACAAAAATCACGGACGATAACAAAAAGTTACTAGCTCCTCTTGTAGACTATCTTGTTAAAAATGCGTCCGATAAAATTGAAATTGGGGGACACACGGATAACGTAGCCTCCAAGGAATACAATACAAGATTGAGCGCCAAAAGAGCTCGTAACGTTTACGAATATCTTCTTTCTAAGGGGATTTCCGAAAAACGGATGAAGGTGAGAGCTTATTGGTATTCACAACCGGAAGCAGAAAATGAGACAGAAACCGGAAGGTCAAAAAACAGAAGAGTCGGCTTTAGAAAGCTCTAAGGAGTTTTCATGACAGTACAATATCAAAAATATCTGCAAGCTCCGAGGTCTTGGGAAACGATCCAAGACCTCAATAAGATAAAATATATTCTCAAGGAATACATTCACTTTCAAGGTTTACTCGTTAAGGAGTCCCCTTTTCATCAGGAACTAAAACCTATGGAAATCAGAGAGGACGGAACATTCGTTTTTCCGATCGACTCTACTTTGACGAACGTAAACGACGAACTCGTTCTTTACAGAACTCTTTCCAAACATATAGAAATCGGTTTCGAAGTGATCGAAAAAAACGACACTCAGATCGTATGCAAACCCGTATTCGCAAAAATCGCAAAAACGCAAAGAATGTCACCTCGTATCGAGGGTTTGATCGGAAAAGTCATCTCGCATAAATTCCTGATTCCGAGAAAAGAATTAGAAATCAATAAAGTACTCGGGACCTCGGGGCAAATCATTCTCAACGATTTGAACCGCAAGGTGAAACAGATTTATCCTTCTTCCAGACTCGTATTCAGTTCTTCTAAAGAACTTTCTCCCGAAGAAGAATTGGTGAAGAAGTTCAAAAAACCGATTTATATCGAAGATACTTCGCTTTTGGATTCGAGCGCGGATGGAGAGTTCGGGGATTTGGATTTGATTCCGATCAAGGAAACCCTTCAGGAAGAATTGATCCTCGAAGAAAGAATCCGTTTTTTCAAAGGAAGCAAAACCCGATCCTTGCTTATCTATCCGATCTTGTTTAAGAACGGAGTCGAGGATCAAATCTTTGCCATGGGTGTGATCGAATCCAGCGACGGGCCCGTTTCCGACAAAGTGATTCCACTCTACAAAGAGATGGAAGAAATCTTCAATTCGAGAATGGGAGATTCCAATACGAAGTCTTTGGACATTCGTCAGAACGTTCTCAATATCTCGGAAGGCGGAATCCTTCTCGAAGTAACCGAATCCGAGTTGATCGAATCCTTCTTACATAAACCCGTTTTTACCGCGGACATTACCTTTAAGATGCAAGCCCCTCTGCGATTCGCATTTCATATCCGACATATTTCCCAAGTCGGAGAAATCTATCACGTGGGCGCAGAAATAGTTGGCTCCAACGATGCTAAGGCAAATATGACTCTATTGAAGAAAAATATGAACTTCATTAAGACTCAGTAATTTGCCTTGGAAAATCAGAAAAACTTTTTAACCACAGCCCCTTATAAGGGAACTAGAGACTTTTATCCGGAGGAAATGCGACTCCGGAATTGGATGTTTTCCGTAATGCGCGAGACAGTTTTGTCTTTCGGTTACGAGGAATACGACGGACCTATCTTAGAATCTTTCGATCTTTACAAAGCGAAAAGCGGCGAAGAGATCGTAGAGCGCCAATTATACGATTTTATAGACAAGGGAGAAAGACGAGTTGCGATTCGTCCCGAAATGACCCCCACACTCGCGAGAATGGTCGCGGGAAATCTTCGCAATCTTCCCCGCCCGGTTCGCTGGTTTTCGATTCCGAATTTATGGCGTTACGAACAACCCGGTAAGGGCAGACTCCGAGAACACTGGCAATTAAACGTAGATCTTTTCGGAGTCGACACACATCGGGCCGAACTCGAAATTCTTTTGATCGCGGATTCGATTCTAAAAAAATTCGGAGCTCCTTCTGGAAGTTATCAGATCAAGGTTTCTCATAGAAAACTTCTCGATAGTTTTTTAAAGGGTTCCTTAAAACTCAATGAGGATCAGGTTCACGGAGTTTCCAAACTTCTGGATAAAAAATCCAAAATTTCTCCCGAAGCTTTCGAAGCGGAAATCAAACCGCTTCTCGATAATTTCGATGAGCAGTTTGCGCTGATCGAAAAATATCTTTCTTCCAATTTGGAAACGGTTTCTTCGATTCCCGGAATCGATCCCGATTCGGTTTCTTTCATTCAAAATTTATTCAAAGAACTCGGAGAACTCGGGGTCGACAAACAACTCGTATTCGATCCTTCGATCATCCGCGGATTCGATTATTATACCGGTTGTATCTTCGAAGTGTTCGATACCAACCCCGAAAACAGAAGATCTTTGTACGGCGGCGGCCGATACGATAACCTGATCGGACTTTTTTCCAAAGAACAACTTTCTGGAATCGGTTTCGGATTAGGCGACGTGACTCTCAAAAACTTTTTGGAAGGTCATAAACTCATTCCGAATTTAAGCCGCGAAACGACTTTGTTTCTTCCGATCATGGACGATTCTCTCTTCGTTGAAACTTTCAAACTTTCGAAGGAACTTCGTGAGAATGGAATTCTCACCGAAACGATGTTAGATTCCGCGAAAATCGGAAAACAAATTCAGACCGCGGAAAAAAAAGGTTATCGCTACGTATTGTTTCTTGGAGAATCGGAAATCCGCACGGAAACGGTTCAAATCAAGGACCTCGTTTCCGGTGAACAGAAAAGCCTTCCGAGAAAAGGCCTTTCCGATATTCTTAAAAAAGATTTTCAACTTTGATACAAATCGTAGACCAGATCGATTTTTCATTCTCCACTTGGATTCGGACAAAACTCCACAATCCTAGGCTGAGTCATATTCTTTCCAAAATCAATCGCGGCGAAGTTTTTCTCGTGATTCTTCTTCCGCTTTTGTATTTCAAAAACGATCTTCCTTTCGCTTGGTATTGGGTTCTTTTATTTACGGGTTCGGTGACTTATGCGAACGATCGGTTCGTTCTTTTTTTAAAGAAGCTGATCGCTCGAAAAAGACCTTTGATAACCGTTGCGGGAAAAGTGGATTCGAATCCGGACATGAAACATTCGTTTCCGTCTGCGCACGCGGCCAATTCGATGACTGCGGTTTTGATTCTTGTGCTTTTGTTTAAATTCTCTCCGGCCTTGATTCTAATTAGTTTCTTAGCCGGAGTAGGAAGGTTGCTTTCTCTACATCACTTTGTAAGCGACGTGATCGGCGGTTGGATCATCGGAACGATCTTCGGTTTTACTGGCTTATTTCTTGGAAGCGCTCTTATTAGGTTTTGCTGTTCCTGATTTATTTCCCAAAGCATCCAACGTAAGTTTATGACGAACTTCTCCTTCGTGAGTGATCGAAGTGGAAGAAAGAATTTCGTCACTCAGATCCAAATTGATCTTCTTGTCCTTAATCAACAGTTTGAGAAAATTCAAAACGTTTTTGCTGAACATTTTGGATGCGTCCGCAGGAATCGAACCCGCGAGATTTTTATGACCGATCACGGTGACTCCTTTCGGAGTAATCACGTTTTGTCCGTGTTTTGTATATTCGCAGTTTCCGCCCATAGAGGACGCGAGATCCACTACGACCGAACCGGATTTCATGTTATCCACGATCTTTTTAGTAATCAATAACGGAGCTTTTCTACCCGGAATCAAAGCGGTCGTGATGATAACGTCCGCTCTTTGCGCGTATTTATCGATCGCTTCTTGTTGGCGTTTTTTGTATTCCTCGGTTTGTTCAACCGCGTAACCGCCCGCAGCCGCGGAATGCGAAGCGCCTTCCACTTCCACGAACTTAGCACCGAGAGATTGAACCTGCTCTTTCACTTCGGGTCTTGTATCGAATACGTCCACTACCGCGCCCAATCTTCTGCTGGAAGCGATCGCTTGTAAACCGGCAACACCGGCTCCGATGATAAGAACAGAAGCGGGAGTAATCGTTCCGGCCGCGGTCGTAAGCATAGGAAAGAATCTCGCTAAGTGAGAAGCCGCGAGAAGAACCGCTTTGTATCCGGCAACGGTCGCTTGAGAAGATAGAACGTCCATAGACTGCGCTCTTGTGATTCTCGCGATCGCGTCCAAACTTAAAACCTCCACTTTTTTAGCGGCGAGCTTTTGGATGGTTTGCGCGTTCATAGCCGGTTGGAACATCCCGAGATAAATCGTTCCCGATTTGATCTTCGCCAATGTCGCAGGATCCGCAAGATGAATGCTTACGATGATATTGGATTTGCTGAGAACGTCTTGACGAGAAACCAGACTTGCTCCGGCTTTTTTATAATCTTCGTCGTGATAGAAGGATTGTTCTCCGGCGCCTTTTTCCACAAGGACGGTTGCTCCGATTTTCTTCAATGCATCTACGATGTCTGGAGTTACGGATACTCTTGTTTCTTCTTTAGCTTCTTTTAAAATTCCAATATTCATAATTTATTCCCGGTAAATAGATAAATAGCGTGTTTCCGGACGCGTTTCGGTAAAGTACGTCCAGAATTTCTTCGCGTAAATTTAATCCAAGTTATTTTTAAAGTATTCGATGGTTTTCCGAATTCCTTCTACAAGAGGAACCTTCGGTTCGAATCCAAGACGTTGTTTGGCAAGAGTTAAGTCCGGCTTTCTACGAGCTGGATCATCCTGAGGCAACGGCTTATGAATGATTTTTGATGAAGAACCGGTTTCTTTTAAAACCAACTCGGCCAATTCACGAACCGTAAATTCTCCGTCGTTGCCTAAGTTGACGGGTCCGCTGAAATCTTCGGTGTTCATCATTCGTATGATGCCATCGACCAGATCGTCCACGAAACAAAAGGAACGAGTTTGATCTCCTTCTCCATACAATGTTATGTCTTCTTTTTTGAGAGCTTGCACGATAAAATTGCTGACCACTCTTCCGTCGTCCGGCAACATTCTCGGGCCGTATGTGTTGAAAATTCGAATCACTCGAATATCTACTTTATGATTTCTCTGATAATCGAAACAAAGAGTTTCCGCGACTCGTTTGCCTTCATCGTAACAACTTCTAATTCCGATCGGATTTACGTTTCCCCAATACGTTTCCTTTTGAGGATGTTCCAGCGGGTTTCCGTAAACTTCGCTTGTGGAGGCTTGTAAAATTCTCGCCTTTACCCGTTTGGCAAGACCGAGCATATTCATCATTCCGAGGACGTTGGTCTTTACCGTTTTGATCGCATTGGATTGATAATGAACCGGGCTTGCGGGACAAGCCATGTTGTAGATTTGATCAACTTCGAGTTTGATCGGATCCGTGATATCGTGTCTGATGAATTCGAACTTAGGATTTTTGAAAAGTTCTTGGATGTTCTTTTTTCTTCCCGTATGAAGATTATCCAAACAGATAACTTCGTTGCCTTCTTTCAAAAGCCTTTCACACAAATGAGAGCCGATAAATCCGGCGCCACCGGTGATCAATATTCTTTGTTTGCTCATGATTCTTCTTTTTCCAAAAATTCTGCGGGTAAGGGTTTTCCGTTTAAATCGAGTCCCTTGCTGAAAAACCATTCCATAACTTCGGGGGTTACTTCTCCGGGGAACGGGGTTTCCATATTTCCGTTCTCGGGAAAGTGGAATGGATCTTCGTCTTGCGGGAATTCCTGTTCAGCAACGCCCGATTGGAAAACCTTTTTAACCGATACGAATATGATGGATAAGCTAAAAAAGGACCAGAGGAGGGCAATCAAATATCCCAGAACGATCACCGATTTCGGAACTCCTTGTGAAGGATTGGCTCCCGTAATCCACGTCGCCATAATTCCCGCGTCCGTGTATGCGATGTTCCCCGTAAAATCCAAAAGGTCGTATAAACTATAAAGAGTGATGCTCGTTCCGATAAAAACGAGAATGAGACGATTCAATTTTAGATTGAATAGGCCGAGTAAAACAAAACCCAACCCCCAAAGAATTCCCGTGTATTGCGCGAGGTTTCCCGGTTTAGAATAGGAGATCGTCATCAGTAAAAGAACGGCGCCGAAAGAAATCAAAGTCGGCCTCACCATTCTCCCCGAAAATCCGCGATTGAGTAAGAATCCTCCGATCAGACAAGAACCCAAATATCCCGCCGAAACCACGAAGATAAAAGAACCGGTTCCGGAATTCGGAATCGCGATCGTTTCTCCCGATTCGTTTCCGTGAAGTTCGATCGCGTGAACGGAGCCGCCCGTCAACAACGCGGCGATCGCGTGACCGATCTCATGGATGAATACGATAAAGTCTTTTAGATAACTGACGAGATGATGATCCCAAAAGGAAAAAAGCGTGATCGCTATGGAAATAAAAATCGTCAGCCTGAGAAATCGATTCTCCATCGATCTAGTTATCGGCAGATTTCTTTATTTCCGAGAGAATTTACCTTTTCTTAGGAAGTTCTAAAATGTCTTAAAATTTCCTGCAATTTCGCCGCTTTTAAAACCGATTCGTCCACGAAGTGTTTGATTTCTTCCGAGGTTCTTGCGATCGATTCCGAACTGTCCGCGATACTTTGCATCGAATGTGAAATTTCATCGGAAGCGGTTTTTTGAAATCCGGAAGATTCGTTCACCGTTTCTCCGAGTCGATTGACTTGATCCGTGTTTTTTCGGATCTCGCTTAACTTCTCCGCTTGTGCGGACAAGGAAGCGGTTACGATCGTCGCGGAAGAATTTACTTCGCCGATATAATCGGTTAGTTCTTTGACGATGGACAACGACTCTTGAAATTTTTCGGCGCCGAAGTCGACCGCTTTCGTCGTGTTGCTGATCAGAGTTACGATATCCTTGATGGAATTTCGAGTTTGGTCCGCGAGTTTTGAAATTTCCTCAGCGACTACGCTGAATCCTTTTCCTGCTTCTCCCGCTCTTGCGGATTCGATCGATGCGTTTAACGCCAACAAGTTCGTCTTTTCGGAAATGGAAGTGATGATGCCGATGATCTTTGAAATTCCGTTCGAATATTCTTTGATTTCATCCATCGCAAGAATCGCTCTTCCGAAAGTTTCTTCGCTCTGAGAGGCCTTTTGTTTTACGGAAGAAGTCTGATGCGACAGGTTGTCCATCGATTTGGAAACGTTCTGAATCGATTCGTTTACTTTTCCGATTCCGTCGTTGATCGCGGTAAGTCCCGAAGACTGAAGATGAATCGACTTTACGATTTCGTCCAACGTGGACGATAATTCTTGAGAAGCGGACGCGGTTTCTTCGACCGAAGCCGCTTGTGTGTGCGTTCTGGATTGAAATTGTTCCGTGGATTCGGAAAGATATTGATAGAGTTGTTTATTCTTTTCAAAGTTCTCTTTGATTTGAACGAGTAAACCCCAAACGCTGATCACAAGCACTCGAAGACTCGAATGAATCTCCGTGATTTCGGAGTTTCCTCTCCTCGCAGGAATTTCCGTTAAAAAATTTCCGGATACGATTTCTTTCTGAATCGAAATGATTTCCCGGATTTCTTTTCGATAATTCAAAATCGTTCGCATCAAAAGAAGAATGCCCAACGTTCCGCAAACCACTCCGAGAACGGGTAAGAAGATCAAACCGTTTTGAATCCATTCGTAATTCGCGAACAACAAAGGAACAAAAACGAGCAGAGCATATGTGATGATTTTTCCGGAAAGTCCGAGTTTTTTAAAAAAGGCGCGAACGGCGGCTTTGAGTTTCCAAAAGAAGGATTCGGTGTTTCTCAATTCTCGAAAAAGAACCTCGGCCTTTTCGATTTGTTTGCGGGTCGCTTTTTTACGAACCGACATATAACCCGCAACCGCTCCTTCACTCATTACCGGAGTAATGGTCGCGTCGACCCAATAATGATCGCCCGATTTCGCGCGGTTCTTTACCACTCCGTTCCAAGGATTTCCGTTTTGAATCGTCTCCCACATTTCTCGATAAACTTCGGAGGGAACGTCCGGATGACGAATGAGATTGTGTGGCTCGCCTAGCATCTCCTTTTCGGGAAAACCGCTGATCTCAGCAAAGTCCTGACTCACGTAGGAAATTCTTCCCTTTGTATCGGTTCGGGAAATTAAAACCGCGTTGAAAGGAATCTCCAATTCTTTATTTGTAACGGGGAGATTTTTTCTCATGGGAAACCTCTTCAATTACATCCGAAAATAAGCCTCGATAGTTAAAAGAAAAATTTTGGAAAACGACCGAAAAGACGTTCCATAAAAAGCTAATATAGCCCGTTGTCTTTATGATCTCGTCTTATAAGTAGATCGGAATGGTTATTTCAATCCGAAAGGAATCGGAATCTATATTATAAAAATGTGATGCGATTGAGTGATTTTTAAAACGATTTCGCGTCTCGAAAGAAGTAAGACATAAAAACGAGATTGGTTTGTATCGAGCGACAATCTCGTCGAACAAAACGCTTCCGATCCGAATCTGCGCCTTGAGGAATAATACGTTTGATTCCGTGCGTCAAACTATAAAACTCTTATGGTCTCGTGGAAAACTCGAAAACTTTATTTTAATTTTTGCGGGGATCGAATTGCACTCTGATCGGAATTCAAAAGGATGGACTCGTGAGCGTTCGGCTTTCCTTTCTCATTTCCGGTTTTCTGCATATTCTAATATTTCTATTTGTTTCTATTCCCTTCTTTGACTTTTCGCAAATCAAAGATCTGAAGATTTTTCTTAAAAAGGGAAACATTCCGAACGTAATCTTAAATTTTGCCCCGGACGGTTCCGGTGAGAATTCCTCGACAACCGCTTCCGAAAACGCGAACGCCGAAGGGACGGTCGAAAGGGAAATACAAAAATTTAAGAATGAAATCCACTTTCCACAAGGGGCTTTGGATCAAAGACTGGAATCGGATTGTTCTTGGGAAGTGGGAATAAAATCTGGTGGAAAGGGAGAAATTCTAAGGACAATTCAACCTTGCCGATATTCGATCTTTGAAGTCGAATTTCATAGGGCCTTGAAGACTTGGAAGTTCGATTTGAAAGAAGGAACGAACCTGATCATTCCGGTTTCCTTTAAAGTAGATGAAAGAGAATTCTGAAGAAAACGAATGGTATGCTCTTTATACCAATCCGCGAGCGGAGAAAAAGCTCAAACGATTGTTTCAAGAAAGAAGAATCGAATGTTTTCTCCCCTTGATTTCCAAAAAGAAAAAATGGTCCGATCGTTGGAAGGTCGTCGAAGAACCGATGTATCCTTCTTATATTTTCGTAAAAATTTCCTTCTTTAAGGATAAGATAAGAATTCTTCAATTACCCGGCGCGCATCATTTCGTTTTCTACGCTGGAAAACCGTACGTCATCCCGGACGAAGATTTAAGTTTAGTGAAAAGTTTTTTAGAGACGTATCCGGATCGAATTCAAGTCGAGATTCAGGAAAAACTTCTTCCGGGCAAAAAGGTTCTCATCCAAGAAGGACCGTTTGCGGGGTTTAAGGCCGAAATCGTTCAAAGAAAAAATGAAGAACAGATCATCGTAAAATTTCCCGGAATGAATTTGATGACTTCAGTGACGCTCGATGTAAAAACGTTAAAACTGGAGGAAAACATTGGATCCAATTTTTGAAAAGATAGAAAAGGCGATCGATACGGAGATAGAATCCATTCTTCATTTCAGAAAGAATTTGGATCCTTCGATCAAAAACGCGATCGAATTAATTCTCCATTCCAAAGGAAAACTGATCGTAACCGGAGTTGGTAAATCCGGCGATGTCGGTAAAAAAATCTCTTCGACCTTATCTTCCACGGGAACCCCTTCCGTTTTTTTACATCCTGCGGACGCGGCACACGGCGACGCCGGAATCATTTCCGGCGAGGACGTCGTAATCGCGATCGGGAAATCGGGAGAAAGCGAAGAATTGCTCAACCTGATTCCCACGATCAAAAACATCGGAGCGAAATTGATTTCGATGACGGCTAACGTTGATTCCAAACTTGCCAAAGAATCCGATGTCGTATTAATCACTCCCGTTTTAAAGGAAGCATGTCCTCTCGAACTCGCTCCTACTTCGAGTACTACAATCGCGTTGATCTTAGGTGACGCGATCGCTATGTGTTTGATGGAGTTAAAGGATTTTAAAAAAGAGGACTTTGCTCTTTATCATCCCGCGGGAAGACTCGGAAAACGTCTGAGTTTGAAGATCGACGACGTGATGCGAAAGGACAAGGACCTCGCTAAAGTTTCTCCGAACACGAAGTTGGAAGACATACTCACGGAAATCACCGTTAAAAGACAAGGTGCCACCGGGGTTACGGATTCTTCCGGCAAACTTTTAGGAATCATTACGGATTTTGACATTCGCAAAAAATTGAAAGAGGGCAAACTCGATTCTTCCATCATTGCGGAACAGTTGATGAATCCGAATCCGACCGCGTTTCAGTCCGGCTCCAACGCATACGACGTTTTAAAACAAATGGAATCCAGACCGAATCCGATTTCGGTCGCTCCGATCGTTGACGATTCTAAACGTTTGATCGGAATCGTTTCCATTCACGATCTTTTACAAAAAGGTCTTTGAGATTTATGAGCGCTCGAGAATTTAAAATCGTTCTTACCGTAAGTGAGAATGAATTTTTTTCTCTCAAAGAACATCCGAACTGCGATTGGATCGAAATCCGTTTGGATCTTTTTTCTCCGGAAAGCCTTACGCAAAAACTTCCCGATAAGATCAAAGCGCTCGATGCAAAATGTATTTTCACTTATAGACAAGCGGGCGACACGGATCAAACCGCATCCGCAAAAGAAAACGAATTCGATTTTAACTCGATCGTAGCGCAACTTGATCCGAGAAATCATTATCTCGATCTGGAACTGAATCGTCCGAACGGCATTTTCGATTCTCAAGCCGATAAAGGTTTCGGCTTAATCCGATCCGTTCATAAATTCGACGGAATCCTGGCGGACTCGGAAATCAAGGATTGGATTCGAAAAGATTCTTACCTGGCGGGAACGAAAAAATACGAAGGAATTCTTCCCTTGGTTTATAAATTCGCAGTTTATCCGAATTCGATTTCCGAACTTACCGAGTTTCTCTCTTCGTTTCGAAAGATCGCAAACGAATTCAAAAAATTGAATGTATTTTTAACCGGAATTTGTATGGGCCAGATGGGTGTGATTTCGAGAGTGTTTCCGGATTCCTTCGGTTCCATTTTTACTTATTGTTGTTGGACGGAACCGAAAGCGCCGGGACAAGTCGATATCAATTCTTTGCTTAAACTTAGAAACTTGGATTGATTCTTAACTTAGGTTTTATCCAAGGCTTGAGAATCTTGGTGTTTTTCCTTATCGGAACCCTTGGATTCTAAGAAGGATTTAAACGAGGATTTTTCCTTAAAACGATCGAACTCTTTTTCCTCGGCCGCCGCGGCCCAGATCGCGGGTTTCATATTCGCGGCTTTGCGAATGTATTCCATCGTTTTTTCGAGATCATCCTTATTCGCATAACATTTTGCTAATAGATAATACGCTCCCGAAGAACCGCCCACTTTTTCCAAAAGAAGAATCGCCTGATCGATCTTTCCCGTGTAGTAATAAGCCTTACCGAGATAAAAACGATATTCTCTTTCTTCTTCTTCGGAGGATTGAACCGAATGAAAATAACGGAGCGCTTTTTCGTATTCTCCGTGATTGGTGTAATAACGGGCGAGTTTCAAAATTCCGTCGTTGTAAACGTCGGGTAGATTTTTGAAATCGGGATTCTCCCTTTCAAGCTTGGATGCGATTTCCTTTAAGATCGTATAACCTTCGGTTTCTTCCTTGTTCTGAATCTTACAAAGCGCCAAATACATCCGGATCTCGTGCGTTTTTTCCCCGAACTCAAGAGCTTTCTCCGCGGTTTTGATCGCGTTCTCGCAATCCTTTACTTCGTATTTGAGTTTGGTCAATCCGATCAAAGGTTGAACCGTCGTGTTTGCGGCGTACGATTTTCTATAATACTTCGCGGCTTCTTCGTAACGTTTCATCTTGTGATACGCAACCGCTTGGTTTAGATTTGCATAATATAACATTTTCGGACTATTGGTTCCGATTTTGTCCTCGAGTTTATCCAAGATTTGTAACGCTTCGGAATATTTTTCGATTCGGATTAGAATCACCCCGTACTTATAAAGATAATCCTGTTTTTCGGGAAAATCCTTAACAAGTCCTTCCAAAAGTGTTTCCGCTTTTTGAAACTCTTTGCGATTCGCGTAGATCAGGGAAAGATTCCAACGAGCCGATTCGTCTGCGGGATCTTTCTTGAGAATTTTCAGATAATCTTCTTCGGAATCGGGCCCGGAACTTTCGGGTTCTTCGACTTGTTTTTTCGGTTTATGATGAACCACATGACCGGAAGAAAGTCTTTCCTCGGCTGTGGATCTGATTTTTTGAATATGAGAAAGATCCGGATCGATTCTCAAAAGACGATTGGAATACGCGATGACCTCGTGATAATCCCTTTGATAATTGAAATAGAGAATGATCTTTTGATAGCAGTTGACTAAGTCCTTTTTCGGTAAGTTCAGTCCGACCGCTTTTTTGAAACTTTGAATGGATTTCGGATAATCCCTTCTGTATTCGTAGATGTAACCCATATACATCCACGCTTCACCCGAAGAAGGATTGGCGTCGTTGAACTTCTGGAACTCATCCATGGCTTTGGAAAAGTCCTTTCTCGCATAAGCCTTCTTACCTTCCTTCAAATCCGCATACAACGAAGTTGTGGAAGAATACAAAAGAACCGAAAAAAGAAGAATCCTGAAGCGCATAGGACCAGTTTCGGAGAGGAAGTCTTTTTTAAAAGTGAATTTGCAACCCCTCTCCGGACTGGTTTATAATAAATTTCCTAATTTTTCCTGTTTTTTTGACGCAAGCGCTTCCGACGCACGAAGAGCCAAACTCATCGTTGTAATCTGAGGATTGACCGAAAGACCCGTCGGATATACGGAAGCATCGATCACAAAAATATTTTTGTGTCCATACAATTCCAAACTCGGGTCCACGGCTCCTTTTTCGGGAGAATCCGCGGCCTGAATCGATCCATGCGGATGCGCGGAACCCACGAGTAAACTTCCCGGGTTGAATTTCTTTTCGAGAATCCAATCAAACTTCGTATTACGATCCACGGCAACGGGAGCTTCCATATCGGGAAACGGAAAGATCAATTCTTTCGCGCCTGCCGCCGCTTGCACCTCGGCCAACATTTTTAAACCGCGAAGCATATTCTTTCCGTCGCCTTGCGTGAGTTCGAAATAAACCTTTCTTCTTCCCAAAGACCACTTAACGGAGGCGTTGGCTTCCCCGTCGGCGCCGTCGCGAACCAAAACGATTCCCGCGCTCATGTTCGAATATCTTTCGATTTGTTCGAATTGTCTTTTTCCATAAAAAGGAATCAAAGAAGCGGCTAACGTAGGACGGAACGGAGCGACTTCGAGCCAGAATCCATAACCCGTGTTGTTTTGATTGTGGCCGTCTTTGATCACAGCCGATTGCGGAGGACCGGAGAACATGTTGATCTTCTCGTCAAAAACGGCGAAGATAGTACTCGTAGGATGGACTTTTAAATTTCTTCCCACCCAATCGTTGCCCAAACCGGATCTTTGCAAAAGGGCCGGACCTTCGATCGCACCGGCGCTTACAACGACGACCTTTGCGGAAATCTTTAACTTCTTGATGACTACATCGGGAGCTTTTTCATACGGATCGGGCGTAAAATCCGCGACCACAACTTTCGTAGTTCCGTCGTGTATGACTTGGGCTTTCATGTTGGCGATCACGGTCGCACCGGCTTCGATTGCGTCCGGGATATAAGTCAAAAACATCGACTGTTTCGCGTTGATCGGACAACCGAGGCCGCATCTTCCCAAACCGATACAACCTCTATTGTTGTTATTGAGAACTTCGGGATGAAGCCCCAAGGCCTTTCCGCCTTTCATCAAAGTGTTGTTATTCGCGTTGATCAGATTCTGAGGAACCGGATGAACCCCCAATCTCTCGTGAACGGAAGATACGAACGGATCCATATCTTGTCTGGAATATCCTTTCAAACCGAATCGTTGATCCCATTCGGCCGTAACGTAATCGGGCGGATATAAGGAAGTTTGCCAGTTGACCGTGGTGGAGCCGCCGATCGTTCTTCCCTGAAGAATACTCAAGGTTTGTTCTTCCGATATGATGAACCCCGCATCTCGATACAATCTTGCCGAGGACATAAATTCTTCCCCGGTAAATTGAGCCGGAGTAAAATAAGAACCTTCCTCGATCAAAACGACGTTCCATCCTTGTTTTGCAAGAGTCGCGGCCGCAACCGCGCCGCCCGCACCGGAACCGATTACGACCGCGTCGGCCTTCAATTCCCAAGTTCCGTTTTGGATGTTTTCTCTTTCTATAATTTCCTTATGCTTTTTCGGTGTGATGATCTTATCATTTGCCGCTGGAATTCCGCCCATCTTATCCCTCGTATCCCGCTAATTTTTGAATTCTTTTGTCTTTTGAAACAAGGAAGAATGCGATCTGTCTCATGATCGAATATGCTCCCCTTTTCAAACCGAGGGAAGAAGTCTTCCAAGACAATAAACGTTTTTCTCTTTCTTCCACCGTTAACGAAGTCATAGGCTTGAAAGAAAAATCGAGAGCGAGCGCCGCAAGAGTGGAGGAAGGAATCATTCCCAATAAAAGAAGAACATCCTCCGTATCGATAGGAGTCGGATGACCGTAGATATAATCGTCGACGGCAACTCCCAAATCGAAATCGGGAAGAGGATTGTCTTTGAGAAAAACTTCTCCTAAGGATTTGAAAGAAAGATAATGATCTTCTTTCAAACCTCTCAATCGAGGAATGGAACCGCTGGAACACGCGTTGATCCCCGGAAGGACAAACGCGGTCACGGCCAAGAATTTTAAACCTAGTTTAAGAAAACGACTCCGAGGAATCGGCTCCTGCAGAAACAAATCCAAGTTCACCTCCCGCTTGCCGTTTAAAACGACTTCGGTTTTATATATAACAACTGTTCTGCAGGAATATAGGAAATGAATTTCTTTGTCTATACTTTCTTCTGGAATTTTTTCATTTTCACAAAGATCTTGATCTCTTCGTAATCGATTCGATCGAGTTCTACTTCGATCTTATCTCCTAAAGTATAAATCTTGGAATACTTCTTAGAATAGAATGAAAAGTCCGTTTCCAAACGAATCTCGCCTTCGTCCGTAAACTCGGAAGAAAGTAAACACGCGTCCACCATCGGATTTTCCAAATCCACAAAGATCAAGAACGGCTTACAACCCGTAATCGTTGCGGAGAATTCTTTGATTCCGGTTTTTTCCAGATAACGACAAGCTTTGAGTTTATAATAATCTCGTTCCGCATCCGTTGCTTTTCGTTCCTGATGCGAACAATGAAGACCGGAGGTAACCATTTCTTCCGGAGTATAAACCGGTTTTTTGCTCAAAAGAATATTCTGCAAAACCCGATGACAAACCAAATCCGGATATCTTCGAATCGGAGAAGTGAAATGACAATAATCCTCGAAACCCAATCCCCAGTGTCCGAGATGTTCGCCGGAATAATACGCCTGCATAAAGGTTCTCAACAAAAACATGTTGAACAATCTTTCCGCGGGTTTTCCTTCCAGTTCTTTCAGAACGACTCGGATCGCTTCGTAGCTCGAATCCTTGAGTAAGGTTTTGATTCCGTTGAGTTGTAAAAACGCGTTGAGAGATTCGAGTTTTTCTTCGTTCATCGGTTCGTGAACTCGATAAAGGGTAGGGTGCTTTTTCTTTCGAATATATTCAGCAACTTTAATGTTTGCCGAAAGCATAAACTCTTCAATCAGAATATGCGCCTGCAAACGATCCTGAACGGCGATTTCGACCACGTTGTGTTCCGAATCGGTGACGACCTTATTTTCCTTTAAGTTCAGATCGACCCTTCCGTTTTCGACACGTTTCGCACGCAACGCCTTGGCGAATTCGTTCATTCTAAAAATCCAATTTTTAGGATCTCCGGAAAGAATTTCGGATTCGGCGCGATTGTAAGTGTACCGTTCCGCAACCTTGATTACGCTTTTATAATACTTTGCGTGTGTGATTTTACCTTTCCAATCCGCTTCCATTTCCACAGTAAACGCGAGACGGTTTTTACCGGCAACAAGGGAACAAAGATTCTCGGATAACTCGGGTGGTAGCATCGGAACGACTCGGCTTCCCAAATAAACCGAAGTCGCGCGGTTATATGCCTCTTCGTCCAAATCCGTACCCGGGCGAACGTAATGCGAAACATCGGCGATATGAACATAAAAACGAATTCGGTTTTTTTCTTCCACGAAGCTGATCGCGTCGTCGAAGTCTTTCGAATATTCTCCGTCGATCGTGATACACTTTAAATTTCGGAGATCGACTCGCGCTCCCCAATCGTCCACGTTGCTTTCTTCCACTTCTTCGGGAAGATCGAGCGTTATATTCTCGGGATAAAGAATGCTGTAATTGTATTTCATCAACATTCTCATCAGATCCAAATCCTCTTTGGTATCCGATTCAAATCGAAGGAATTGAACCTCGTATAAGTTTCTTTCGTGTTCGGTTTCTTCTTTGAGTTTTACGATCAGAACGTCGCCCGATTTTATTTCGTCTTGTAGATCGGTAAGAATGGTTTTACGAAGCAGATAACCTTCTTTCTCCTCGCCGTCGATATCCAGAAGTTTTCCGAAAATAAATTTCGGATCTTTCTCCGTGACGATCATACGATACAGATCGCGGCCGCGTCTGAGAATCTCGGTGACTTCTCCTTCAAGTCTTCCTTTTTTACCGATTCCGTACGGTTGAACTTCCACAAGATCGCCTTGAATCGCGGATTGCGCGTACTGACCGGGAACGAAAACTTCCATTCCGGAGGACAGCTTTACGAAACCGTCTCCGCGTTTGCTGATGGAAATCGTTCCTTGCAGTTTTTGACTCGGGTTGACGATTATATTCTTTTTTTCTAATTCGATCAAACCTTCGGTTTCCAGAATCCTCAATGTATCGGAAATTTCCCTTTCCTTTTCTTGAAACTGCCACTTCTCCCTTTTTTTACCGTAAGAATTCTGATTCTCCTCTCTGAGAATCTTAGCGCTGAGATCCTTGAATTGAATCACGGAACCGGCTCTGGATTGAAGATACTTCAGGATTTTTTTTCCGATTTCGTTTTCGCGAAATCCTTCGGATCTGCCCGAGTTTCTATCGTTTCTGTTTCGATCTGATTTTTGAAAGGTTTTCTTTGATGTTTGAGGTTTTGAAGTCCTCTTTTGTTTTGTTTGTTTTTTCTTTATATTCATAATTGCTAAACCGTTGACTTATCGTCGACGTATGTTCCGCGTATATAATTCGGAGCCAATTTCCAAAAAGGAAATCGATCCGGATGTTCCAACGCTTCTCGAATCGTATCTATGTTCCGATTGAGAATCGCCGAGGCGGAAGGAAGATTTTCCGATATTAAATTTCCGGAAAAAAATTCCGGATTATCCGAATACTTTTGCGAGGTTAAGAACGCTTGTAAACGATCTTCCGGAATTTTCTCCAGGAGCTCGTCCGGTTTTATGTCGATGGATCCGAAAAATCCGCGCGTGTCTTCCATTGCGAAATAAATTTTTTTCTGTTTCGCCTCGATTCCGACGATCACGGGATCTCCGACTTCTTCGTAATAAAACGACGTATAAACGTTCAAGCTGTCGAAACCGATCGCGGGAATTCTCCAAAGCTGGGAAAGATTTCTGGCCGTCGCGACAGCGATTCTAAGACCGGTAAAAGAACCCGGGCCGAGCGCGCAAACGATCAGATCCGGCGATTTCCAATCCGATCTTTGAAGAACGTTTCTCAATTCTTGGATGAGAAGTTTCGAGGATTCCCTCGGATGAATTCCGGAATACGAAGCCGCGGGTTCGAGTTCGCCGCTTTCGTTTAGAGAAAACGACTCGACGATAATCCACTGATTCGTCGCATCGAAGAATAGAATCTTCTTCATACCGAATTTCCTTTCGATTCTTTCCAAATATTTTTTAACGCCGGGAAATTTTCTATATCGGAACTTTTGAATGTGATATTTCTTTTTTCCTCGGAAACGGTTTTAAACTCGGCTTCTATTTTTAAGGGAAGAATTTCCAAATCTTCCTTCGCGATCTGCCACCATTCTATGATGGAAACGCCGGCCTTTCCCCAAATTTCCTCGAAGCCCAGATCTTCCAGTTCGCCCTGCGATTTCAAACGATGAAGATCGAAGTGATAGAATTTGAGTTCTTCCGAATTCGATTTTTGATTCGAAGAGGAGAAAATTCCGTTGGAGGTTCGAGTCGGATTCAAAGGGATCGGATATTCGTTGATCAGGGTATAAGTGGGAGAATTGACGTTCGCGTTCGGCGAGATTTTTTTTACCAGTCTTGAAGTAAACGTTGTCTTACCGGCTCCCATCAAACCCGTAAATAAAAAAATGGGATGAAGATTTTGCTCCAAAGAGGAGACGATCAAAGACGCAAGAAATTCGGCGGGTCTGTCTAATTCTTCCAGTTTTAGATTCTGAAACTCTATTTCCAATTCTTCCTCAAAATAATTCGCTTACCTTTTCTCTTTCAAAACGATAAACGGAAGTGCAAAATTCGCAAGTGACTTCGATCATTCCGATCTCGTCTACGATCTGCATGGCCTCTTCTTTTCCCAAAGTCTGAATCAATTCGCGGATCTTACCCTCGGAACAATCGCAACGAAACTCCGGTTGACCTTCTTCGAGAATCTGAACCGCGGAGCGAGTCGATTCGCCGATTTTATTCAAACAATTGTATACGTCTTTTCCTAAAAATTCTTCCACGTTCGAGTCGATCTGTTCCGAAAGACTTGCAACTTTTTGAATGTGTTCTTCTTTTGCTTCGGGTAAGGATTGTAAAAGAATTCCCCGCACGTCCCAGTGAAATCCGTTCTTTCGGATATACAAAGTCACGAAACAAGTGATCTGTTCGGATGTGTTCAGATAATTCTGAAAATTCTCCTCAAAACTTTTATTCAAATACGGCACAACGGATTGATAAATACAAACCCCGTCCTTCCAACGGAACACTTTCAGTACGCCGGAGTAATCTTCCATAACCTTTCCGGGTTCGACGTCCTCTTCGGGTCTTTCGCGAAGAACCGCTTTCATTCTCCCTTTGCGATCGCTGTACGCAAGCACGGAATGTGTGGGAGAATCTTCGTTGAATTGAATCTGTAAACTGACCTTCGTATCTTCCTTCACTTGATCCGCTAAAAAGAATGCACCGATCATCGTCCTTGCGAGGAGTTCCGTGTTCGGATCATCCAAGTTGTGCAAGTTGGAAGCGGCCGTCACCGAATATGAAATTTCGGCGGCGGAATATCGGAAGTGAACATCCGGTAAAATTCCGTATATCAATGAGTCCTGATTGTGCATGGAATCCTTTTATGGCGAGAAATGAGAAGTACCAGACTGCGTAAACGCGTAACGATTTACGTCATTCGTATCCTCTCAGACTTTCTCGGAAAATACAGTATTTTTTCTTTTAGACAGTCTGGAATTACGGTTTTCTTTCTTTTCAGATTGAGCCTTCGATGAAATCTCATTCCGAAACGAAAGGGAGAATGGAATGATATTCGGAGCCGATTACTACCCGGAACAATGGACAAAAAAAGATTGGGAAGAAGACTTCCGAATCATGAAGGAAATGGGTTTAAGCTCCGTACGCCTTGCCGAGTTCGCATGGGCGATGATGGAACCGAAGGAAGGTAAGTATGATTTTTCTTTCTTCGATCATATTCTCGACTTGGTTCGTAAACACGGAATGACCGCGATTCTCGGAACTCCGACCGCGACGTTTCCTCCTTGGCTTTCTAAAAAATTTCCGGACATAATTCAGGAACGAGACGGGATTCAAAGAACGATCGGCACGAGAAGACAGGCCTGTTTCTCTTCTCCCAATTATAGAAAGGCGGTCGTTAAGATCGTGACCGCAATGGCCAAACATTTCGGAAATCACCCTTCCGTGATCGGCTGGCAGATCGATAACGAAATCGGTCACGAAGGATCGGACATCGATCATTCCTCAACTTCGTTGAAGGCCTTTCGTGTTTGGTTGAAGAATAAATACAAAACGATCCAAAACTTAAACGATACATACGGAAACGTTTTTTGGGGAATGCTCTACGATTCCTTTGATCAGATTCCGGTTCCGGGTCGTCACGTCGCGAGTAACTTTCATCCTTCTTTGATTCAGGACTTTTATCGTTTTCATTCGGATACGATCATCGATTTCGTAAAGTTGCAGGCGCAGATCCTAAGAAAATTTTCGGTGGGAAGGCCTTTGACCACCAATCTGTATCCTTCTCCGTTTTTACCGATCATCGACATGGCCGAACTTGCGACTTATCTAGATTACGTTTCTTGGGATAATTATCCGACCTGGGGAGAACAAGAAGAGCCGTTTCCCCATCCGTTCATCTCTGCGATGCAACAATACAATCGCGGATTGAAGAATCTTCCCTTTACCGTGATGGAACAAATTTCCGGTTTTCAAGGACACGACTTACTCGGTTATCTTCCGGCTCCGGGACAAACAAAACTTTGGACGAAACATTCCATCGCACACGGATCGAACGCGATTTATTTTTTCAGATATAGAACCGCACGATTCGGTCAGGAACAACTTTGTTACGGAATTTTGGATCATGATAAGGAAAAAACCGATCGTTACTTCGAACTTCAAAAAGGAATTCAGGAAATCAGCGAGTATGCGGATGACTTTACGGAAGAATTGTTTCCCGCTTCGGTCGCGGTCGTTCACGACATAGAAAATGCAAGGAACTGGAAACACCAACCGATTTCCACCGGATTAAAATTCTCACCCGTACCTTGGTCGCAACTCGGTTACGATATAGAAATGGCGACTTGGTTTTCGGGTATGAACGTCTTAAACGTAAACACTCATTTCCGTCCCGCTTCCAAAATAGATTTCAAAGATTATAAAATTATAATACTCCCTATGTATACGATGGTTACGGACTCCGTGTTCGAACGTTTGGAAGAATTCGTAAGAGAAGGAGGAACCTTGATACTGGGTTTTAGAACCGGCGCCAAAGATTTGAACGGTTGGATGTATGATTCTCAGATTCCGGGTCCGTTCGCCGAAATGGCCGGAGTCAAAGTCCGTAAATTCGAAGCCGTAGGAAATCAAAAGGTGAAATTTCGATTTCGTTTTTTTCCGGGGACCTGTTCCAAGATTTGCGAAATTTTAGAACCCACAACGGCCGAAGTCTGGGCTCGTTATACCGACGGTAAGAAATTCTACAAAGGTGCTCCCGTGATCACCGCAAATACTTATAAGAAAGGAAGAGTAATTTACGTCGGGGCTTCCTTAGAACCATTGAGTTTCGTACTTCTTTATCGTCGTATTCTAAAGGAAGCAAAGATCCCTTTCACTTTTTACGGACCGAATGTGGAAAAAATTTATAGAACTGGGCGGAAACAAAACTATGAAATTTTTATCAATCATTCCGGTAAAAAAACTTTAGCTGGCCTTAAAATGCTGGATCCGTACGAAGTGAGAATTCTCCCCAAGAAAAAATGACTCTGCGTCTTCATGTCGCTTAACAAAATGAAACGGTAACAACCCCTTGGAATTGAATCAAATCGAAGAATTGAATCGGATTCTTTTATCCGCATCGGGACAAAACCGTTCTCACGATATTTTCGTGGACAATCTTCATACTCCGTTTCTTCAGTTCGAAGACAGTTTTATTCTTCCTTCGACTTCGGTTTACGGAGTGGACTTTTCAGCCGCCAAAGAATTTTTACTACAAGCGGAACAATTGATTCCCGAGTTGATCGGCGGATGTCACGTTCTTCCCATCGCAAAACCCAAAAAGAATTCCAACCAACTTTTTTTAGTGAAGGAACTTCCTTCCAAAAACGGCGAACACGACGAGGAAAAGAAATTCGTTTTTGTCGTAAGTTTTATTCTTTCGTATCTGGGCGGTGCGCCGACTCCAATGATCGTCAAACAACCGATGCAGGGAAAAACCGCTTCGGTTCGAACGAAAAGAATTTATTTTTCGGCGAGAATTCTTCCCTTGGAATCCTTCGAAGAGAAGAACGGAGTCGTAGTAGACTTCGTGACTCGAAAGTATAAAGAGACAGAATTCATGGTCGACGTGGACACCGTTCCTTCGTTTAACAAAATCCAACACACATACTCGGAGCTTTTCGACGACGTGGATTACTCCAAACAGATCTCCACGATTCATTCTTTGCTGAACATAGACAAAGAGATCTGGAAGCCGGGCAAGGTTTTCGAACCGATCGACGTGGAACTTCATACGATCAGCTCTCGATTTTTGGAAAGTTCTCAAGAAAGAATTTTCGAGCAATTCGAGAGCTTCCGGCATTTGATTGATCTTTTATTGTCGCCGGAAAGCATGACTATAGATTCGATAAAACAGGAACCTTTGCACGACTGGCTTCGTTCTTTCGGAACGGAAAGGGACGTAACTCCCTCCGGTAATATGCTCTGGAAAATCCTAAAACGAAAGTAATCTTTTTTGAAGAGAAGCCCATGGACCAACCACTTGCCCCTCCCATTGATTTTCCTTTAGAGGAAGTCAAACGCAGGATCAAATCCGTTCAATCCGTCTCCGGTATTTTTATCGAGTCCGCTTTGAAACTTCAGAAAGATTTGAAATCTTTCGCCTTTTCCACCGAAGCCGAAGAGAAGGATCAAATTCATAAGGCCGACGAGATGATGGGAAAGTTCATCGTCGAATATCTCAGACAAAATTTTCCATCCGATTCCATTCTTTCCGAAGACAACTATAGACACGAAGGAAATAATTCTTTTCGTTGGGTTTTGGATCCGATCGACGGTTCCATGAACTTCGTTCGAGGAATTCCACTTTATTGCGTCGCGATCGGACTTGAACACAGGGAATCGCCGGTAGCCGGAGTCGTTTTCGTTCCAGGTTTAAACACGAAATATTCCGCCATTCTTTCTCAAGGCGCTTTTAAAAACGGACTGAGAATCGATGTTTCCAACACGGAATCTCTCGCACGCGCGATGCTCGTTCCGAGTTTTCCAACGAACAGAAAAGAAATATTAAACGAAGTCATCTCCGACATCACCGCGTTTATCAGTTGCGGCCGATCTATGAGAAGAACCGGCTCTTTCGTTCTCGATACTTGTTGGGTGGCGGAAGGTTTACTCGACGGAATTTGGGAGAAGGGCGTGAAACTCTGGGACACCGCGGCGAGTTCCGTAATTCTCACCGAAGCGGGCGGAAAAGTAACTGACTTTAACGGAAAACGTTTTCTTTCCGGAAACTCGGAAGTGGTCGTATCGAACGGAAAAGTTCATTCTCAGATCGTAGACATTATGAGAAACGTTCGGGATTCGATCGGAAGAAATTAAGAATATTAGAAATACGTTAAATACTTCTAATATTCTTTTTTTGAATCAGGGAGCGTTCAAAAACGCTTCGATACCGCGAATCTGATCATCGTTCAAAGGAAGTCTGGTCATAATCTGGCTTGTGCGTTTCGGCGTATAACCCGGAGGATATGTGCCGCTTACGATTCTCGCCTTCAATAACTCGAAGTTAGAACCCTTTACCGCAGGACCAACCGCCCCGTCAACGGCGGGATTTTGGTTATGACACGCGGAACAGTTCGTAACATACAAACCCTTTCCTTGGGAAATCAGCTTTTGTTCGGGTGAAAGATTCTCTTCTTCTTTGCAGTTTGCAAAACAGAGAATTAAGGAAAAACAAACGAGTAAGAGGCGGGAGAACCCGCCTCGATTTTCAATGATCCTCATCGACTTAAAGCAGAACCTCGAGAAGAATGTAGATAATCAATGAAAGAACAAACCCGGATGTAATCACACCTTTCACGGTTTTGATCGGTTTGAAAGTCGCGCTTTCAGGTGTTGCGGTTAACGCGTTGGTTTCAACCAAAACGATGATCGCAAGAATTACGCCTAAGAACGTATGTGCTTCCGCACTTGTTACGTCGAAAGAAATCGGAAGATTTCTTGCTGCCCCCATCAAGAACAACATAGGAATCGAAAGAAGCGTGTTCGTTCTGGAAGCAAGAAGACCTCTTGCGGCGCGGGGAGCGGGGTTCTCCGCGGTTTCGCCTTTAGCGGCCGCGATCACAACTTTTTGAGCGGGCCAAATCACGAACCATACGTTGAACCACATCAAAGATCCGAGTAAGCCGCCGCCGAGAATCACCGCGAGCCATTGACCGGTTGAGAGAGTCGTTCCGTTTACGATCGCGTAGACGATCATCGCCCAACCGCTCAAGAATGTAAACATCGCGCCCCAACGGAACCACCAAAGAACTCTTGGAACCAATTGCTGAGTCGCTTTTTTCTTTGTATCAGCGTCGGTTTCAGCGAAGAAAGAACCTTGTACGAAGTTAATGTACCAAAGAAGTCCGATCCAAGCTACTCCCGCGAGGAAATGGATCCACTTAAAGATAAAATACAAGCCTTGGCTTGTAAAAAGAGCGATTCCTTCCATAATACCTCCAATTCATCGATTGAATTATAATTTTGTGCGCTCCAGAAATATCGAGCGCCAGAACTAAAAATAAATCCTGGAAATTATACTCTCAGTCAAGCACTTTAGAAAGATTCTAATTTTTAAGAGAAAATAAAATACACTTCTTGAGGACAAACTTCAAGTGCACTTTAAGTAAGGTCTTCCATTAGAATTTTCTGAAGAAAGTCCCAGAAGGAAGGATCGTCGTCTTTTTCATTCGAAGAACGGAAAGGTGCAAAACGATTTCTAAAAATTTCAGCTTGAGATTTTAGAATCACCTTCATCTTGTCCCCGTTTCGGAAGGACTCGGATTCGAATATGTTTCCTCCGTTCCCGTCGCTTCCTTCCACAAGAAGAAGAAAGAGCTGATCGAAATATTCGTCCATGTCGCCCGGTATAAACCAGTTGACCATTCCGGGTGGAAAGATCTGAAGAAAACGTCCGCTGATTTTCTTTTCCGGAAGTTTGGAAAATTCTCCCGTAACTTTTTCGTAGTTTTTGGAAGAATGAAACCTCAATCTATATCCTAAACTTCTAATATCAATTTTGAGTCCGTAAACCTGGACGAAGGCGGAAACACGAACATGTAAAGTTTCCGGCTTGCTCCAATATCCCGCGGGAACATGGGGCATCTTCAAATACGTCTTGGTTCCATCGTTATAAAGTTCGATTCCGTTTAAGAATTCTCCGGACTTAAAAACGGTGATTCGATACGCGACTTGATTTAAGAGTTTATGAAACCGTTTATAAAACTGCGGAAAGGCCGCTTCCGTCGAGTCGTCGAGTTCGTATAAAAGCCAGGAAGAATTTTCCATTCTCCCCGAATCGCAATGAGATACGGTACATAGATAACGATGTGCGCTCGAGACCGAAGCGAACTTGTTCGAATCGGTCGAACTCGAACGTAAAAAATTCTGAAGTCGATCCACGTGTTGAAAAAAATCGAGATAACTGTAATAGGGAAGAATCGAAATCGTTTTCCGTTTCATTCGATACGTTTTTTGATCCTTATACAACGAAGGAAAATAATCCGCATGAATTTGATAGGGAACGTTGTCCGGAATTTTCTCGGTGGTAAGAACGTTTCGAAATCCGTGATTCGTTTTCTGAAGATAAAAATTGATCGAAAGAATCCCGTCTTTCTCTTGTAAAAGAGATTCGTCGGCGGAGGTAAGATTTCCGAATAACGCGTTTCGAACGCCGCCGACGGGATATTCGTTGGTTATGTTTTTTTGATAGGAAAGATATTCTTTCCAATAGGCCGCTTGTTGCGGTTTTTTTTGTACGCAGTGAAAAAGGAAAAAACAAATCGAAACGCAAAATAGAACGCGGCTTTTATTTCCTTTGTTTTCGTACGATTTCATAAAGAGTGTCTACAGTCCGATCGTCCACTTCCGTATAATAAGATTCAAAAAGTAATTTCTTGTTCCCAGAAAAAATTCTTAACCAAGAAAAATTCGACCGAATTCCGGTAGATAAAACGCCTTTTGTATCTAAAAAAATCGATTCGTAATTTTTAGATCGATTTTCATCGATATAGGATTGGACTTCTCCCGGCGCGTTTCTGAGATCTAAAAAGGCGATAAACTCCACAAAATCTTTAGACTCGTCGATGAGATTCTGCATTCTCCAATAAATCTTGCGTCCGTGTTTTCTGCAAAGAACGACGTCCCGATAAGAACATCCCAAAAGAAAAACGGTTTTTCCTTTTAGAGTTTTTGAGCTGAGAATTTTTCCTCTTTGATCTTTGAGTTGAAACTCGGGAAGATCCGTAGCAAAAATCGAAGCATTTCCGATTAAAAACGAAATTATTAAAGCGATTTTTAAAAACGTTTCCGCAAAACGTTGATGGAGATTTTTTAATAGTCCAATCACTTGTTTTGAAAACGAAAAATTCCGTCCCAGTTATCTTCGGGCGGTTTGGACGCGTAGAGTTTGCATCGTTTTAAATAAATCTTGGAAAGATTGTCCCTGGATTCTTCGCGATAGAGTTGTTTAAAAATTTTGGACGCGTCTTCGAACTTACCCGATTTATATTCGGAAATTCCTTCCGCCAAAAGATCCGAGGTTTTGATTTTGAATTCTTTTATATCCTCGGGATCGGATTCGAACACTTCGTAAATGTCCACGGGTTGATTTCTTCCCTTTACGAAAACCGTGTCGATCATTCTCATTCCGATTTCACTCATTCGATGAAGTTGAAGATACGTATGATGAGAAATTAATATTCTACTTTGATAAAGCGAAGTTAAGGATTGAAGCCTCGAGGCGAGATTGACCGCGTCTCCGATTACGGTCGTGTCGATTCTCCTTTCGCTTCCGACCGTTCCCAAAATCAAGGAACCGGTGTTGATCCCGATTCCGATTTCCAAATTATTCCAAGGGGAAGGAATCGAAAAATTTTCCTGCATTCTTCCCGATTGAACCGCGCTTACCATTCGAATCGCCGACTCGACCGCGTTGTCAGCGGAATTGAAATTCTCCTTTTCCACTCTTTCGTTGTAATCCGCAAAAAGTGCGAGCACAGCATCTCCCACATACTTGTCCACGAATCCAGCGGTTCTATATACGAGGTCTTCCATTTCGGAAAGATAAGAATTTAAGAATGCGATCGTTTGACTCGGTTGAATCGCTTCCGATATGCTCGTAAAATTCCGGATATCGGAAAATAAAACCGTCATCGACTTTTCTTTGTTGTCTCCGATCGAAATCGAAACCGGAGATTCCTTATCCAAAATCCGAATGAAGTCCGCGGGAACGAATCGATAGAATGCGTCCTTCTGATTGGAAAGTTCCTTGTTGAGGAGTTGCGCGTCCTTGTAAAGTTGAATGTATCTGGAAACGAGAATGCTGATGATCGTAACGATAAACAACGAGTAGGCGATCTTGAAAAATGGATAATGAAGTCCAATGATCTTAAAGATGGAATCGAGTAAATCCCAAACCGCAAATACGATACAACCCGCGATACCCGCCAACATCTTATGCGAATCCGCTTTTCTTTTCCGTACCGTTTGAATCGAAAAAAACAGAATGTAGAACAAAAAGAAAATCATCGTTAGTTGGCAGAGCTTTAACGCTACGTGAGTCCAGGAGAACGGAGAAACAAGAACGAGAAAAGACAAACCCACTAAAAAGGTTACCAAAACTGCCGGAACGATTTTCAGCATTTCCTTTGGATAAAAATATTCCTTCAAAAAATAGAAGAACGAAGGAAGAATCAACATCAACGAAGCGTATTCCACTCTGAAAAAGATCGTACTATCGATTTCGGAATTCTGATTCACGAATTTCTGAAAAATCAGATTCGACGAAAAAAAGAAATAAACCGAAGAAACGAACGAAAAAATCCCGAAGTAAAGATAATACAGATCCTGTCTTCGGGTTACGTAGAAAAGTATATGATAAATTCCGAATATGAAATAGATTCCGTATAAAAAGACCTCGAAGTATTCGGATGTGGATTCGTAGATTTGTTGAAACGAGGAAATTCTATAACCGCTCGCGTGATAAAATCCGAAATGGTCGTTTTGTACGTACGGCGTAAGATTCGCTTCTCCGATTATATACAGAAAGATCGTATTCTTTCCTTCCTTTAAAACACCGGAAGGAATCGGTAGCGTTACTGATTTTAAGGATCTTCTAATCCCTGGAGTTAAATCCGTGCTTTCGGGATTTTGCGGAAATCTTTCGTTGCGGATTAAAGTTCCGTTTAAGTAAAGTTGCCAATTCTCACCGACGTCCGGAAGATAAATCGCGGTCGGCAAACGCAAGAACGCCGAATCCGGAAAAACGGAAAACTCCGCCTTTACCGTTACGTCGTGATAACCAGATTGTTCCGGTATTTCAAAAAGTGCATTGAAGCCGACCGGGAAATTGGAAATCGTTTTCCAATTCTCGGGTTCGTTCGATTCTTTTTCCTTGTTCTTCTTTTTGATTTGGGACGAACCGGAAGAATTCGATTTTTCTAATTTAGTTTTTACGTGATTGCCTAAGGTCGCTTGCCAATCGGCGTTCGTAAGATCCAGGATCTCCAGATTCGAATCGTATCCGCAAGACAAAAGGGACAAAAAGGTAAAGGAGATCGTAATAAGTTTAAAGACCCGGATCATGCCGACAGATTCCATTGAGGAGGATTCAAAACGAAAGAAATTTCTTTCCAAAAACGGAAATTTAGATCACATAACGAGTTCGTCTTCACCGGCGCGGGCAACGACGATTTCACCGGCGTCTTCGAGTTTACGAATGATGTTAACGATTTTCTGCTGTGCGTCTTCCACGTCCTTAATCCGGATCGGACCCATAAAATCCATATCCTCTCGGAGAAGGTTCGCCGCGCGTTTCGACATGTTTTTAAAGATTTTTTCCTGAACTTCGGTATCGACGGACTTGAGTGCTTTCGCGAGGTCGGAGTTATCCACTTCGCGCATAACTTTCTGAATCGCTCGGTCGTCCAAAAGGACGATATCTTCGAAGACGAACATTCGCTTTTTGATTTCTTCCGCAAGTTCGGGGTCCTCTTCTTCCAAGGCTTCGATGATCGTCTTTTCCGTTCCCCGGTCGACCAAGTTCAAAATCTCGACCACGGAATCGATACCACCGGCAGAAGTATAATCTTCTGACGCCAAAGTGGAAAGTTTTCTTTCAAGAACCCGTTCCACTTCTCGAAGTACGTCCGGACTGACCCGGTCCATCGTTGCGATTCGTTTCGCGACTTCCGCCTGAATCGTATGCGGTAAATTGGAAAGAATCAAAGCGATCGTCTGAGGGTGTTCGTTCTGGATAAAGTTTAATAAGTGCTGCGGATCCGTTCTTCGAATAAAGTCGAACGGTCTTACTTGCAAAGAAGAAGTAAGTCGATTGATGATGTCGATCGCCTTTTGATTTCCGAGGGCCTTCTCCAAAAGTCCTCGCGCGAAGTCGATACCACCGTTGGAGATGAATTCCTGAGCCATCATCAGCTCGTTGAATTCTACTAAGACTTTTTCTTTGTCCTCGGGCGTGATCTTATCAAGACGCGCGATTTCGAACGTGATCTGTTCGATCTCGTCTTCCCGGAGGTGCTTGAAAATTTCGGAAGAAACTTCGCTTCCGACGGCGATGAGAAAAATCGCCGCCTTCTGTCTTCCGGTTAGGTTTGTTTTTTTATTCAGCACGTCCGAGACTACCTGTAAGAATCCTATCGGTTAAAACGAGGCATTTCAACGAAAAGATTTTTAACCAAAAGGAAGAATTTTGTAGGACGGAAAGAACGGATTCTCCCTTTCTCAAAAGAATTTTCGGAAAACTTGACCGTTCGAGGGAATCGAAGAGTTTCGGAATGGGAGAATCATCTTGAAACTAAAAGTTTACGAATACAAAAACTGTTCTACGTGCAGGAACGCGCTCAAATTCCTTTCCGGAAAAAAAGTGGAATTGGAAGTTCTTCCGATCCGCGAAACTCCTCCTAAAAAAACCGAACTCAAAACGATGCTCAAATATGTCGGAAACGAATCGAAAAAACTCTTCAACACTTCCGGCGGCGATTACAAAGAATTGGGTCTTAAAGACAAACTCGGTTCCATGTCGCTCGACGAACAATTGGAACTTCTTTCCAAAAACGGAAATCTCGTAAAACGTCCCTTCGTTCTCGGAGACGGTTTCGGTTTTGTGGGTTTTAAAGAAGAAGAATGGAAGAAACAGATTCGATAATCAAAGGTCGACTGAAATTCCGAAAGCTCCGTTCACATCGGGATCGTTGAAAATCTGCGGAGCGGTGATGTAACCTCCCGCTCCATCGGAGATATAAAGATAAACGGTTCCCAAATTCGATCCGCCCACGGAATTGGAGGCGCCGATCAAAACGTCGCTGAAGCCGTCTCCGTTGATGTCGGCCGATGCGAGCCCCATTCCCATTTCGCCCATGCTGACGGGTTCAGTCAAAAGATTGAGATAAGAATTTAGAAAACCGTTCGGGTTACCGTCGGATAAGAACGTTAATACGACGCCTTGATTCGGATAAGTCGCTGTGTACGCGTAACCTCCCGCAAAAAGATCCGATAGACCGTCTCCGTTCAAATCTCCGGCCGCTACCGTCGTTCCGGTCGTCGATCCGCTCAATCCTACAACGGGACTGTTGATCGCGCCGATCAAAGTACTTCCATTGGACAAATAAGAATACACTCGGCCCGTGCCCGCTTCTTGATAAGCTCCGATCGCGGCGTCCGCTAATCCGTCCTGGTTTATATCGACCGTAGTCGCGGCATTTGCGTACCATTGGTTGGAAACAGTACCGGGAATCGTTTGTGAATAAGCGGCGTACGTTCCTCCGCTTTGTGCAAGAAAAACGAACGTAGCTCCGAGCTGACTCGAACCGACCGAGCCGGAAATGACATCCGATAAACCGTCTCCGTTCACATCTCCCATCGCAACCGCATAACCGAAAAATTGCGTACTTCCCGCAAGTCCGGGGTTGCTAATCTGCTGACTGAAAGTGATACCTTGTGAAACGACTCCGTTTGACTTGTATAAATAAAGACGACCTACGTTTCCTAAATCGTAAGTCGCGCCGATCAGAACGTCTGAAAAACCGTCGCCGTTCATGTCGCCCATTTCCACATTCAAAAGTCCGCCGGTACCGATGGAGAACGAACTGATCGCAGTTGTAAAAAGTCCGCCCGTACTCGAATCTGCAAGATAAACCGCAAACGTGTTGGTCGCACTTCCGACCAACGCATCCGCATATCCGTCTCCGTCGACGTCTCCCAATTTAACGGAATAACCGAAACCACCCGCACCGGTTATCAGTGTAACCGGAGCTGAATTCAAGGCTTTCGATTTTCCGAGAGAAAGGTAGGCTCTTACTCGACTTGAGGCTTGTGAACCGATCAACGCGTCCGGATAACCATCGCCGTTTATATCTTTATTCAAACCCTTTTGAATTTTGATCGTTAAGGGAAACGAGAAGGAACCTCTCAATTTCGTACGAATCGAAATCGTGTGCAAACTCCATTCTTTCCAAACTCCCGTAGAAGGAATGGTCGACGGAACTCCGGCGGCGGGAAGTTGAAACTTCCACTGGATTCCCGAACTTTGTGCATCCAAAAACGGACCGTCGTCCAAAGCCACTTGAACCCCTTCCACGGAAGAATCCATTTCTCCGATTAAGAATCCCGAGTTCAAACGTCCCTTGTCTTTTATGTTGAGAATGGTCGCCTTCGGTAAACTGGAACTGAGCCCGCAAACGCTCGCTTGCCCGCCGGTAAAAATAAAGTTCACGATCTCGGATTTGTAAAAAAGAGAACCGGAGAGATCGCAGGCGTTCTCCATAGATTTAATGGCGCAATGACTGAGAAATGGAAGAGCGCAAAGAAGAATAAGAAAACGATTCATACTAAAACGCGCCCCTGGAAAACGGAATTAAATACCGATGTCGTATTAAAAAGAGACGAAACAGTTCTTAATTTCAGTACTCTTTTTCAGGCAGAGTTTCGGATTGAAATAAATTTCCTAATATTTTTTGGAGAATCGAACTTATAAAAGTTCGGCGCCTTTGCCTTCTCGGACAACGATCATCTTGTCTTCGGTAACGTCGAGAATCGTGGAAAGTTCGACTTCTACGATTCCGCCGTCTACGATACCTTCTACTCGTTTTCCGTAAATTTCTTCCAGGGATTCCACTTCGATGATAAATTCGTCATTTGCAAAAACCGAGGTCGACGTCAAAGGATTCGGATGAATCTTCATCAATTCCTGCAAGTAAACCGCGTCGGGAATTCGGATTCCGATTTGTTTTTCTTTTTGGTTGGAAAAGGAAACGCGGGGAAGATGTTTGTTCGCGCGCGTAATGAAAGTAAAAGGACCGGGTGTTATTTTTTTCATCAACCGAAACGCGTCGTTCGGAAGATGTTCGATGTAATTGGAGGCGACAGAGATACTCGGACAAAGCAAGGAAAGCGGTTGGTTCCTCGGAATATTCTTCAGTTCGTATAATTTTTCCACACCCGGTTTCGATTGAGAATCCGCCACCAAAGCGTAAACCGTATCGGTCGGAAATATATAGACTTTCCCCTCCAACAGTTTTTCGGAAATCTGTTGGAGTTTTCTTTTTTCCGGATTCATCGGGTGTAAGGAAAGAATCATTATTGATTAGACTCTTTTTTAGAGTCCCGCGGTGATTCCTCCGTCGACTACGATCGTTTGCCCGGTGACATAGGCGGAAGCGTCGCTTGCAAAAAAAATCGCCGCACCGACTAAATCCTCCGGTTTTCCCAATCTTCCCATAGGAATCGCGTTTAGCATCTGTTCCATAACATCGGGTTTTTCTTTAATCATTTCGGTCATATCGGTATCGATAAAGCCAGGACAAATCGCGTTCACTCGATAACCGGAGCCGATCCATTCCACAGCGAGCGCTCGAGTCATGTTGATCACCGCGCCTTTGGTTCCCGAATAAACCGATGCAAATTTGGTTCCTCTCATCCCGAGAATAGATGCAATATTGATAATATTCCCGCCCTTCTTTTTATGAATCTTATAGTAAGCCGCACAAGCCCGAAACACACCGGTAAAATTCGTCTGGATGATGGATTCGATTTCGTCTTCTTTTAAAAATGCGGCCGGTTTATTCGAAGCGATTCCTGCGTTGTTCACGAGCACATCCAATTTTCCGTGTTCTTTGACGATGGATTCTATGATCGGAGCCATCACGTCCGGCTGACGAATGTCCGCGGCAAAACCTTTGATTCTCGAGCCCTCGAATTTTTTGATCGATTCTTCGGAAGAGCCCGTTCCGTAAACGATCGCACCTGCGTTTTTAAAACCTTCCGCAAAATGTCTTCCGATTCCGCGCGTGGAACCCGTAACCAAAACGGTTTTACCTTTTACGTTAAATAAATCGCTCAATGTATTACTCCTGATTGTATTGTGGTTTCACCGGATAACAAGGACGGATCTCTCCGATGGATTCTCCGCCGTTGCCTATGGCCGGTTTTTTTCCGCGCTCCGTATCGAAGGTTCGAATCAGTTTGCGGGAATCGATTCGAATGTTTTTTCCGAAGTCCGAACTTGTGTCCTTTGTTTTTTCTTTTTTAGGTTTTTTTTCCGAGTACGGATCGAAGATTTCCGTTCTCTTTTCCTCTTTTTCAACGGTCAGATCGTCGACGAGAACTTCCCGATTGATATAATGCGCGCCGTCGCTTTCATACGTATTGTGCAAAGGATCGCAATCGAACATATCGATTTTAGCGACGATCTTGTCGCAGAATAGAAGATATTCTTTGCAGAGATATTGAAAACTGGATTCTTTGACTCGATCGAAACTTCCCCTTCTACAAGAAGAGAAAACGAAAAGAATCAAAAACAAAATCCAAAGTTTGCTGTTACGAAAAAGAATCATACGTTTATTCAATATTACGGTTTTGTTTTATTCGAACTCGGAGAATTGGAAGGACCGGAAGTCGGCTCCTGTCCTTTCGGTTCGTTTTCTTTCTGTAGTTTACCGGAGGAAATTCCCAATCTCCATTCGTAGGACTTTAAGGTTTTTGCCCGATCCTTTTTTCTTTCTTCTTCCGCTTCAGAATTCAATCTTCCTTCGGCGTCGTCCCAATAAATCAATTCTTCCGGTTTGAGATAATCGGTTTCGAGGATTTTATTTTTGGAAATTTTATCGGAAAGAGAAAGCGAAGAATCCTCGCTCTTTCCCAGCAATATCTTCGCTTGATACAACGCGAGCAAGGATTGTCTTTGATAATAAAGCGCGGATGTTCGTTCTCCTTTTTCCAAATCCTTGGTCGCGGTTTTGGAAGTTTCACCGAAACGAGTATAATATTTTTCTAATACGGGAAGAATGGAACGGTTTTTATTTTTTTCGTCCAAACGGATCGAGACGATCTGAGGCGCCAATTCCTGCCCGAGCTGAACGGATCGATTCTCGTAGTCCTTGCGAATCGTTTCTTCCAAGGGAACGATCGTTTTGAAAATATTTTCGAACGCGGTCGTGGCGTTTCCGTACTCCGCTTTGAGATAAAGAGTTTCGGCTTGTCCGTAGTCGTTTGCGAGTTTATCGAGATCCTGTTTTTTACCGAAGTTTAAAAGCGAAACGCGAATTCCTTTCAACCCGAGATAGGCTTTTTTACGAATCGATTCCAACTTCCCGGTTTCGATCAATTCCCGGTCGGATTGAATCTTTTGTTTTTCTTTCGAATCCTTGGATTCGTTCGGAGCCGTTTGAGAAAAAATCGAAACGTCTCCGATCAGAAAAAGGACAAAAATTCCGAATTCGATTTTGTTCCGCAAGGTTCGCTGATTCTCTTTCATCCCTACCAATATCGGCAGGAAAACGGGTGCAAAGCAAGGCTTTTCTCAAACTGTGGATCTATGATCGTCCTCAGATCCAGATCTCCGCGGAGAAAGCACATCTTAGAATCCCTGGATCTGGATTTTAGAGTGGAGCCCGAGGACGTGGACGAAAGTTCCCTTCACGGAGAAAGTCCTCTTGAATATTTAAAAAGAATCACCTTGGCCAAGTTAGGCACAAGATCCGAGGAAGAATTTCTGATTTCCTGCGATACGATCGTGGTTTATGAAAATTCCATTCTCCAGAAACCCGAAAACTTTCCCGAAGCGATGGAAATGTTGGGAAGATTATCCGGCAAAACGCATATCGTGTATTCCGGATTAGGAATATACGATCAAGGACTCGAACAGTTTGCGTTCGATTCTTCCCGAGTTCGTTTTCAGGAATGGAACCGCGATCAAATTCGGCAATACGTTGAAAAATATTCTCCCTTTGACAAAGCGGGAAGTTACGGAGTTCAAGACGAGGAAGGACCGGTGTTATCGTATGACGGTTCTTATACGAACATTCTCGGGTTTCCATTGAGAATGTTTTTTCAATACCACGGACTTTGGAAAAAATATTTAAAAGGAAATCACGCGTAGAAATCGATCAGACTTCCGCGTGTGGTCGGCGT